>JAKFFP010000337.1:0-3074 GCA_036675045.1 Bacteriovoracales bacterium | reverse complement strand
TAAAGAGAATTCAGGTAAAGAAATTCTTTACACAGCACGATAATACTCACATGAGCGAGAACTGTCTGGTCTGTAAATTTCACGGAAAAAATACCCCAAGCGTAACTGCCAGCACGATTTATCATGTCCGACAGAATCAGCATATTCACCTTTGCTACAGCCATTCTGTGGAATTCTTCAAGATGGGGCAGGTAAAATTCATGCTAAAATATCAGCATGATTTCAGAGAGCATGGTTTTCATGACAAAGAGCTCTTCCATCCTACATCATCTTTGGGACTTCTCACGAGCTTCCGCTAGGAAAATAAATGGAAGAATTCTGGATCTCTAAACTTTCACCACTGGTGGAAAGGGATCACTTCATTCGTGAGGGACTCATCTCGCGCGGAATTCTGTCTGATGCTTATCACAAGGAAATGGAAAAAGTTCACATCGAAAATGCGAATAAGCTCAAAGCGCTGATCGATAAAAACGGATTTCCGGTGCTCTCTAATGCTGGTGAGAAAGGGGCCCGTCTGGCCTGGGTTATCATCATGCACTCGATCTCTCTTCCTGACTTCATCCGCGAGTGCCTCACTCATATGAGACTGGCCGCCGCTTCCCAGGACTATGATCTGGAACTCCTGGCCTGTACTGAGGACCGTGTGTTGTTCTTTGAAGGGAAACCACAACTCTATGGAACGAATTTCGACTGGGTCGATGGCGAAATGAAGCCCACACCCATTCAGGATATATCATCGCTGCCTTACAGGAGAAGATCCATGGGTCTTCCTCCCATGCCCGCAGATGTTTCACGGGTGACTGAGGAAAGACCTCCCAAAGACCCCGTGAAAAAAGCCCAGGAGTTTGAACTCTGGCTTAAAAAAGTTGGCTGGCGGGTCTGATTCCCATAAAATGATCTGGCTAAGGAGAAGCTATGGCCCGTATTACTGTTCCGCCTTCAGATCAGCTTAAAGAACTTAAGCGTGGAGCTTTCGAAATCATCCCTGAAGATGAATTACTGAAGAAGCTTAAAAAATCATTCGAAAAGCAGAAGCCTCTGGTGATTAAGTTCGGGGCAGATCCCTCGCGTCCGGATATTCACCTCGGCCACACAGTTGTTCTCCAGAAGCTTCGGCTCCTTCAGGACTTCGGGCACGAAGTTTACTTTCTTATTGGCGACTATACCGCGCAGATTGGTGATCCCACCGGCAAGAATAAGACGAGACCTATTCTCACCGAAGAAGAAGTTAAGAAAAACGCTGAGACCTATAAAGAGCAGGTCGGAAAAGTACTCGACATGACTAAGACTCATGTTGTGTTCAACCGGGAATGGCTCGGAAAATTTGACGGACTTGGGCTCATTCAATTGATGGCAAAGGGAACTGTCGGGGCCATGCTTCAGCGTGATGATTTCAACAAGCGCTACACAAACTCAGAGGCCATTTATCTTCATGAGATGGTTTATCCACTTCTTCAGGGCTACGACTCCGTTCATCTGAAAGCGGATCTTGAGCTCGGTGGAACTGATCAGACCTTCAATCTCATGATGGGTCGTCATCTTCAACATGCGTACGAGCAGGAACCTCAGTGCATTCTCACCATGCCATTGATTGAAGGTACCGACGGCGTGAACAAAATGTCGAAGTCGATGGACAATTACATCGCCCTTACAGACACACCGACGAACATGTTCGGTAAGCTCATGTCGATCTCTGATGAGCTCATGAAAAAATATTATCTTCTTCTTTCCAGAAAACCGGCAGCGGAAGTCGACAAGACAATCGCTGATCTTACTTCCGGGGCGCTTCATCCGATGGAAGGGAAAAAAGCTCTCGCTGCCGAAGTCACCGGCTATTATCACGGTGAAGCTTCCGGGAAAGAAGAGAGAGAAAAATTCGAAGCGCGTTTTTCGAAGAAGCAAATCCTTGATGACGTAGAGGTATCAGAGCGCCAGCATGGACAGATTCCGCTTCTTGATCTCATGAGAGAACTCAAGTTCATCGAGAGTAATGGAGAAGGACGACGCCTGCTGAAGCAAAATGCCGTGAAAATTGACGGGAAAACCGTCAGTGCTGAGACTTTTGTCTTAGAGAAAGGGCAGGAAGTGATACTGAAGGTAGGGAAGCTCCGCCTGGTGAAACTCAAGGGCATCTGAACAGAGTGCCCTTGTTTCTATTTCAGTAATTTTCTTTTCCTACGAGGCCCTTCACGATTTCCACACTGGCACTCGTTCCCAGACGTGTCGCTCCGGCCTCGATCATCTTCATCGCCGTGGCCACATCACGAATTCCACCGCTGGCCTTAACACCGATGTTTTCACCAACGATTGAGCGCATGAGTTTCACATCTTCCGCTGTGGCCCCTGCGGTTGAGAAGCCGGTCGATGTTTTCACGAAATCAACTCCCGCCCGTTTTGCGATCTCACAAGCCTTCTTCTTTTCTTCCTCAGTCAGAAGACAGGTTTCAAGGATGACTTTGAGGATGCCGCCCTGTTGATGACAGATCTGGGCAAGCGAGGCCATGTCGTCCTGGACGTACTGCCAGTCACCGGATTTCACCGCTGAGTTATTCATCACCATGTCTATTTCTCTGGCCCCTTCGGCGGAAGACTTCATCGCCTCAAAGCGTTTGGTTTCCATGGTAGATGCTCCGAGCGGGAATCCCACAACGGTGCAGACTTTTACTTCGGATCCCTGCAGAAGTTGCGAGCATTTTTTTACGTAGTAAGAATTCACGCAAACAGAGGCGAACTGGTGTTCACGGGCCTCGGCACAGAGTTTTTCAATTTGCGCAAGTGTCGCTTCAGGTTTCAGCAGAGTGTGGTCGATGTACTTATTTAGTTTCATATTTATACCTTGGGAATATTGGTAGCGGTTACTTCAGGGCGATGAGAATGCTGATCCAGAAACTTTCTGCACTCTGGGCGAGCTTCGATCGAGACGATATTTCTGAAAATGGCCCAATCAAGAAAAGCGTACAAAGTCATGCTCGCAAAATTCCAATCCTGGAGTGCTTTGTCCTGCAAGTAGGGTTTCAGATAATCGAGTACCGAATCAATACGCTCTTTCTGGCGTTGAGTGAACATGTAATTTT
>JAKFFP010000281.1:0-3076 GCA_036675045.1 Bacteriovoracales bacterium | reverse complement strand
ATTTATAAACTTTCACCAGCTCTTCGAGATCAGCAGCTGTAAGTGCAGTGTCCTCATGAACACCGCGGGCCTCTTTCAGATCTTCCATATTGCTTTCAAGATGTGAAGTGTTCACACCGAGAACAACGTTCGAGAACATCTGGATAAATCGTCTGTAAGAGTCCCAGGCAAATCTTGGGTTGTTTGTTTTCTTAGCGAGGGCAAGAACAGTTTTGTCATTGAGTCCAAGGTTAAGCACCGTATCCATCATTCCCGGCATCGATGCTCTGGCACCTGAGCGGACAGAGAAGAGCAATGGATTTTCAAGATCACCGAACTTCTTGTTTGTGAGCTTTTCCACCCAACCAAGTGCCTCAGTCACCTGATCCCGGATTTCCTTTGAGATCTCTTTGTTGGTCTTATAAAAATCAAGACAAGCCTCTGTCGTAACCGTAAATCCCGGTGGCACTGAAAGTTTCATGGAACACATCTCAGCGAGGTTTGCACCCTTACCGCCTAGAAGGCCCTTCATGTCTTTGTTCCCGTCAGTCTGTTCTGCTGAAAACTTATAGACCCATTTTTTCATATTCTTCCTGTCTCCGGATTAGAGAGAAAATTTTTCTTTGATGTATGACTTAACTTTATCGAGAGCAACTCTTTCCTGAACCATGGTATCGCGGTCACGAACGGTCACAGCGTTATCGGTGATCGTGTCGTAGTCGATCGTGATACAGACCGGAGTACCGATCTCATCCTGACGACGGTAGCGCTTACCGATAGAGCCAGCTGTGTCGTACTCACACTTGAAATCTTTCTGAAGTTCACGGAGAAGTTTCTGCGCAGTCGGCTCAAGCTCTGCTTTCTTCATGAGCGGCATGATCGCTGCCTTGATCGGAGCGAGGCTTGGCTTGAATCTCATGACCACGCGTTCTTTCTCAGGATCTCCCGGGAATTCCGTGCGGTAAGCATCGCTCATCACGGCGAGCATGCAGCGGTCACATCCAACCGAAGTCTCAAGAACGTATGGGATGTATTTTTTATTTCCATCCATCTGGTCAGTGTAGTGAAGATTTTTCCCGGAAAATTGCTCATGCTGTTTCAGATCGAAGTCCGTGCGTGAGTGGATCCCTTCCATCTCACCCCAGCCGTGAGCGAATTCATACTCGATATCAAAAGCGGCATCAGCATAGTGAGCGAGTTCATCATGCTTCTTCCAGCGCAGGCGCTCCGGACGAAGACCGTTATCAAGGTGCCACTGCCAGCGGAGAGCTTTCCACTGCTCCATGGCTTCGGCCTGCGTGCCGGGTTTAATGAAGTATTGCATTTCCATCTGCTCAAACTCGCGGGTTCTGAAAATAAAGTTCCCCGGAGTGATTTCGTTACGGAAGGCTTTCCCGATCTGGGCAATTCCGAAAGGAAGCTTTCTTCTCATCGTCGTCTGGACGTTCGGGAAGTTCACAAAAATCCCCTGGGCCGTTTCCGGACGGAGGTAAACCTTGGCCGAAGAATCTTCGACCGCACCCATTTGGGTTGAGAACATGAGATTGAAGTTTCTTGGTTCAGTGAATGAGTCTTTCGCCTTACAAGTCGGACAAGGAGCCTTGAGATCGATGTTGTCGGCGCGGAAGCGCCCTTTACAGATTTTACAATCCACCATCGGATCACTAAAGTTATCAACGTGGCCCGAAGCTTTCCACACCGTCGGGTGCATGAGAATGGCAGCGTCCACGCCATCGATGTCATCACGGAAAGTCATCGCCTTCCACCAGGCTTGCTTGATGTTGTTTTTTAGTTCGACTCCCAGTGGGCCCATGTCCCAGCATGATCCAAGACCGCCATAAACTTCCGAGCTTTGAAAAATGAAACCGCGATGTTTTGAATGGGCGACCAGATCGGCCATGGACTTCAGATTTACTTCTGACACAATGCACTCCTGAGGTTGAATAATCGACGAAATTTTATCATGGGGACATAGGGGTGACTAAATCAATTTTCGCCTGACGCAGAGGAATTTTTTTTCCGTCGGCGAAGCCCTGCATCAGAGATATCCTTTAGCTATGAAAAATCCCAATCGCGCAGTCATCACCGGTGCATCAGCTGGAATCGGAGCAGATTTTGCCCGGCTTCTCGCGGCCAGAAAAACTAATCTTTTCCTCGTAGCGAGGAGAAAAGAACAGCTGGAATCCCTCGCCACACAGCTTCGCTCTCAACATGGAGTGGAAGTAGAAATTCTTTCTCTGGACCTTTGTCTTGCCGATGCTTCCGAAACGCTTCTCCGGGAGGCCACGAAAGACGGAAAAACCGTCGACATGCTGATCAATAATGCTGGCATTGGACCGTGGAGAAAATTCACGGAAGCAACTCTCGATGATCATAAAAAAATCATGCAGCTGAATATGGTGACACTCACAACCAGCACGCATCTCTTTGCCCGGCACATGCTCGCGCATGGAAAACCATCTCTCATTATGAACGTGGCCTCAGTGGCGGCCTTTCAACCCGCTCCACGTTTTACGGTCTACGCTCCTTCAAAAACTTATGTGAAAATTTTCTCAGAGATCCTGGCGGAGGAACTAAAGAATACAAACGTACGGATATCGTGCTTATGTCCCGGCGGAACGGCGACTGAGTTCCTGGTGAATAACAATCAAACGCTCAAAGGGATTAATCCGCTCATGGCCTCTCACAAGGTCGCGCGCATAGGACTTGAAGGAGCCTTGAGAGGAAAAACAGTCATCATCCCGGGTTTCATCAATAAGCTTTTTGCATTTTTGCCGCGACTCATTCCTTCGAAATGGAATGTGAAAATCGCCGGTTGGGGAATGGATTTTGCGGTCAGAGAGACAGATCAAGTCCGCTGAGAAAGTTCGTAGAGCTTACGGTACTCACCGTTTTTCGCTATGAGCTCATCATGTGAGCCTTCTTCAATCTTCACGCCATCTTTCATAACAACAATACGGTTGAAGTCTTTAAGAGTTGAAAGCCTGTGAGCAACAGCGATAACAGTTTTATGTCCGGCAACTCTGTCGAGTGCACGTTGAACGATTTTTTCTGATTCATTATCAAGAGCGGAAGTGGCTTCATCGAAAGGAAGGAC
>JAKFFP010000183.1:0-3097 GCA_036675045.1 Bacteriovoracales bacterium | reverse complement strand
AAAAAATACGACGGCCGCTTCAAGGATATCTTCCAGGACATCTTTGATTCAGAGTACAAGAAGAAATTTGAAGCAAAAGGCATCGTGTACGAACATCGCCTGATCGATGACATGGTTGCTGCTTGTATGAAGTGGTCCGGCGGATTCGTCTGGGCATGTAAGAACTACGACGGCGATGTTCAGTCAGACACTGTCGCCCAGGGCTTCGGTTCACTCGGTCTCATGACTTCTGTTCTCATGACTCCTGATGGAAAAACTATTGAAGCGGAAGCTGCTCACGGAACCGTGACCAGACACTATCGCCTGCACCAGCAGGGAAAACCAACTTCTACTAACCCGATGGCGTCGATCTTCGCGTGGACACGCGGACTTCATCATCGCGGAAAACTCGACGGAAACAAGGATCTCCAGACTTTCTGTGAAACCCTTGAGGAAGTTTGTATCAAGACAGTTGAAGAAGGAAAAATGACGAAGGATCTCGCGGTCTGCATTCACGGAGATAAAGTCACAGCTGACAAGTACCTCACAACTGAGCAGTTCCTTGAGGCCATCAATCAGAATCTGCAGAAAAGACTTACAAAATAAACTTTGAGGGGCCCGCACTTGCGGGCCTTTTTTTTGATGCCGGCATTTTTAAAATACTTCCTGAAAAACACCACCTACGGGGCCATTGATCTGGGGTCAAATGCCATGCGCGCGCTCATTGCCCGTAGAATCGGCAGTGAACTCATCGTGATCAAGAACTTCAGGGTGCCACTGCGCCTCGGTCAGGACGTTTTCAACGGGGGATTTATCTCTCCCCGGAAGATGGAAGAAACGGAAAATGCTTTTATCGAACTCTTCCACACCTTTGCCGCCTACGGCGTGACGGAAGTCAGGTGCATGGCCACTTCAGCGATGAGAGATGCCATGAACGCGCCGGTTCTGGTGGAGAATATCCTGAAGTATACGGGAATCGAGATAGAAATTATTCGCGGAAAAGAAGAGGCCAATACTATCTGCGAAGCGGTGAAGTCCCAGCTCGATTTTCGTGATCACGATGTGATGTTAATGGACATTGGCGGAGGCTCTACCGAACTGACTCTCATCAGGAAAGGCCACATCGCAGGTGTGAAAAGCTTCAATGTCGGAACAGTCCGCCTCCTGAACTACAAGGACCAGGTGGAACTCGAGAAGAAAATCAATTTCGAGCTCGAACGCATGCTCACTTTTATCCGGGAACACTTCGGAAAGAAGAAACCCGATTTTTTCGTCGGAACGGGCGGAAACCTCAGGCGGATCGGCAAGATCAGAAAAAAAACTCTGGGAAAGCCCACTTCACAGCTTGCAACCTTTTCTGAGATTTCGCATATGGAAGATATCATCCTCTCAATGTCCTACATCGAACGCATCCGTGGGCTTGAACTCACAGAGAACCAGGCGGATGTCATCCTGCCGGCCACCATGCTCACGCAGAAGCTCATGCAGAAATTGAAGATCTCGGAAATTCTCCTTCCGAAGGTGGGTCTCAAGGAAGGAATTCTTCTTTCGATGCAGGAAGTGCCACCAAAAAAATTCATCCTCCTCGATTAGATTCCAGCACACTTTTGTCTGATGTTTGCGTAGGACGCGTGAGACTGCCAAACAGAGTAACTGACCCTCGAAGGATCCGTGATCCTCGATGGCCGGTTTCTGAGTAAGAACATAGACGGTCCATTGCATTCCATACACCATGCCGAAATTCGTCATCCGCTCATAGGATGAGACGCGATCAACTGAATGGGCAAGAAGCGGAAAAAGAATACCGAGGAGGATTGGCCCCAGATCAATGGAAGATCTGCCCCTGATAATCATGATGTTCGGGTTGCCAATATGGCTGGACATCGTCTGGCTTCACGTTAAGAGGAAGCTGAATCTTAAATATCGTTCCGCTTCCTCTCATGCTTTCCACTCTGATATGTCCATGATGTGCCTCTATAATCTGGTTCGCAATAAATAATCCCAAACCCATTCCACTGTACTCTCTGGTCGGGACTGCACGTTCAAAGCGCTCGAAAATTCTTTCCTGGTCTTCTTTCATGATACCCACGCCGTGGTCAGTGACAGTGATGACTGCATACTCCCCTTCCTCTTTGACATCTATCATGATGGGAAGCCCGTTTCCGTATTTGATAGCGTTGGAAATTATATTTGCCATCACTTGCTCAATCCGGGATTGGTCCCAATTACCATGAATATCCTTTTGTCCCGTGACCGTGACGAGAGAACCGGATTTTTCGAGCTCAGTCCGCTGCAATTCAACTGCAACCTGGACTAATTTCAGAAGGTCCACATCTTCCCTATTCAGCACCATATTCCCGGAGGAAATGCGGGAAACATCCAGGAGATCATTGATCAAGTTAGCGAAGCGACTGATCTCAAGGTCTGCGATCCGCGCCAGACGTTTGAGTTTTTCTTCCGGAACCGTCCGGATTTGTCCTTTCATGATGTAGTTATTTAGAATCTGAATTCCCATTTTGAGTGACTGGAGAGGTGTTTTTAATTCATGTGAGGCAACCGAAATAAAATCATCTCGCATGCGGGTGGCACTCTCCGCCCGGAACCTCAGGTCCATCTGCTCTTCCAGCGCCGCCGCCAGGATCAGCATGAGAATTCCCAGGTTCGTGACAAATAATTGCAGCGTAAACAATCGCTGATAAGGCTCGAGATCGAGATTCGCGAAAGCTCCATATCCATGGACCGTTGCCCACACCTGAACCAGATCAATCACAATCAATGCCAGGGTGACTCCCCTCGATCCGAAGCGAACAGCGGCCCAGGCGGCAAAGAAAATAAGAAAAGAAAAAAATGTCCGGTCGATGACTTTTTCACCCGGGTGAAGCAGCACCACCACCGAAAAAACCACAAGTAATGAACCCAGGAGCACAGCCTCCTTCCGGTCACCGAAATACTTCGTGCCGGAAGTCCAGGCAAACATCGCGGGTGCAATGAGAAGAATTCCAAGCGCATCGCTCAGGGCCCAGGAAAGAACCGATGAAAAATACCTGGCCTCAGGAACATCATAAATCGTCCCAATGGCAGCAAGGAGACTTCCCGGGAGAACACCCAGCGGAACGAT
>JAKFFP010000109.1:0-3108 GCA_036675045.1 Bacteriovoracales bacterium | reverse complement strand
CTCGACGGAGGAGTGGAAAATTTCCCACGCATTGGTCACCCCTGGGAAAAGCTGAAAATCCTCTCCCTCAGGTGGCCCTCATTTAAAGGTGACATTTCCGGAGTCTTCACTCTCCCTTCACTGGAAAATCTGAAAATTCTGGAAACTCCGGTACGGAGACTCACCTTTCCCCTGGGCCAGATCAATGCTCCCCTAAAGTCACTCACTCTCAAATCCTGCTCACTGGAATCTCTTCCGGAAGAATTCTCCATGCTGACGGAACTGGAAGAATTGAATCTATCGGGAAATGAGCTTTCGTCTCTCCCGCAATCCTTCCCTGCCCTCCAGAAGCTCAGGCGTCTTAACTTAGATGCGAATGCTTTTCAGAATTTTCCTGATCTCGTGAAAAAGATGAAGAAACTTTCTCATCTCTCGATTGACGGAAATAAGTTCAGTGAAGATGAGAAAGCGAGAATCCAGAGAGAGTTCAATCTCTGGCCCAACTGATACGGGAACCTTAAAAAGACTGTCCTTCACCCTGATCCAGAATGGTGAAATTGGTTATTTCGCCAAGAGTTTTATTTAAATCAAAGACCGGCGCATCTATCCCTTCATCGGTCAGCTGAAAAGTGCCGAAATGCATGCCGAAAGAATGACCTGCCTCTAAGTCTGCGTGGGCCTGAATGGCCTCCGCCGGGTTCAGATGGTGTTTTTTCATGAACCATCTGGGTTCATATGCACCCATCGGCAGCAGGGCCACATCCGGTGCACCAAGGCGCATTTTGATGTCGCGAAAGTGTTCCGCGTATCCGGTGTCTCCCCCAAAGTAGAACTTGAAACCGGGCAGAGTCACCATATAACTCCCCCAGAGTGTTTCGTATTTGTCCCAGAGAGTGCGGGAAGACCAGTGTTGCGTGGGCGTAAAGGTGATGATGGCATCTTTTACTTTATGCTCTTCCCACCAGTCGAGTTCGATGACATTTTGCAGTCCTCTTTCCACCAGAAACTCTCTGTTGCCCAGGGGAACAATGAAGAGCGGATGAAATTTCGCGTCCAGCGCCCTGAGAGAATCCAGATCCATGTGATCGTAGTGATTATGAGAAACCATCACAACATCAATCACCGGAAGCTTATCCAGTGCCACGCCCGGCGCTCTTACCCTTTTGGGTCCAATGAATTTAAAGGGACTCACTCTCTCTGAAAAAACAGGATCGGTGATAAAAGTCACCTGCGGCGTCTGGATGAGAAAAGTCGCATGATTAATGAAGGTGAATGTGGCCTTCTTCCCTTCCGGCAAAATGGGTGCCGGGTAATCTTTATTTGGAACATGCTCCGGCCATTCGGCCGGACGGGAAGTGAACTTCCACTTTAAGAGATCGAAAAAAGAATTCTTATCTTCCTGACCGGGATTAAAAAAATATTTTCCGTCAAAATGATCGGATCCTGACTCTGTGACTGCTGCGCTCAGGCGAAAACATAAAAGGAAGAGAAGCGTCCATTTCATGAACTGACTCTACTCTCAGGGCTTTTGGAAAGTCCACGCCAGGACACGACTTTTCTTCTGGCCTTGTTCCATCTTAAGAACCCGGCTTTCTCTTGCGTCGTTCTCTTTCAGTATTTTTCCAAAATCTTTCAGGTATTCTTCCTTCGAAACCAGGCTGGTGAACCACTGACACTGGTTCCCGAAAGTTTTGCTTTCCCGGATCATAGATGTGACAAAGGCCAATTCCCCGCCCGGACACCAGAGCTCGTGTCCTTTGCCGCCGAAATTAAGCGCCTTCCCTTTTTTTCCGAGATTTTTCCATTTCCTTTCTGTGCCAAGCCGGGCCTCTTCGGGTGAACCATGAAAAGGAGGATTGCACATAGTGAGATGAAATTTCTCATCAGGCCGTATGATGCCGTCGAAGATTTTTTTCTGATCTCCCTGGAATCTGATCTCAATCTGATCCGAAAGATTATTCTTTGCGACGATTTGCTGCGAGTTCTTCACGGCTTCCTGATCAATATCAGTCGCAACGAATCTCCAGCTATATTCCGCGTTCCCGATCAGAGGATAGATGCAATTAGCGCCGGTTCCAATGTCGAGCACGCGGACAGATGAGTCTCTCTTCCCTTTCACGAGATCAGCGACGGTGTGGATGTAATCCGCGCGCCCGGGGATCGGCGGACAAAGGAATTGATCAGGGATATCCCAATAGCTGATTCCATACATGGACATGAGGAGTGCCCGGTTGAGAGTCTTAACCGCGTGAGGATCGGTGAAATCGATGGTCTCGTTGCCAAATTTCGTGATGATAAAGCGCGACAGCTCAGGCAAGGCCTTGATTAGTAGCTTAAAATCATATCTGCCCTGATGGCGGTTTCGGGGATGCATCTTCCTAGACTACCGGCTTTAGTGTTTGATAGAAAAGAGAAATGAAAAAAATTGATCTGGAACGCATTCATCAGGAAATTGAAACTTTTATCAGGGAACGTGACTGGGATCAGTTCCACTCGGTCAAGAATCTCTCCATGGCCCTTTCGGTTGAGAGTTCCGAACTTGCGGAAATATTCCAGTGGATGAAGGAAGATGAATCCAATGCGGTCAAAAGCAATGCCGAGATCAAGGCTAAGCTTCAGGAAGAAATCGCAGATGTATTCATTTATCTTTTCCGGATCTCAGAAAAAGCTGAGATCGATCTGGAAAGTGCTGTCCTTCAAAAGATCAAAAAGAATGCTGAAAAATATCCTGTTGAAAAGTCCCGCGGTAATTCCCGGAAATACGATCAACTTTAATTTCCTACTTCAATAACTACCGGAAATGTGTACATGTAGGTGAAGCTCGACAACTTCCTGCCAAAAAGAAGAAGCGCCCGATCATCGAGGACCCGCTTACTGCTGATTTCAGGATGATTGTTTTTTTCCCTGTAGATATCCAGATTTCTTCGTGAGGCCTCGAGGGTAAGGGCCTCATCGGAAGCTTTGCAGAGATTGTTCCCCAGAGCGAAGCGATTATCTCTTGCTACATTGTCTGCAAGGGAGATGCTTTTCAAAGTGGGAACGTTTCCTTGTATATCTATCTTCTGCTGGTAATAACCAATCATCAGAATTCCGATCACCGGAGCCCCTGCTACTTCAATTTTCCAGCGA
>JAKFFP010000329.1:0-3114 GCA_036675045.1 Bacteriovoracales bacterium | reverse complement strand
AACCTAGCCCGAGTGAGAACTCGTGACTTCTTTCCTTGATACATCTTCTTTCCCGGCGATTCCCGAAGGCCTTGATCGCTTCCGGTGTGAGTCCCGGACCATCATCCATGATCATGATCTCAATTGTGTCCTTAAGCTCACGGAGCTGAACTTCAATAGTGTTTCGGGCAAAGCGGGAGGCATTATCCAGTGCATTTTTAAATAGACGGGTAATGAGATGTTCGTCGCCGAAAATCACCGGCGCAAGGTCACTTTTCTTCACGAACTGCCATTTGATCTTATCGGCACCGAGTGCCCGATTTTTCACTTCGGCGTCCAGCAGCTTGTCGATTTGAATCACTTCCGTGGATGACTTATAGTGCGGATCTTCAATCGTGGCGACGATGGTGAGTTTTTCCAGGAGTTCCTTGAAATAATGGATGTCGGAATTCATCATCTGGAAAAGTTCATTCCGGTCGTTCTCATTCAGTTCTTTGTCATGAATATTCAGCGTTTCAATAGAAGAGCTCAAAGAAGTTAGGGGAGTCCTGAGATCGTGACCCAGTTCCTGGAGAAGTTCCGAACGGGAGGACTCTGTCATGGAAACTCTTTTCACCAGGCGCTCAATCTGCTCGGCCATGCGGTTAAAGTCTCCCAGGAGATTTCCGAACTCATCGAAGCGGTGGATATCGAATCTCGCTTTGAGATCACCCTGCTCGAGTTTATTCAGCACCACCCGCGCTTCTCTTGATTTCCTCCGCAGATAAAAGAAGAGAAGCGAGAGCGCGATAAACATCGCCAGTGTCGCAGTGGTAAATGTGTGCATGCCCTGGATCCAGAGAAATGGTCCCTGAAAGAGAGTCTTGGGATTGTGAGAAACCAGATAGGTTTTCGGTTCCGTATCCAGCCGGATGACGAAGGTCTTCGGATTAAAGAGGACGCCGTCATTGGACGTTATGCCATGAACTTTCTTTGGTCGTGGGAGCTTTTCCCATTCGATGGGAATGCCCTGAAGATTATTGGCGGAGAGGATCTCACCCTTGTCATTGACCAGCCAGAGTGACGGCTTGGAACCTTCTTCATCGTCTTTGATCTTGAATTTCCGGGAAAGTTTCCGGGTCAGAGATTCATCGAGCTCCGTCTCATTCATCACGTACCCTTGCTCTATGATCGAAAGGGCACTGTTCAGCGGAGGCGGAGATGGAATTCTGTTCACGTTAACATCGGTCACGGGTTTGTAGACCGTGCTGCGCTCAATGGTTCGTGCGATATAGAGGAGATAACCGTAACGATAATCCGCGACCACCATGTCGGAAATGCGGACCATGAAGACAAGAGAAACGAAACTCAGGATTAAAGCGCCGAGAAGACTGATAAAAAAAAGCTTGAGGTAGACAAGTCTCCTCATTCCGCTCCTTTCCATTCGAGGCGGTATCCCAGTCCATAGACAGATGTGATCTTCAGCTGATCACCTGCGATCTCGCGAAGTTTTCTTCTGAGGTGACTCATGTGCGAATCAACCGTCCGGTCATACATATCGGCTCCGTCATAAAGCGCGGAAAGAATCGATTCTCTGGTGACAATGTCACCACCCCTGCGGGTGAGGATCATGAGAATATCCATTTCTTTTCTCCCCATGCTGATGATTTCCCCTGCGATAGAGACCAGGCGTTTTACGGGATCAATTGAGAGACCCCCGAAAGTGATAAGTCCCGAGGGAGGCGTGAACCTCTTCATGACCTTGTTCATTCTCGCTTTCAGTTCTTCCATCCCGAAGGGTTTTCGGATGTAATCATCACCACCCGTCGTGATTCCTTTTACCACCGTCGCTTCATCGGTGCGCGCGCTCATGAAGAGGATCGGGATTTCGTCTCCGTTATTTCTGACTTTCTCACAGAGATCAATCCCGGATCCGTCAGGAAGTCCGATATCGAGACACATAAGATCGAAGTGATCCTTGCGAAGAATTTCCCAGGCGTCGTGAATGGTAGAAACGTTTTCTGTTTCATAACCTGAAAGCTTCAGGTTAATTTTCATCACCCGGGAGATCTGCGGATCATCTTCAACGATTAAGATTCGTGCCATATTGTCCTTTGTAACTCATTTCTAAATAAATTGTTAATTTTAAGCCGGACAAATTAAAACAGTTCAATTTCCTTTGCCGTAGAGTCTCGTCATAAAGGTCTGACATCCGGATGAAAACGAACCTATCTGGTCACGAACACACGCACGAAATTCTTCGCGCCCGTCACGGGGATGATGACATCCTGAGGAGACTGCTTCGCTAAAACATTGTTTCGCTCTCTGCGTGCGTGATGGGGTGGGAATGTCTTCGTCTCCGGCACGATACTCAACATGAGCAAAGGCGTGACAAGTATAAGTAAGAGCTGCGAGGAGGATAAAATTTTTCACAGGAAGTCCTTTCCGATCTCTCCAACGAGATCGCCGATGGCGTAGGGTACCGAGTAGTCGCGGCTTGATGAGTATGAAGCATCGTGACCGAAACCTAATTTATGTAGCCACTCGTGCATAAGATTGTGGGCCACTCCAGCAGCGGTGTACTGGTTAAAAAATTTCGTATTCACCCAGATGCGCTTCGAGTTTGGATAGGTATATCCGACCGTGCTTGTACTTTTGGTGTACATCTCAACTTCGAGATCCATTTCATTGTCCTTAGTCGGCTGAAGTTTCTCTGCTCCATCGAGGATTTTCTGATAGATCTGGGAATTGGTGTAACCGCCATTGTCGACGAAGGTCTTTTTTCCGGCATACGTATGATTCAGGATCTTGTTCCGGAATTCGTCGGTGGCGATGACAAGCTTGATAATTTCAAGCGCCTTATTGAGCTTGGCCTTCTGAGTGCTGGTGGCATTTACGTAAGTGACATTGGTTTCAAAGTCGTAGGCCCCATCCGGAAGAGTCCGGACTTCGTCGGGTTCATCGGCCGGAGGATCATTATCAGTGACATTGTCATTAGATGTGTCGTCGTCGGTGCTGTCATCTGTATCTGTATCCGGAATTCCGTCGAGTGAAGTTTCCTGAGAAGAGTCTGAAGAACCGCTTCCGCCACCGGATTTGCTACATGAGGCACACAACAGTGCCAGAAGCATGATTATGGAAATCATCTTCATCATT
>JAKFFP010000402.1:0-3117 GCA_036675045.1 Bacteriovoracales bacterium | reverse complement strand
GCGAAGATTTCGGACCTTGCTTACAAAATGAATGAGCTTGAATCAAAGAATAAATATTTCGCCTCTCAGGTGAAAGGAAAAAGCCGCTCCATTGCCAGTGTTCCTCAGATGAATCCGGATGATCTGGTGAACTATGATGTTTACAAATGGGCGCCGGAAAAACTTCTCGCCATCGGTGAGAAAGAACTCCACTTCAAGAATTATGAAAAATCGGCCCAGTTCTATAACGAGCTCGTCGAGCGTTTTCCTAAGCACGACATTGTAAATGACCGCGTTCTTTTCGGAGCAGGTGTCGCAGCTTTTGAAACCGGCAAGCGCTATGACTGGTCAGAAAAGCATCTCTCGCGCCTTGTTTCTCATCATCCGAAATCGGAATTCTACAGAGGAGCGAAGCTCTGGCTCGCTCTCTCTCAGTATCAGCAGGGTGATCATAAGAAGTTTCTCGCAACCGTAGAAGAATTCAGACTCAAATACCGTAATACAGAAGAATGGAAAATTTTAAGCAGGTACTATGAAGACATTAATTACAAAGTCAAAAAGTAGTCTCATCCTTATTGCACTCATGGCTTCGCCTCTCTGGGCAAGGCCCGTGGCGCAGGTAACAGAGCTTTCCGGCTCTGTTTTCGTCGTGAAGTCTGACGGGAAAACCTCCACGCTTAAACTCAATGATCATCTCGAGGATCAGTCCGAGATCATGGTGGAAGAAGGCGCGTCTGTGACTCTCAATGATTATTACGATGCCACTTACCACATGATCGGTGGAACTCATCTCAAGTTCTTTGACCGTTCGGTACAGCTGAAGCGCGGAAAGACCTGGATCCAGTGTCTCAATGGGCGCTTTCCCCTGGCCCTTACGACGGCCAATGGTCACGCGAAATACTGGAAGGGCGAATTCATCGCGACTTTCGATCAGGCCACTTCACGCTCTCAGTTCCTCGTCGTGAACGGAGACGTTGAAGTATCAAACGTCCTTGAGCGCGATATGAAATACATCGTGCCGGCGGGAACATTCACGATGGTGGATCCGGAAGTGGAGGATGGTATTCCACGCGCTCCTACGAAGGTAGGACTCGCTTCCCTTGATAACGCTCTTTCTGAGTTTAAAAAACTTCCCGGCGTGATTTTAGATTCATCTCCTTCACGCGGAATTGCTTCTGTACAGGAAGCTTCCAGGAAGGGTGAGATCACATTTATCAAATCAAATCGTCTTCCGGCATCGGTCTCTGGCGGAGCTCACAAATACTTCGCGAAAAAGGCGAAAGCCCCTTTGTATGAGCATGCGCCGATTCGTTATGTCGGTACCAGCTGGAGGCCTGTGACAGCTCCCCGCACCCCGGCTTCAGTGGCCCCTATAGCTCTTACGCCAAAAAAGATGGTCCAGCGGACCCTCGATCCTGAGTTTGAGGACTCCCTTAAGAGAAAGGTCGTCGAACAACCTAAGTACCCGAAAGAGCTCAACAGTCTTATTGAAGATTTAAAGAGTTACTAGCGCTTAACGCAGCTAAATTAATAACACCTTAATTATTATCTAAGCCCTTGGTTTCCAAGGGCTTTTTTTGTTCTGACACGCCAAATGTAAGAATTAAGAAATCTTGAGTTCATATTCTACCTATAGGCGCCTTAATATACCGACATGGAAAAGAACAGAATGCATGTAACGATCATCGACGACAACAAAGACCTCCTGGAAGTGCTCTCGAGCTCACTACAGGACTCCTTCACACTGGAAACTTTCTCCGAGCCGGAAAAAGGCCTCGAATTCATCCGTAATAACCATACGGACGCAATTCTTCTGGACCTTCACATTCCAGGCAAAGATGGCTTCCAGGTTTATGAAGAAGTAAAAAGAGCGAAACAGAACCTTCCGGTACTCTTCCTCACAGGTGACTCAGACATGGGTGCCCGAGTGAAGGGTCTTGAGATTGGTGCCGACGACTTCCTTATTAAACCAGTACAAACTGAAGAACTCGTAGCGAGAATTCGCAACCGCGTCTCTCTCTCGAAGAGAAATCTCCAGAACAATAAGGTTATTAAGTTCAAAGATTTAGTGATCGACCTCGATGGTCATCAAGTCATTCTTAACAACCAGGCGGTTCGTTTGACGCCTAAAGAATATCAACTTCTTTTGGTTCTTTCCCAGAATCCAAATCGCGTTATCCACAAGGACGACCTGATTCACATGCTCTGGAAAGATGTGCACGTTGAAGTCAACAACCTCGACACGCACTTTTCAAACCTTCGTCGCAAGCTAAAGCCGTTTTCGACTCACATCAAAACGCTTAAAAACCTCGGCTACGTCCTTCGTATCTGATTCTCCTCTACAATCTATAACTATATCAGCTATCCTTTTGTTAAATCAAAAGGATGGCTTTTATGTTTTATACTGAAGATTCAGCTCTGACGTATGATGATGTTTTGATAGTTCCGAATTACTCCGAAGTCCTCCCCACCGAAGTCGATCTTAAAACCCGTTTTTCCCGCAATATTACGATGAATATCCCGATCGTCTCGAGTGCCATGGATACCGTGACAGAGTCGCGTACGGCGATCGTCATGGCCCAGGAAGGCGGAATTGGTGTCATTCACAAGAACCTCACTCAGGAAGAGCAGGCGTTCGAAGTCGAGAAGGTAAAAAAATACGAATCGGGAATGATCATGGATCCTTTCACGGTGACACCTGATCAGAAAATCTCTGCCCTTTTCGATCTCATGAAAAAATACAAGATTTCAGGTTTCCCGGTGATCGACAATGACAAGAAACTTGTCGGCATGATCACCAACCGTGATCTGAGATTTGTTTCTGATACGTCTAAGAAAGTGAAAGACGTGATGACTTCAAAAAATCTCGTAACCGCTCCGGAAGGAACGAACTTTGAGAAAGCGAAGGAGATTCTCCAGCAGCACCGGGTAGAAAAACTTCCGGTGGTAAATATGTAGCACCACAGCCTATTGAGAATAAGATGAAAGAATCAAAATGGATCGAGCAGATGATGGTAACCGGCGCAGGTGAAAAATATACAGGTGCTTTGATCGTTCCTGCGTTTAATGCATTAAAAGAATGGTGTACCGAGCACGGGATCGAGTACAACGGAAGTGAAAGCATTATTAAAAATGAAA
>JAKFFP010000038.1:0-18088 GCA_036675045.1 Bacteriovoracales bacterium | reverse complement strand
ATCAATCACCATTATTTTTCTCATCCGTCCTCCTGAATCTCCTCAATGCAAGAATGAGTCCGGCGTCGATGTGAAAGTATGAACGTGGGAAGCAGTCAGATTAGCAATCCAAAATATTCCTTAATATGCTGCAGTTTTCGCACAGTCATCCTTGGTTTCGGAATGACGAGGGTCCACCATGAAATAACGATTATCGACATCAAGGAGGATTTGATGAAAACACTATTATCTGCGCTTTGTATTCTCGCACTGGCAGTGGCCTGTAACAAAGAACCAGCCGCTGAGTACCAGGAGAAGCAACAGGAAGTGATGAAAGACTACAGAGAAGATGTAAACCAGGCGACACAGGACCGGAATGAAGAAATTCAGGAAGCGACTGAAGATCGTAACGAAGCCATGGGCGACGCCACTGAAGATCTGCGTGAAGAGCAGAAAGAAGAGGCCGAGGATTATGTCGAAGACAGTGAGTCAGCAACAGTTAACGAAGAAATGGAAAGAGTTAACGTTATCGAAGAAGAAGATCAGCAATAATCTTTCTTACCCGGGGGGCAACTCCCGGGTATTTTTTATTTTCCGGCTTCCAGAATATTTTTTAATCTCAGATCTTTAATCGCCACGTGAACTTCATTCGTCCGGATGGAATTTTTTCTCCACTTCTCACGGTCTTCCGGTGAAATGGTACTTTTCCTGCTGGCGAAGTCCTTGTGTTCGGCCTTGAGAGACGCGAGCTCCGCTTTCAGGGCTTCCATTTTTTTTTTGTCTTCTTTCGAGAGATAACGACCGTCTTCCATTTATTGCCTTTTAGGATTAAGAACAAATATCTTTGTCTGCTTATCGGTATGATAGGTCAGAAAAATAAAATCATCACTGATAAGATCCGGATGGGTAACACGCCCTTCCTGAATGGACTGAGCGAGCTTTTCTGCTTCAGACTTTGAAGCACAAAAGATGAGGTACTTCCGCTCCTTCACCACCGGCACCGGGAAGAGGTAAACTCTCCCCTCGATCTCTGTCACTTTCATTTCCCGCATAGGCCCCATCATACATCCGTCGTAAGTCCTCGTAAAGTCGTAGAACTCTCCCAAAAATATCCCATCCAAAATTTCCCGGAAAACCCGATAAGACATCAGCCACATTCACAGGGATCAATATGAAATTCATTATTTCTTTTCTCCTTCTCACGAGCACTGTCACCTTCGCCGGTGACGTTGGCCCCGAAACGAAGCATCTGGTAAAGGCGGTCTCGCCGGAAATAGACGTTTCATCGCTGGCGGGCCCACAGGTGAAAGTCCTTCCCGCGCACCGGAAAGTGGCCTACGCTTCTGAACTTCCATCTCCGGCCGATCGCGATGAGCTCTTCCAGAAAAGTGGCCTGACATCGTCTCTCGAAAACTGGGACGACTTCGATAAAGATTCTCTCTACATCAAGCTCACTAAACAGGGCTCCCGGGTCATCGACCGCATTCTCGAAAAAAATCCTGATCTTAATCGCTCTGCTCTGGAAAAAGCCCAGAAACTTATCAAGGCGGAGGCACGGTGAAATTTTTCATTGCACTCGCTTTCGCTCTTACCATAAACGGGATTGCCGAAGCAGCTTGTAACCGCCGGGTTGATCCGAAGAAAGTCGTCCTGATGGTGGCCTTCAATAGCAGTGGTACCGAAGTTCAGGGTGCAGAGGCCGGGGCTTGTGCCCGCGGTGAAAGACTCGTGCTCATTCCCCAGTTGCCGAGAGAAGCTAAAGAGGCAAAAGAAGCGCTGGCAAGAGTGCGAGGCAGAATCGAGGCACTTTGCCCGGAAGGCGAGTGCAACGAAGGCCCGGAATTAAGGACTGCCATTGAAGAATTCGAGAGATTAAATGTTATCATTGAAGAGCATACGCCCGATATCAAGGCCCAGCTCGCTCAGTTTACTGAGGCCTCAAAAGCTCAGGGTGCAAAAGTCAATTCCCTTATCCTCTCCGGTCACGATGGTGGTGGGCATTTTTACGGAGAAAGTGGAGAAACCGATCTCGCCGCAATCAGTGAACTGGTAAATTCAAACCGCGAAGTCTTCGACGATACTTCGAGTCTTCTTCTCATGGGCTGCTGGACAGGCGTACCCGATCAGGTCGATCTCTGGAAGACGATTTTCCCGCGCATGCGCGTTCTCGGAGGATTCGTCGGCTCTGCTCCTGCTTCCACTCGCCTGGCATCCGGGCAGTACATCACCGGAATTCTCCGGGGAGAAGCCAATCTCCCTGATCGGGCAAGCCGGGCGCAGGTCCAGTCGATGATCAATACCATCCAGAACATTAACCAGGTCACCGCTGGTGTTTACATTAATCCCACCTGCGAAGATGATAATAGCCGTTCTCCCGCCTACTATTATGTGTCTCCGGCGCAAAGTGATACCGAACTTCCGGAACACATCCGGCCGGGCCTCAGCGTTTACCAGGGTGTTTCCTCCCAGGAAGCAAACTGCAGAAGAACCTTCGGCTATGAAGATACCCGCGGGACTTATGACTGGAACGCCGTTCAACAATATTATATGGGACACCGGGAGCCGGAAAATAATAGCGAGCTTCGCTCCCTTTACAGCTTCCTCAGAAATTCCGAGTACTGTTTCACCCAGGGCTTTGCCACCGCGACGATCACACCCGACCAGGTTTTATTTCTGCGCTTCTTCCAGGACATGAAGAAGAATTTCAATAAATACTTCAAGGCCGATCTCGAGACAATGTACGAGAAGCTCGACGCCGCTGTTGCTGCTTCAGGCGATCGGATCGCCATGGAAGCCTACCGTAACCATAAAAAACTCGTTGGTGATTCTCTCATCGGGATGACCAGACAAGAAACTCTCCATCATATCTCGGTTCTGACCCGGGTCTTTGATCGTGTCGCCAGAGCGAATCCATCCACACCCGGGATGCGTGAAATCCGGAAAGGAATGCAGAAACTTGATCTTCATCTTTTCCGTATGAAATGTATGTCGGCCACCTGGCACGAATACGACGCGGCTGAGACGCTCTCTCCACCTACCTGCTCAGAGTGATCAGAGCAGGTGGCTGACGAGCCATGAGGGAATGGTAAGAAGTTTCATCTTGAGGCGCTTAAGAGGTGAAGCCCCGGTGATATTGATCTTGGCCCCGGTGCGGTCATAGGCGTGAGTGAGGTTCTCCACCCGGATTCCGCGATTGGCGAGCTTCATGATGTCCTCTTTCACATCTTTCGTCAGGTCATCATTTCCCTTACAGAAAAGTGCCAGCTCCGTGTTGTAGTAATCAGAGCGATTATCAATGTTATAAGTTCCGATCATGATCTCAGTATAAGTTGATGTCTCATACACGTGCGTCTTGGCGTGAGTTCCCCACTTCGAAGCGCGGGCCTTCTCAATTGCCGCTTCATCCATGTGGGCCCAGTCTCCATCGTTGAAGAAAACTTTCATTCCCTTCTTAAGAAATCCGGTCAGCTTGGCATAGAGACTCGCCGACATAAAGAGCGCGTCCGTCGAACGGAGTGAGTTTGAGTAAAGATTGAATTCGACACCTTTTTCCAGGAGAGCTTCGAAAATGTATTCGTTCCGCTCATTCGGAATGAAATACGGTGAGCTCAGGGTAATGGCCTTATCAATCGGAAGGATCTTATCCAAAAATGTCTTACGAACATTTCGGTGAGTATCCTGGTATTCTTTTTGTGACAATCTCCCCTTCTTACCGGGAGCATCCGACACGAACGTCGCCAGTGGACACGGATAAAGATTATTATCTGCCAGCTGAAGCGTGCCATCTTTTTCAATCTCTGCGCGGACCGCGAGCTCTTCTTCAGTCTCCTGAAGGAAGTCCTGGGCCTCTTTAACTCTTCTGTCCCATCTCTTCTGGCGCCCCTCACCTGCTTTTTCACCGTCATCGTAATGACGAACGACCGGACGGGAAGGTCTTTTTACGGTATGGGAAATCTTGTGATCGTAGAAAGCATCGAAGCTGTCTTTCATCGCAGTGACGATCGGCCCCTTCACATACACATCACGGTCTTCATAATTATAATGTTCGTCGAGATTAAAATAATCGTCAGCGAGGTTACGACCACCGGTTATGGCCTCTTCACCGTCTACGACGAAAAGCTTCCGGTGATTCCGGTAATTGATGGAACCAAGTCGCAGGACTGCTTTCGTATTATAGAATTTCACTTCAATTCCGGCAGCATTGAGCTCATGGGCAAGATACGAGTCGATGCCTGATGAAAACTTGTCCAGGAGGATTCTGACTTTCACTCCTCTCTGTGCCGCCTTGATGAGTTCGCGGTTAAAGATCTTCCCCGCCATGTCCATGTAGTAAATGTAGTATTCGACATCGATCGTTTTCTGAGCTTTCCGGATGAGTTCCAGACGGAGCTGAAGGGATTCTTCCCCTCTGTGAAGAGGCATCAACTGAGTTTCGCCGCTCGAATTTTCGCTATAAAACGGATAGGGAATGCTATCCGAATGGTTGATCGCCGAAGCCATGAGGGGAAATAGAATTAAAGATACAGCAATGAGTTTTCTCATGCGCTGATTGTAGATAAAAACCGGACCGATATGGGTGAATCAGGAAAAAGATTACCACTGTCTAAGATTATGACAGGGCACTATTTATTCACGGGGATACGCCTCGCTGCAATCCCTGAAGGGGTCTTTTACCACGACACTCCTGACCAATTGAAGACATCTAAATAGTTTATTTATGGCTTAACACTTGCACCCTTTGACAGCATGAAAGACATCCTTATCGTCGAAGATAATAAGGACATTGGTGACATCATGAATGAGCTTCTCACGATGGAGGGATATATTGTCCGTTGGGCCAAAAATGGTGAGGAGGGTCTAACACAAATGGACATGAAGCTTCCCGATCTCATCCTTCTGGATATTGAAATGCCCGTGCTGGATGGTCCTGGGATGGCCGTTAAAATTCTGATTCATGATGCCGGCTATGAAGATATCCCGATCGTCGTTCTCTCAGGTGTCGCGGATATTGAGCAGGTGGCGCAGAAAATCGGTACACCTCACCATCTGGTAAAGCCCTTTCGGGTTGAGACCCTGCTTTCAAAGATCATTCTTGCCCTCGAAGACGGAAAGGGTATTCGCCCGGAAGGTCCGTATGCCTGAAAAAAACATGAATAAACTCGGAGTACTTTTGGAAGAATTTGATCCGGAATGCGCCTTCAGTGAGAACCTTCGGAATTATATCGCGACCACATCAGAAATCCTGGGAGCTCCGTTAGGAGCGGTTGGTATTCTGGACGCATGCGGAAAAAATCTCACAGAGTTCATTACCTTCGGTGTCCCTGTCCCCTTGTCCAAAAAGATCGGACTCCCGCCGATACTGGGAGGATTACTGGGACAAATTGCGATTGAAAAGAAAACGGTCCGGATCCGGAATGTCATGGATCATCCCGCCTATTCCGGCGTGCCACCGTTTCATCCGGCATTGAGTTCTTTTCTGGGAGTGCCCATCAAGAGCGGAGGCCATACCTATGGGATGATTCTCCTCGCGAATAAAAAAGATGAATTCAGTGAAGATGATGAAAAGCTACTCACCTATGTCTCTCAGCAACTGGCCTGTATTGTAAAATTCCAGGAATGCCTGGCGATTGAAACAGAAAAGAGCCTTCTTTTGAATACGATCTTCCGCTACATCCCGCTGGCATTTGTTTTTGTCAAAAAAACCGGGGAAGCGACTCTCGTGAGCGACACCATGAGAAGACTCATTAAACCACCCTCCATCGGGAACTTCCGTTTCTTAGAAGTAAGTCTCAAATTGATGAACATTTCCCGGCCGGATGGTACGCCAATGAAATTAGAAGAAATCCCCTTGATCCGGGCCATGAAAGGTGAATTCGTGGAAAAAGAAGAACTCACTTTCTCTACCATTACACACGCAAACATTCCATCGGCGATGTCCGCCGCGCCCGTGAAAGATCAGAAAGGTGAAATTATCGGCGGGCTAGTTGCAATCGAAGACAGAGCAGCTGAAAAGGAGCTGGAAAAAGCGCGGGAAGCATTCGCCGCCATGATTGCGCATGATTTACGCAATCCCATTCACGCCATCGCCCTTCAAACTCAGATGTTTCTTAAAAAACTTGAGTCCGATCCCCAGTCGTCGATGTCGCCTGATAGCCTGAAAAGAATTCTCCGGAACACCGATCGACTGGCACGGCTTGCCGGCGACTTCCTGGATATCGCGCGACTCCGGATCGGAGGAATCTCACTCAAGAAAATCGATCTGAATTTAAAATCAGAACTTGAACAACTGATCGATGAGCTGAAATTCACCCTGGAAAATCACTCCATTGAACTGGAATGTAGCGGTCATCATTTTCAGGCCATGATCGACCCCGTCAGGTTTCACCAGATCATGACCAATCTTCTGACTAACGCTCACAAATATTCCGCGAAGGGAGAAATAATCAGAGTCACCCTTTCAGAGGAAAAGGAAGAACTGCTGATTTGTGTGGAAGATAAAGGACCAGGAATCCCAGCGGAAGATCTCCAACATATTTTCGATCGTTTTTACCGGGCGGCAGCTTCATTCGGTAAAGTTGAAGGAAGTGGATTAGGCCTTTATATCACAAAGGGGATCGTCGAGAGTCACGGCGGAAGAATCTGGGTCACCAGTGAACAGGGAGTCGGCAGCAAATTTTATGTAAGTTTCCCGGCCTTAAATGAGCTTCAGGAAAATCCCGGGCAATTTAGAAGAAAGCCCGGAGAGACAAACCCACATCCGTCGTAACGAGCTTCTGGGCAGGGTTATCGTCGCTTTCTCCCTTCGAAGCGGGGATGTATCCGAAAAGATCGGCTTCCATGTCGTGACCGATATCAAAAGTACTTCGCGCGATGAGATAGGTAAATCCCGATTTGAAATCACTGATGACTGTCCCGCTCAGTTTCACGAGCGGATGAATCTCGTACTGGTTCGCGAGTGCAATAAAATACTCACTCGGAAGAAAGCGCTCGCCGAAGGCGTTGAGGCCCGCATTCCGGTTTTTTTTCTGGTAACCGCCCTCGAACCGCACATGCCACAGCTGTGTCAGCTGCTCATCATAGCCGAAAGTGAAATCCCAAAGCGGATGTCCGGGATCATCATTCCGAGGCTCGGTCTGATACAAAATCTGTGAGAAGACCATGGCCTCCGGGAAATTGTAGCTCGCCTGTCCCCCTGCCTTGTACCGCCGCTGATCCTCTCCACCCACGTAATCAAAATGAAGCTCATCCGAGAACTGATAATCTCCGTGAAGCCAGAAGGTCGGAGAGATTTTCCCCTGGTAATCGTCCTGGGATTTATCGCCCAGGAAATAGAAGTTCCAGGTATGCTTATTGTTCTTAAACAGAGTGAAGTTGAAACCATCGTTACCCTGGGCCACCTGAGAAATCGAAGTGAGCCCGGTCGGCTGGTTAAACGGGTTCACGGGATTAAAGATTTCTCCCAAGCCGTAATTGATGTACATCCGTCCCATCATCACGCGCGCGGATTGATACCTGAATTCATAGTAGAACTTATTCAGGATCGCCTCGGTGACGTAATCATCGCCCTCTTTTTTGTGCTGAAGCTTGAAGAGATCTCTCGCCACGAGCTTAGAAGGGAAAGTGAATATCCGGGGTGCCAGGTAATTATCTTCGTAGAGGTCCGAAGTCGAGTGACGAACAAAGACATTCGCCTCGATCCGGTTGCGGTTCTTTTCTACTTTTCCATTCAGGTTGCCATAAAAGAGATAAAAATCTTCCTCATCCCATCGCTGGAGGAAAGCTCTCTTCGCCTCTTCATTGTTCCAGCTATGCCGGGCCTGAGCTTCCACGTTGCCGGATAACTCGGTCTTATACTCCGCGAAGGCGGCGAAGGTGTAGAGGTAGATAAGTGCCAGGAAGAAATATTTCATTCGGTGAGGTTACTCAGGCTGAAATGGTTCTCGCTGAACTTAGGGTTGAACTTGATATCCTTGTAGAGGATCACTGTCTGCTTGGATTTATCATCTTCGGGTCTCATCACCCATTTGGTTGGGACTTTATGGCCCTCGAAAGTTTTTACCTCCGACAGTGTAAGAGTACGCCGGAGTTTTCCCGCCTTGTCGTAATACTCATATTTTCTCGGTAAGCAATCCGCTTCGGACATATAAGATACTATTTTAGGCCACATGACTTTGGAATTACTCTTTGCCGAATTCACGATCACCCGCAGGGTCCCGTTCTCTACTTTGGGAACCTTGTCGAAAACGTGATCGTAATCCTCACTCATGGATGAAGCTTTCAGGATATCGTCGTTGGTAAAATCTGATCCCATCCAGCTGGATAAAAGCATGGAGGAAGAAACAGAGACCGTGCGCTTAAGCTTGGGAAAGTAATTCCAGAGCTTATTTTCCAGACGAAGGGTCCGAATTCCTTTTTCCTTTGCCGGAGAAAGGATCGTCGAGAGCGCCTGCTTTTTTCCTTCCACATCGGACTGAAGCTCGAGAGTGCGGCTCCAGTTGGGGGTCTTGATCTCCATGGTGATCGAGGCCTCTGAGCGTTCGCCGCGAACTTCCTTATCAGCATATTTGATCCAGGCATCCGGATCATTTACCTGCGCACCGATAGCGACGCAGAAAACCACATTCTTCGCTGAGAATTTCTTAAGCATAGGCTTCCTTTGAATGACCTATGAATAATGTATAAGAATTTAGCGTGCCACGCAACGGACGGAAGCAGCATCTCTGAGATCACCGACGTCAGACTTTTGTTCAACACCGTCCCAGAGAAAGGACTGTGAAGGCTGGGCGCGACGACGACGTCCCCGCCGGTGTTTTTTCTTGTGGGGAGTGGAGGTCCAGAACCAATACGTCATGTTAGGGAGAACACTTTTCATCCCGTGAATCGCTGATTGTTCAAATTCCCGGATGGTCGGGAGCCGCCATTTGAGGTCTTTAATGAGAGCAAGTACCGGCGAGCCATTGGCGCATGCCTTTTGCGATCCATAATGATTAAAGTCCATCATGATCCGGTCACTCCAGATGAGCCCGGACTTTATATCCTTGTAAATTTCGATTCCCGTTTCACTGCGGGTAACCAGCGCAAAACTTTCTTTGGTGAGATTACAGCTTTTAATCCGGTCCTCAAGGCTTCCCTCTTTTCCGCATGGGATAATTTCAGCGCGAGCGTGGGCCATGAGAAAGGTGAGTAAAAGGATAACCTTCATAGTTTAATTATCGGAAGAAGGGAGATTTCCCTTAATGATATCCCGGAGGAAGTGGTTCATCGGCTTCATCAGCCGGAAGGCTTCATCCACTTTCTTTCCGAAACCTTTTATCGTCGCATCTCCCACGGGAAAATTCTTCTGGACGATAAAACTTTTTAATCTCAGGAAGTGAGCATATTCGTGGTCAGGCGGGAAACCTTTCGGGATCCGCTTGAGGCTATGCTCATCACTCAGCTCTCCGAACGCTCGCCTGAATTTTTTCTCCGAAAGTATCTTTTCCAGAACGTCCCCATGTTCGGCGAGAGCTTTCCTGACGAGAGCGAGTTCACCCGGCTCCGGATACCACAGACCTCCGGCCACGAAAACTTCACCCGGGGACACATGCAGATAGTAGCCGGGAAGTTTTCCTTTTTTCCCGTCATAGCTGATATACGTTCCGAAGTTTTCCTTATAGGGTTTTTTATTATCGGAGAAACGGGTGTCCCGGTTGAAACGGAACATTGTCTCTTTGGGCTCGAGCATCGGTAGTTTTTCATCCCACATTGAAACCCGGGCGATGATTTCCTGTACCAGGAACTCAAACTCCGATTTCGCCTCGAGATACTCATCCTTGTGCTCGTGCATCCAGGGCGTATTATTGTTTTTCTTTATTTTCTTCAGAAAGCTCATGACGTGTTTCATTTCATTTCTCCGACTGCGGATACTTGATCCGATAAAGGAAAAGACCCTTCGGATTGGCCACTTTCCACAAGGTCTTACTTCTCCTGGGCCCATTGAGGAGGAGCATGAACTCATCCACTGAAAGTCTTCCATTCCCGACTTTCCACAAAGCCGTCATGAGATGACGTAGCATTTGCTTCAGGAATCCGTTCCCCTCCACCCGCAACTGGTAACACTTTACCAGATTATCCGGGAGAGGAAACACTTCCGAATGGGACAGAACAATCCGGGGATCGACTTCCGTCAACTCGCACGAGTAAATTTCTCTGATAGTTGTTTTCACATTGCTTCCCATGGAAACGAAGTTGTGAAAATCATGCTCCCCGACCAGTGCTGCAATACAAGTCCTCATCGCTTCGATATTCAACGGATAGGGATTATTGGCAACGAATTTCCGTTCAGCGTGGTTGTCTCCGATCGTGTTCGTAAAGAGATAGCGATACTCTTTTGAGAGGCAGTCATTGGTCGGTTTATACGACCTGTCTGAGGGAGAAATTTCCAGGCATCTGATCTGGGAAGGGAGGACTTGATTCAGTTTCTGCAGGATGGACGAGCAATCAATTTCAACATCGGAAGTGATCTTCACGTACTGCTCAAGAGCGTGAACTCCGGTATCCGTTCTCGATGCTCCCATCGTCGTGAACTTTCCATCCACCAGCTTTCCCAGCGCGAGGTTGAAATCATTCTGGATAGTGGGAAGATCCTTCTGCCACTGAAACCCGAAATAACCGGTGCCGTCGTATTGGACTCTGGACCTGTAGTAGTACATTACTTTTTTTTCCATTTCCTGAAAGTCTGAATCCCGCAACCCACCAGTGAAATGATCAGGATGACCATAGTCCACTGATCGATCATTTCAGGATTCGCGTCTACGCCGAAGGTCCGGTCAACCACCAGCTTGATATAGGATGAAGGAAGATTCTTTTCACCCAGCTCTTCTTTCACCTGCCAATGCCAGTCCGTCAGGAAACAATAACCGAAACCATATATAAGTCCCAGCCCAAACCAGCTGATGAACGTAAGGAGTAATGTGACCTGAGCGATCAAGAGGGTTCTGAAAGACATCCAGAAGGTGACATTGATGATGATGATGCTGAGATGGAAGACATGAAAAAGGATGTCCAGAATCTCAAGCATCACTTAAATTTCCGGTGGATTTATTTCCGCATGCGCCCGGTGACTTCATCTGCCATTGTTCCGTCATTGTTGAATGACTGGAAACGGTACTCAACACTCTTCCCGACTGAAACCATACCGCACTGATTGGTGAACTTGAATTTTTCGAGCTGACGGAAGGCGAAGTACTTACAGTCCTCGAGATTGATGTCGCAGGCAGATGCTTCAGTACCCGTTGCGACTCTTTCCCATGGATGAGTGTGGTAAGGAGGATAATACGTCCCGGGATAATTCCCCGGATAGTTTCCGCGATAATCAGGATGGTAGCGGCTGGGGGCCGTCACGTGACACTCGGATAAAGTGGATCCCGTCACCACGACTTCGCAGCGACTTTCATCATTCCGGTCGGAAAGGCAGCGCCCGGCAAATGCGCTTGAAGCGGTGAAAGCGAGAAGAGAAACGAGAAGTGCGTGTTTCATGATATTCCTTAGAAGTTATGAGCCGGATTTACTCTCCTGTTAGTGACTATTCAAGATCAAAGAACAGCCATGGAAGAATTACACCCTCATCTTTGGATACAATTTAGACTCCATTTTTGATTCATCCTGCCGGTCCCGGTATAATGGCGGTATGAACATTCGTCTTTTCACTCCTCATACCCAGCTGGTTCTGATCTTTCTCGCCTCAGGCAGCTGAAAATCAGCTGCCTAAACCATTTCCTATCGCTTAATCACACACATGGAGATTTTATGATTTCCCAAACTATTGTATTAAACCAGAATGATTATCACCGTCTTAATTACTTGCTTGAATGGAAGTGCACCCCTTTCACCACTCCTTTTGAATTAGAAGGCCTGGAAGAAGAGATTGAGAAGGCCCATATCATCGACGCCCCGGAAACGCCTCCGAATCTGGTGACGATGAATACGAGATTTCGTTACCTGAATATCACCGATAACAAGTTCGGTGAGATGACCCTGGTTTATCCTCCGAATGCGGATATCGATCAGAGAATGATCTCGGTTACTGCCCCCCTGGGCACCGCTTTCCTGGGTCTCAAGGAGCACGATGAGATTGACTGGACCTTTCCCAATGGGCAGACCAAAACCCTGCGGGTCCTGGAAATCCTTTATCAGCCGGAGGCGAACGGGGCCGATATTTAATACCTGACTAAAGTCCATCAGCACTTAAATTTCCGGCACAATTTCCGAAAGGAATTTATGCCGGGAATCCTCTCCATTCTTCTTCTCTTTTTTGTGACCTCCGCTTTTGCCAATTGCGGGGATACCGCTTCCCTCAAGGGCAAGATCAATCAGCTGAAAATCGAGGCCGCTTGTTCTTCGATTTCGCTGCATGAGTGCCTTCCCCTGCTTCGATCTTTTTCCCGGGATGAAAAAGTTTTAGATCCCTCGCGCGGCGAACGCTGTGACCTGGAACTGAGTTCTTTTTCCACCCCGGTAGCAAAGTTTGTTTCCACTATCGCTGAAGGACAGCTCCTCCGGCATACCGATGCAAATCTTTTCGTAAACTCGCAGGAAGAATTTTTTGAACACTCTCGTCTTCACAAGGAAAGAGTGAAAGTTCTGGGAATGGAACTTTTCCGGACTCACCCGGAACTCTTTAAAGGCCTCACTCCGACGCAGCTGCGAATCGCTCTCGAGGCGCATGACCGCGCGAAGGTCTCGGCGGTCGCCCTGGGACTGCGGGGAAGACCTTTGTATGAAGAGCTCTATCAGAGCTATGGGAAGAAGGCCCCGGATGATCTCGTCAGTAAACTTAATCAGGTCGATGAAAAATACATGCAGCAAGCTCTGGCCCATGCAGGACTGAATGATTCACCTCAAATGACAGCGGCCGAAAGAGCGAGACGAAAAGTCCTGCGCGAGCAGATAAAAGTGATCGAACGAATTGCCGACCTGGTTGACCGCGGGAAAAGTCCTGTGACCGCTGAAGAATTCGGACGTCCGATTCAGGCGGCTAGTTCCTATCTCAAGAATTCACAGGAAGTCCGGCTCGCGCGGGAGCTCGAAAGAAACTATTCCCGCCTGACGACGAATCTGGAATACAGGCCTTTAACAACTTCACAGAAAGGGCGTATCGCCAGACAAATAATGAGAAGCAAATCTTTCTCGTCGATTTTGCGAAAAAATTCCTATAAAGCGATTTCTCTTCGGGCGATGTCGTATCAGGCGATTCGAAGAGCGAAGTACGGCCTGGCGGGGCTCCTCCAGAAACTCGCTTCACCTGTTGCCAAAAGAGTTCTCTTTGCCGCCGATATCGTAACTCTCTACTTCGCCGAAATGGAGCAGTTAGGATGTTCCGGCATCGGATACCACGACTGGATCAAGAATCCGAACTGTGAACCCGCCATCGGCCTCACACCGAAAATCATCAAATTCCTGAATGAGGATTTCGCTACCCAGTTGGATTACCTTCACCAGCAGCCTGGCACCTGCAAAGTCATCACCGAGACTTATCGCGAATCCATTCAGACGCCAATCGTGAAATCCTGCTCGCCTCAACTCCTGGTCCTCGAACTCGGTGAGCGCAATCAGGTCAGAATTCATCTCGACAGTCGCAAGCGTATGAAGCAGATCGAGCTTGGTAATCTCGGAAGACAAGCATCGGATGGACTCAGGGGAAATCCGGAGAAGATCGACATCGGTTCAGATGGGCGAGTATCGAAAGTCTGTTACAAAACTGGCGGTCGCGATTCTATCAGGACCTGTGTTGACCGGGGCCGGAAAGGCAATGAGCTTCAGAAAATGAATGAGTTCATGATGAGTATTAATTTCCAGATCCAGAAAGCGATCAACAGCTGTCTCTAAACTATTCGAGAATTCTCACCGCAATGGCGGATAATCCCCTGGGTCCCCGGCTGATCCTGAATTCGACCCTTGCCCTGTCGTGAGGTACACCGTGAGCGCAGGCGGATTGATGAAAGAACAAATCTTCCATCCCCTCTTCCGGCTCGATGAATCCGAATCCCTTCTCAACTTCAAAAAATTTCACCACGCCGTAGTACAGTGTTTCACTGTCTTCCTGGCGGATGACTTCCTTAATCTGCTCTTCATCCCAGACGATTTCATGGATAGCGACGACCTGCTCGCCCTTGTGGATTCTTTCAAGCTGGGTTCTTACGGCGCGTTCACTTTTATTATCAACGAGCATGTCCTTACGATTCCGATTTCTCGTTTTGGACATGTCGTATTTCACGAGTTTGACTCTGATCTTCATCCGGAAATTGTACTACTTCCGTTTCCCTTATTCACCCTTTAAGGCGCGGGGAAAAAGAATATTATTTTCCAGATGAATGTGATCCATCAATTCCTCTTCCAGTTTCTCCAGTCCGGCATAGAGGGCGCGCCAGGTTCCGCAGGCCCCTTCCGGTGTCGTGAAGTCTGAAGTCAGCCGGTGCACTTCATCGAGCTGCCTGCCGTGATCATCGTGTTCAGCATTCATCACCTGAACGGGCATGGCGGCACGCGGCCCCTGGCCCGCCCGGATCATCGGGAAAAGAACATTTTCCTCTTTCATCATGTGAGACTGAAGCTCATTCAACATATGCTCCAGGAGTTCACTCAGCCCTTTGGGACACGCAGAATGATCCGCGTGCACACGCTCGACTTTTTGAGCAAGAGACAGAAGCTCGGGAATTCTCTGGCGAAGATCGTCGTGGTAACGTTGAATGATAAAGATCGTCATCTCCGGGAGTGGCATTTTTTCTAAACGCGGATCTTTTTCTGTGGTCAGGGCCTCAAGTTCTTTTTCAAATTCCAGAAGATTGAGATCTCTTTTGGCACAGGCTTCACGCAGAGTCTGCTTACCACCGCAGCAAAAATCAAGACGATTGCGACGAAAGAGGGCCGTGGCCATGGGGATATTGATCGCCAGTTCCGAAAGTGGTTGGTCAGCAAAACGCATATATTCTCCTTATGTCGGAATTGTTTCCTGAGAACAGAATATCTCCCGCGGGTAATTAAAAAAATGACCTTGATCATGGATTCGCAGGGTATTTTGGCCTAGACTGTCCCTATGACAAATGATCAGAAAGAGCCCCTGGTATTAAGGGGTATTCCCTTTACCTGGGACGATATTCATAGTGTGGTCGACGCTTTTTACCACCAGGTCCAGCTGGACCACATGCTTAGGATACCATTTCAATCAGTAGATGATTGGCCTCATCACATAGAAAGATTGACTCATTTCTGGTGGATTCGCTTCGGCGGCAGGCCCTATATGGATGTGAGTTATGATCCGGTCGGCAAGCACTTCGAGACCGGCTTCAATGAGCATTTCCTGGAACGGTGGCTTGAGCTCTTCCGGTCAACACTCCGGAAGGAATTGAAGAAAGAACAGGCGGATCTTTGGGATGAGTTTGCTCAGAACATCGGTGTCGCCCTCACCCGGAATAACGAAATGATGCATCTTCGCGCCAGAGGCAACCGGTAAAAAAAAGGCTCCGTTTCGGAGCCTTAAAAATCAATTGTAATCTTTCTTGTTTTTCGCTTTCTCTTTCTTCTTTTCTTTCTTCTCTTTGGTGGTGAGCTTCGGCTTCCCCTTAGCTTTTCCCTTATCCTGTCCACCTTCTCCGCGGGCCATACGAACTCCTTAGAACATTGTTTGAGAACTCCCCCATCATACCAGAGAAATCATAAAAGCGTCGGGTTAACCGGTTGTTTGATTAAGTAAGCGCCCGATTCTGGCCAATCTCTGACTCATTTGGGATCATTTCGCAAACACGTTCTAAGGACAGAACATCATGAGATTCCTCGCCGTCGCCCTTCTTTTCTCTACATCCGTATACGCCGCACGATACCAGGTCATCAGTCAGCATCCGCATGACGTAAAAGACCTGAGGAAATATGTGAAGACCGTTTCCCAGAACGGACGACTCTGGATAGTGGAAGGATCCGGTCTTCCGGCGCAGGTTCTGAAAAACCTGAAGCCACTCGATGGGACGGAAAAACACTATTTCTACTTACCGGCAAAAAAAATGGCAGCGGATCCTGTTATTCGTACGCAGACTCTCAGAATGTCGGAAACTCTCATCCGCGATTACGTCGTGAAACTCGCTGGCTACAAGACCCGTCATGCCGGCTCACCTGAAAACGAAAGTGCCGTTGAAGAAATTGAAAAAAATCTTTCTGAACTCGGTTATGTGACCAGCCAGATCTGTTACGCTTCAAGAAAATGCAGTGTCCTCGCGGAAAAGAAAGGCTCAGTCTCAGAAGACAAAGTGATTCTGGTTGAAGCTCATATGGATTCAGTGGGAAGAGACTTTGCCGGAGCCGACGATAACGCTTCCGGGACTTCGGTCCTGATGGAGATGGCGCGGGTTCTTTCAACCTACAAGAACCAGAAAACGATCCGCTTCTTTGTCACGAACGGCGAAGAGAACGGCCTTCTGGGTGCCGAACACTATGTAAGAGCGCTCAAGGCTAGCGGCAAGATCAGAGAGCTGGTGCTGGCGATCAATATGGACATGGTGGGATGGAACTCAAATGGCATCGTGGAACTCGAGACGAATGCCGGATTTGAATCCCTCGCAAAGATGTTTGCGGAACTCGCTTCTACCTACACGGGACTGAGATCAAAGATCACGATCGGCGCCTGGGGCAGCGATCACGTTCCGTTTCTTAAAGCAGGAGTCCCGGCCCTCCTTACGATCGAAGACTGGAGCACGAAGACTCCCTGCTATCACGCCGCTTGCGACAAGCCCGAGGGCCTCAACTATGCGTACGCCACTGAGATCGGGAAGCTCAATGTCTCGGCGGTCATGACAAAAGACGCCGAATAATTTTAAAAGACTTTTCGCAGCACTACCGCCGAGAAATAGAGCCCAAATCCATAAACGGTATGTGAGCCAATGCTTCTGAGAACGGACAGCATTGGCTGAGCTGATTTCGAAGCGAAATATCCTGATCCCAGCGCCGGCTGAAGAATCATGAGCGGAGCAATGACCGTTATGATTCCTATCGTGAGGGCAGGTTCCAAAGTCGGTTTTTCAAGCCAAGCGAATCCATAAACCGCAACCAGAAGATACGCCAGAGAAATCCCGATCAGGTAATGGGCAATCCAACCAACAACCAACTCACCTTCAACAGCGGGTGAATTTGCGATCCCCTCATGAAACCATTTCTTCTGGGGCCAGGTCAGAATCCACCTTCCGAGATGAGACATGTTCAATCCTTTCAGTCCGAAAGATTTCAAAAGAGCGCCCCACAGGTCCATGGTTATTGTTGCTCCGATACCAATGAAAATTGTCTGTATCAATTTACTCATCATATAGCTGTCCTTTGTATTTGTAATTTGCCCAACGAGAGAACGAATGCAGTCGCTGCGATGATTGCAGCGAAAGCAAAAGTCATTTCCATTCCGGAATTCGAAAAAATCATGCCCATACCAGAAGCCCCGAGTATTAAACCCATGTTCCGGGAAAAACTCAGAAGACCTGAGATGAATCCTTTCTGATGGTCAGCAACTTCCGACATCACCATCGTATTATTCCCTGCCTGAAACATCTGATAACCAGGACTCAGGATAGCTGCAGAAATGACATATCCAAAAACACCCGTTTGCATAGGCAGTATCGCAAAAGAGAAGCACCCAAGAATCATCAGGCCCAATCCGAGTGCCATCACTTTTGCCGGGCCAAAACGATCCACTGCTCTTCCGGCAGGGACCCCCGAAATGATGGACGCCAGAGGTCCGGTTGTCATGACCGCACCGACTAAGACGGAATCAAGATGAAGCGTATTACTGAGATAAAATGGGCCCACCACAAGAGTCGTCATCATGACCGTTGACACGCATACATTCATAAACAAACCCGAAAAAAAGTTCCTCTGCTTAATATCATGGAGAGAAGTTTTATGAAGTTCAACTCTCCTCTGTCCGGAAGGAACGGTTGCCGGCCGCGGTATACACATAGAGCTCACGACAAAGACGAACATTCCTAAGGAACCTATGAAGTAGAAAATGACAGGCCATTCAAAATTGCCAAGGATGAGGCCCCCGATACTGGGACCGCTCGCCGTTCCTACAGCTGAAGCCGTCCCCAGGAGTCCC
>JAKFFP010000004.1:0-3123 GCA_036675045.1 Bacteriovoracales bacterium | reverse complement strand
GACGAGATACGAGCCGGCCTCTGCTCCAACAGCATCAGCATCCGTGCAGACGACGCCTTTGTTGGTTGTACGACTAGGACCGCCTCCAGTGAGCAATACTCCTAGGTTTTCCTTCGGACCAATTTCACCACAAAAACCGGGTGGAAACGGAGGCATTCGGGTCGATTGCGCATTACTTCGGACGTGCGGGAGGTAGGCCATGTATCGCTTGAAAAAAATTGCTGAATTAACTGTCATATGCCTCGCTCTTCCTTGGTCAATAAGTGAAGCTAGTGCTGATATTTGTAAAATCTATTATCTGCCGTTAAATGTGGGAACTTATTTGCCCGTATCGAAAAAGGAAATAGAAGATCAATGTAAACACTCTCCAGGTCTATGTTTCCGATTGAAGCAGACGCGAAGCATTCAAGAGCTTTTTTCTGGGGTTTCGGACGAGTCAAAGAGGCAAGGCAAGCCGTACGATTTCATTAATGTTCGTGTAAAGCTCGTTTGCGAGAATTTCCATTTCCCAATTTATATCGATAGCGGCAAGGGAATTCATACTGACGATTATGATTACCTAGTCGACCCAAAGCTCGTTAGTAAGGTCGTAAATGAAATTGAGGGGGCTGCGAAGACGTGTCAAAAAGAGCTTACGAAAGCGGGAAAAAAGAGAAAGAAAATGGTTCCCTGCTATTTGGAAGAATAGTGGCTCATATAAGGATCGATTGCTCCTTCTTACGTACTTGCGGGCGATAGGATAATTGCGATGAACTTGAAAAAAAATTTATCCTTAATTGCTTTCGCCGTCATGTCCTTGACCTCGTGTCAGACTGCCACGGCGAAACCCGGCATATGCAAGATTTACTATGTATCGTTCGACGTCCAAACGCTCGGTCCGATATCAAGAAAGGAAATTGAAGATCGCTGTAAAAGATCTCATGGGCTTTGTTTCCGAATGAAATCGACTCCGAATATTGAAATTCTATTTCATGGAATTTCGGACCGGTCTAAGAGGGCCGGCGAGCCGTATGATTTCATAAATGTGCGTTCAAAGATTGCGTGCGAGGGCTTTGATTTTCCAGTTTATATCGACAGCGGAAAGAGGGTCCATGACGAATCCTTTGACTACTTAGTCGATACAAAGCTTGTCGACAAAGCTATTAGGGAAATTGAAATGGCTGCCAAGTCATGCCGAAGTGATCTGAAAGAGGCGAGAAAGAAGAATATAAAAGCAGTTCCATGTTATTTGGGAGAGTAGTTGGCGGGGGCCGCTCGGAACGTTCGGCTTAGTCCGTTTTTTGTAAGTAATTTTTCCAGTTTACCTTAGGTCCGGTAGTAGATTGCAAGGAGGGGGGTGCGCGCTCTTTAATTGTTCAGCAGATTACCCCTAAAAAATGGTGAAAAAATGATACGAAATGTTCGAATCTGGCCGGATATTAGGGGCACACACCCGGGGCGGGAATTTTGGATTTCCCAAATTCTAAGTTTTTCGTTGGTAGCTCTTTTTCTGTCTGGTCTTTGGATTGCGCAATTTTATTTGCGCAGATTTTTTCCAGAGATCGGTGTTGGTCTGTTGGCTGGATTCGCCATTTTCGCCTCTTTAATTACCGTTGCTTGGTTTGCATCTCATTTGGTCTCGGTATATCGCTCCTCAAATCGGCTTAATTCGGCCTCAGGAACTGCGTGCAAGGTGTATGTCCTGATTTTGATCGGAGGTGTGACGTTTGCTATCTGGAAAGCCGCGAATAATGAGCTAGATCGATTCAAGTACAAGGCTAGGCAGGCCGAAGCCAGAGTTACCTTGGCCGCGATTTATTCAGGTGAGATGACCCTTTATGCAAAAGAAAAGAGATTTAGCGAAAATTTAAAGGACATCGGTTACTACGAGGAGCCGGATCTCTATTTGTACCTCATTATCGTTTGTGATGCGTCGCGCTTCCCCCCGGAAACTGAGAAATTTGCAGGATGAGTCACTCTGCATCAAACTGATGTAAGGAGAGACCATGAAGAAGCGATTTACCGAAGAACAGATCATCAAAGTCCTGAACCGCCAGGAGGCGGGAGAGAAGTCCAAAGACCTCTGTCGCGAGCTCGGGATCCACGAGCAAACGCTCTACGTCTGGAAGAAAAAGTACGCCGGAATGGGCATTTCAGAAGCCAGGAGACTGCGCGAACTCGAAGCTGAGAACGCTAAGCTCAAGAAGATGCTTGCGAACGCCATGATCGATATCGACGATCTCAAGGCCATTAACGCAAAAAATTGGTAAGGCCCGGACAGAAGCGACGAGCGGTGGCGTTTCTCAGGGATGAGCGCAATCGTTCGGTGTCTCGGGCCTGCCGGCTCGTCAGGCTGGCAAGATCTACCTTCGACTACATCCCGATGCCAAGACCAGAAGACGAGCGTCTAAGAACGCGGCTCAAGGAACTTGCCGGAAAGTATAAACGCTGGGGCAGCCCCAGAATTCATAAGCTTTTGCGAAAGGAAGGCGCGGTGAAGAATCACAAGCGAACGGAGCGGATTTACGCGGAAGAAAAGCTTCAGATTCGCCGAAGAAAGCGGAAGAAGATGGCGAGACTCCCCAGAGTTGCGAGGCCGCGGCCTACGGTACCCGATCAAGCGTGGTCGATGGATTTCGTGCACGACTGGCTCCTCACAAAACGGAAGCTCAAGTGTCTCACGATCGTCGATGATTTTACGAAGGAGTCGATTGGGATTCTCGTCGGACATTCAATTTCAGGGGCCCAGGTCGCTCAGCATCTCGCGTCTCTTCCGAGAAGGCCAAAGCTCTTGAGGAGCGATAACGGCTCGGAGTTCGGATCAAACGCCTTTCGCGACTGGATCGACTCAACAGAGATCGAGCACGAATTCATCACGCCTGGGAAGCCCAACGAGAACGCATTCATCGAATCTTTCAACTCGCGATTTCGAGACGAATGCCTCAATGAGCATGTTTTCCGAAGCCTCGACGATGCGAAGTGGAAGATCAAGGAGTGGGAGAATACCTACAACGAAATTCATCCCCACAGCGCTCTCGGAATGCAGTCACCAAAAGAATTTGCAGAAAACTGGAGGGCGATGATAACAACCTAAGCCGCAGAGCGACTCATTCTAGACCCTTCCCAATTCCGGGGGGAAGCGCG
>JAKFFP010000238.1:0-18175 GCA_036675045.1 Bacteriovoracales bacterium | reverse complement strand
TTCATTCTCAGCGAAAGCTGTGCTGGTTCCACATAGAGTGTGCGCGCTTCTATTTCGGGCGGAATCACGGAATGCATGATCTCGCCAGAGCTCAATTGTCGTATGCTGGAAAAGCCAGCTTTATTGTGATGGACTTCGTAGTCACCGAGCTTGTTCATGTTGAGATCAGCATCCTCGGGCAAGCCAACTAACGATTGCCTCTTCAGTTTCATTCTTCTTAATCTCTGCGTTGAGAGGGATTATAACTGATAGTTGATCAGAATGTAGAGATTTTGAATGCTACTTTTGTGCTAGTTCTCTTGTAATCAATTACAATTATTCGGTTAACGTTGGGTCCACCAAAAAAATCGATAAACGAAGCTCCGAAAGGGGCTTTTTTTATTTCTAACCTTAATATTTTTTCGGCGCCGTCGAAGCCTTGCGTTAACAGAAAGAAACCTTCCCTGAATTCTCAGGGCGTTTTCTGGTCTCCCTAACATTTTTCTACGACTCCAAATTGATTCACAGATTTTGTGAGTTGAAATTTTTATTTTGAAGCTATATTGAAAGTATTTTTTTTGAAACTAGTAATGGGGCTTCGGGTGATAAGGCCCGTTCAGTAAACCAGAGTGCTCATTGTTGAAGAGTATATTATTGGCTTCTGGGGCGAGGTTATGGGCCTGATCAGTGCTCGAGTTCACTGCCTGTTCAATCACAGCTCCAATCACCATTTCCGTCAGTCCTCCTCCACTCGACGATCCATCGTCGGCGCTCGCGCGTCCTTCCCAGATGACTTCTCCGGTAACAGCAGAAATTAGTTTGCCGGAGACTGTGACAGTGGTTTGACTGTCGACGATGACGTAGCTCGTTCCATAACGTTCTAAGGTCAGATAGAGGATCGCATCGGGATTAATGATCTCCCGGATCTTTTTCACGGACGCCTGATGCATCTCATTTGCTGATGGCAACCCATTCTCTTTCATCATCTGATCGATGATGGCGACCGGAAAAACGTAGAAGCCTTTCTCTGCCACGGGCATGGTGACCGTCGAAAGATAACTGTAGGTCGCGCGTACATCTGTGCTGTTACTTATTGGCGGAAGTATCAGGATAGAGCGAGGCTTGGCCGCTCTGAAGTTTTCATAGTTATAGGGAGTAGTGGCACAGCTCACGACCAGGAGAAGAAGAGCAAGGTATTTCATTTTTTGCTCTCCTTGGAATTAAACTTTTTTAGAAAGCGATCCATGAGCACTGCGGATTCCGGAAATTGTCTCTTCTCAGATTCGAAGCTCACTTTGGCGTCCTCGGTTCTGCCCATCTGGAGATACTGATATCCCAGGTGAGCGAAAAATCCTGGCGGTAATGGTTTATTCTTACTGCGGGCCTTTTCGATATCTTCTTCGAGCTTCAGGACTTGAATTTCCGGCGTGGATTTGCCCGGTGTCTGGTACTGATCATAGAGGAGATCCTGATAGTGGCCCCAGTAATAAATCGATTGAGAGGCGCAGCTCCCGAAAACGAAAAGTACCAGGAGAAGAAAAAAAGTGTTCATTCTTTATTAGCGGCCCATTTATTCTTTTCCATACCTTCGACGAGACGATCAACAGCTTCTCTCATAGCGAGATCAAGGACTTTCCCATTGAGTGTTGAATCGTAGGAGGCGGTTCCGCCGAAACCAACGACTTCACGGTTACTGAGCTGGTACTCACCCGCACCGGATGCCGAATAGACGACTTCCGATGTTTCGACGTCTACTACGTTCAAAACGACTTTTGAGTAAGCGACTTGTTTTTTTCCACTTCCTAAGACGCCCCAGAGTTGGCGGTCGCCAGTTTCCTTGCGGCCGAATTCGGCGATATCTCCGGTAATGGTATAGTCAGCACCTCTCAAGTTTTGTTTCTTCTTCGAGATCTTTGCTTCGCCGGAAATTTCATCCATATTGTCACGATCAAGTACGGAGAAGCGTCCCGTCCTTTGCAAATGCCCGATGAGGACTGACTTTGCCTGACTGGAGAGGCGATCCGGGCCATCGACAAAAATCCCGCGCATGAATCCCGAGCGATTATCAAATTTTCCCACCATGATGGGATGTTTCTTCCCCTGGTAATTGGCGGATGTGGATTCTGATTGAGATTTTTCTACTTCCACTTTCTTGTTGGATTCAGTCGCACAGCCAAAAGCGAAGATGGTCAAGAGAACGATGAAGAAGTGAGATCCGGATTTCATGTTATCCTTCCTTGTGAAATGGCCGGGTGATTGTAACGAAGTTGATGGGAGAGTTAACAGTGCCTGGCAGTGGCGGAGCTTGTTAGGGACTTAATGCATCGTTACCTCCGGCGATGTAGGTCACACTGCATTCAGAAAAGTATGCTGGAACCTTAATCCCAGGTGTGTGGTGATCGTTGTCAGCGGATCGGAAAAGAGTAAGATTATTGAGAGAGGTCGGCGGCTAGAGGCCCTGAGAGGTTTTCATGATTAAGATCAAACGGGCCTATGAAAAAGCAGAGAAAGAAGACGGATATCGTGTGCTGGTGGATCGACTCTGGCCTCGCGGAATAGCAAAGAAAAAGCTTAAGCATGATGAGTGGGCGCGCGAACTGTCTCCGAGTAAGGAACTGCGCCAGAACTTTAATCATGAGAGTAGTCACTGGAAAGAGTTTCGTACGAAATTCAAGGCCCAGCTCCGGAACAAGAAAGCGAAGGAAGAAATTCAGTTGCTCGCCAAAAAGGCCAGACGTCACACGGTCACACTCGTGTACGGGGCCCGGGATCAAGAATTCAATAATGCCGTTGTCTTGAAAGAAGTCATTGAACGGGCGCAAAAAAAGTCATCCGGTAAGAAATGATGAACGAGCACGAAAAGTACCGCGAAATTGTCGAACAAGCACCCGATGCGATCATCGTGGCTGACGTTAACGGGATGATAAAGATCTGGAACAGCAGAGCGACCGAAATTTTCGGATTCGACTCCGACGAGACCTGCGGGAAAAGTCTCGACCTGATCATCCCTGAGAGATTCCGCAAGGTCCATTGGGAAGGTTTTCATCGGGCAGTGGAAAGCGGGACGACGAGATTGAAATACCAAATTCTCACCACCCGCTCAATCCATCAGAGCGGAAAAACCTTATACGTCAATCTCACTTTTTCCCTCCTGAAAGATGCTTCCGGTAAAACTTTCGGTGTCATGGCAATCGCCCGTGATTTCACCGAACAATACCAGAAGCAAAAAGAAAACTCCCGTCAGGCATAAAGGCAGAGTCTCCAGTTCATTGGCACCGGGCTTGCTCTTAATTTATTAAGAGTGGTCCTGAATGGATCCCGGAATTCTAATAAGGGAGCTTTTTTATGAAAGATAGTGAAATGGTTTTAAAAGGTGATTCGGCTTATTCGGTTCATGCCTATCAGGCATTGAAGATTGGTTTCGTGGTAGCGCCGCTCGCGGCGGGGATTGATAAGTTTTTTAATTACTTGACCGACTGGCCGAAATACCTTGCTCCTTTTGTTCCGGACTTACTCGGTGTTGCTCCGCAGACTTTCATGAGAGGAGTCGGGGTGATAGAAATCGTCGCGGGGATCGGAGTGATCCTGAAACCTAGAATCTTTGCCTACGTCGTCAGCGCCTGGCTCGTTGGTATTGTCATTAATCTCCTGATCCAGGGACAGTATCTTGACGTGGCCTTAAGAGATGTAGGGCTTGCGATCGGTGCGTTTGCTCTCGGGCAGCTTGCCACGAAGTTTGATCATGCCCACATTGGTGAAAACCAGCGCTCAACTTTTAAACATCACGGAACGCCAGTTACGGGAAGAGTTTAAGGATGTCGTCGATCTCCGATTACTGATCGGAAATACCAGGACAGCAGCACTCATTTCTAAGGACGGATCATTAGAGTGGTGCTGCTTTCCCACTAGATTTTCATAAGCGTTCTAATCTGCCAAATGACACAGTCATATTTTTGCGCGAAAAAATAACACCACTATCCATTCAACTGAGCCAAGACTTCAGCATGACTTCTATCTACCCTGATGACACTAACGGATTTCCAGGGAGTGCCACATGAAATTACGATTCTTAGTTCTTTTGATCTCATTTTCCACCATCTTCAGCTCATACGCTGCGGGCCTCGAACTAAAAGAAGGGAGATACAGTGTTGATCCCGCTCATACCAGGGTAGCATTCTTGATTGATCACTTCGTCGTCTCCCAGGTTCAGGGACGATTCAACGATGTGAAGGGATATTTCTTCCTTTCTGATGAGATAGGGAAGAGCAAGGTTGAAGTGACGGTACCTATTGCTTCGATTGATACCGGAGTAAAGAAAAGAGATGATCACCTGCGAAGCCCAGATTTCTTTGATGCCAAAAAGTATCCGACCATGACCTTCAAAAGTAAGAAGTTCACCGGCAGCCTGGATGAATTCAAAGTAACAGGGGATCTCACCATTAAAGATGTCACGAAAGAAGTCACTCTCGACGGGAAGTATACCGGATCTGTGAAAGATTCGTGGGGCCAGATCAGAAGTGCGGTCAAGGCGACAGGCAAGGTGAATCGCAGAGATTTCAACATCAACTACAACGACATGGTTGAAGCCGGTCCCGCGGTTGGTGATGAGGTCACGATTCAGATCATTTCGGAAGGAATTCTGGATCAACCAAAGAAGAAATAGCTATCCTTTTTTGGGACCAAAGCTGGGAAGGTTTAGTCGATATTTTATCGAGAAACCCCTGAGACCAATACAGACAAGAAGAGGGAACCAGATCTTCAGATGATTGCTCCAGCTCATATAATGACCAATGACCACTAAAGAAGAGGCACAGAAGGCCGCCGAAGCGTATATTTCCTTTCTGAGGATCACGGGGACCCTGGCGAGAAGCACGTCTCTCAAAACTCCGCCGCCACAAGCACTCAGGATCCCCAGAAGAATTGCTAACTGAGCATCTCCTCCCAGATGGAGTGTTTTCTGAGCACCTGAGACTGAAAAAAAACCAAGCCCGATGGCATCAAAAAAGAGAACCGGATGCTCGAGCTTATCAATTAAGTTATATAGGAAAACAGACAACACCGAAGCGATGACTGCAGTCACCAGGTAATGCCAGTTTGTAAGCCCAGCAGGGGGCAGTGACCCCAGGCAAATATCCCGGATAATTCCACCACCACATGCGGTAATGAAAGCGATAACGACGATCCCGAAAATATCCAGATTATTCTGTCGGGCAGCCAGAGCTCCACTGATCGCGAAGACAAAGGTGCCCAGAAGGTCGAGATATAGGAAAAAGGATTCTTCATTCATGTTTTGCTACAATTCCGCCGGACGAGGAAGCAGAGCTTTGAAACTGAGAATGATTGCGAATTCTTTCTTCAAATTCCTTCTCATCTGATCGACTGAGAGTACGGGCAACCTTCGCGTCACTTCTTTCCCAACGCTTAAGCCACTCTTCTCCAAGTAAGTTGACACCTTGTTTGAGAGCGAGTGAAGACTCATTGTACGCAACTGTCGTCGTGCTCTTCGGGCCGGTCGCTGGCCCGTAGCCAACGCTGAAGCCGACTGCGAGGAGTGTCGCCCGAACCGCTGTGGAAGCTGAATAGTTGAGTAGCTGAACTTCATTTCCGCGGCAGTAATCGAAAATCCTGGCGAAGGCTTCTTCACTCCAAAGCTCGAGATTGGTAACCATCGAGAACGGATCATAGAAAATCACGTGAGGTTTCGGCGCACCTTCGAAAGTGTGAGAGAAGTCTCCGTGGAGAAGTTCCCACTCGATGTTTCCTTCCGGTGACACCCATAGATTATTTTTTAAAAGCTCATGCGGAGCTGCGTGATGAAGGTGCGGGAAGGCCGGCGCATTTCGGAGAGCAAGCTTCAGAGGATCGGTGTCGTTTTCAAAACTCACAATGCGGATCTTGCCCTTAAAATCTTTATCTAAAAATTCATGGATGACCGCCATGGAATTATGAGCGGCCCCGAGGCCTACATCCCAGATCACGACTTCATCAAGTGTTGCGAGTCTCTCATCGATACGAGCTGGCAACACGTAGAGGTTGCGCGCTTCTTCCTGTGGCGGATTAATGGAATGCATGACTTCGCCGGAACTTTTCTGGCGTATGCTCGAGAACCCGCGACCGGAGTCGTGGACTTCATAATCTCCGAGCTGGAGACGCTTATCTTTTTTATACGGTTTTTCCGGAGTCATCAGAGAGTGAGGATTCTCTTCGTCGGTCATGACGAATTCTATTCTCTTCCGGTTGTAAAAGTCGAGGAAAGTACCTGCGAGAATACTCTCACGCATTTCACGCATGAACCGGTGGTAGAAAGTAATGTTATGAAGTGAGAGGAGGTGCCAGCCGAGAGGCTCATCCGTTTTTATGAGATGATGAAGGTACGCGCGGGAGTAATTGGTGCAGGTGAGGCAATCACAGGATGGATCGAGCTTTTCCTCAGAGAACTTGTACACCGAGCGCCTCATCTGGAATTTTCCGAGGCTCGTGAAGGCAACTCCTCGCTGGCCATACTGGTTCGGGAGAATGCAGTCGAACATGTCGATCCCGCGGTGAACCGCTTCGAGGATGTCGATGGGAGTTCCGACTCCCATGAGATAGCGCGGGAGATTTTCCGGAAGCATTTCTGTTGCGATGGCCGTGAAGTCTTCACGTTCGGATTTCGTTTCACCGACAGCCAGGCCCCCGATTGCGAGTCCGTCAAAGCCTTCACCGTTTACTCTGAGATTTATTAATACGTCAGCGCTTTGCCTGCGGAGGTCTTCAAAGCAGGCCCCCTGAACAATCCCGAACATGGACTGCAGAGTTTCACCGCGGGCCTCGAGACTTCTCTTGGCCCACCGGTGGGTGAGTTCCATCGCAAGCTTGGCATCTTTATGATTGGCATTACTTTCAATACACTGATCGAGAACCATCATGATGTCGCTGTTGATCGCCTTCTGCATGTCGATCGAAAGCTCAGGTGTGAGGAGGATCGGGCGGTTATCGACGTAGCTCAGGAAGCGTGCGCCTTTTTCATTCATCTCGCGGGAGTGAGAGAGCGAGAAAATCTGAAAGCCGCCGGAGTCAGTGAGAACGGGACGATCCCAGTTCATGAACTTGTGGATGCCACCAAACTTCCTCATCACTTCGGGGCCCGGACGAAGAAGAAGGTGATACGTGTTTGCCAGAAGAACGTTGGAGCCGGCCGCCTTGAGAGTTTCGACGGTCTGGTTTTTCACGGTGGCTTGCGTTCCGACTGGCATAAAGATCGGTGTCTCAACGATGCCATGAAGCGTGGTGAACGTCGCTGCGCGCGCGCGCGATCCCTCTGCTGTGGCCTCGAGTTTGAAATTCAATCGACTCATAGACGGGAAGAATACCTAAAATTATCCGGGTTAGTAATTAACTTTCAGGAGATAGAGTCCCCTCGGATCTGCTTTTTTCCAAGGACGGGCCGCCTTCTGTTCTCCATGAAGAAGCTCCGAGAAGTCTTCAACTGTAAGCCTGCCATTTCCGACCAGCCAGAGAGCGCCTACCAGGTGGCGGACCATGTGTTTTAAGAACCCTTTGCCCACGATTCGGAACTGCCAGCAGGATGTCAGTTCTCCGGCGGTGAATAAAGTGTTCCTGAAGAGTTCCTCAGGGTCAATCATCATGAGGTCGCACTCAAGGATTTCACGAATCGTTGTGTTCGCGACGCCGCCGATTGACCAGAAGTTTAGGAAGTCGTTTGTCCCCTTGAGCATATCCACGCAGGTTTTGATGTGGTCAATGTTCATGGGGAAAGGGGCCTGGGCTATGTAGCGATGATTCGGTGTATTCGCGAAGAGGTAACGATATTCTTTCGAAACTTGATCGATCGAGGGAATGAATTCCTGCGCACATTGAGAGAGATCAAGGCACCTGATGTGCGACGGCAGAACCAAATTTAATTGGGAAGCATCAAGAGGGGAGAAGTCCTCAGCGGAAATCTTGATCACTTGACCGATGGCATGGACACCCTTGTCAGTACGGGAGGCGGCCCTCGTCGTGAAATTTCCCTGGAGAATCTTTTCCAATGATTGGTCGAGGTCATCCTGAATCGTGGGCATGCCTTCCTGCCATTGGAATCCCATGCGATCACTTCCGTCGTACTGAATTATGGCCTTGTAGTAATTCATGAACCTATTTTACTTAAGAATTTTCACCAGGTCTTTACTACTGAAATAGTTTTACTAATTTTCCAGATCTTCCCGCTGGTCGATACAGCTGGGGGTCTTGTCGGTGATGGCGATGTCGATGTTCATTTCAAAAAGAGGCCTGCAGGCGGCCCCGAAGGCTTCGTGAACGGACGAAAAGTGCCAGGCATTTTCGGAAACCAATTTGCCGGCGTCGTGGATGGCATCGATGATCTCGGTCGAGCGGAAATCCTCGTTTAATTCAATTACCACCAGATTTTCATCGTTGAGACCCAGGGCCCAGTTGAGCTGGTCCATATTGTTGGGAGCAAAAAGAAGTGAGATCGCCGGATCAAAATCCCTCGCCGCCTGATAAAGCGCCGGATCGCTCTTGGCCTGAAAGTAGACCCAGTTATACGCGTTGTACTTCTGGACGAGTGTGATGGCGGGGACGACACTGGACACGAACTTAAACTCAGCATTGATGATAATCTTTCCGCCTGACCATTTGAGAACTTCTTCCAGAGAATTGATCTTATAGAAATACAATTTATCGCATTTCTGAATCTCGGCCCAGGTCTTATCCGCGACGAGACCTGTGCAGTTCGTGAACCTCTCAAGATAATTATCATGATAAACGATCACCACACCATCTTTAGTGATTTGAAGGTCCATCTCAATAATGTCGGCGCCGTACTGATACGCTTCTTCGAAACGAGGAATGGTATTTCCTGCGAGGTCAATGGCACCTCCCTGGTGCGCTCCGACCTGACGGCCCTCAAGCCGTTCTCTCAATGTCGTCGTCGGTGGAAACCGCAGTACCGGGTTAATGGCCGGGACAGGAATGGGGTAGAGATAGGGATTGGGATAGGGATAAGAATAAATGTTCGGGTTATACGGGTAGGAAGGATTGTAGGGATGAGTAAAATATGAATAGCTCCCGCCATAGGGCCAGGTGGATTGATTATCTGATGAGCTACTGTCCTTGTCGCGCCCACATGAGATGGACAGAACGAGGATGCTCAGTAAGAGGAAGCCTTTCATGGGATCCATGGCAGCAAGAAGGGGGCCATGGGGGCCATCGTAATTTCAGGAGATTAAAAAGCCTGAACTGTCTTTAAAGTCGACAGTCAATCAGCGGTTTATTTCTGGTTTTGCTTGAGCGGGAGAGTGAGCACAAAAGTCGTATTCGGCAGGTCGCGCATCAGTTCGATGGTTCCATTGTGCGAGCTCATTATTTTATTGGCGATACTAAGACCAAGACCGGTGCCGTTTAAGCCTTTCTTGGTGGTAAAAAAGGGACGCAGGACCTCATTGGCAATTTTGGGATCAATCCCTTTTCCGCTATCCGTGACAGTGATTTTACACTGATTGTTTTCACAGAGAACATCTACTGACACCCATTTCTCGGTCAGTACAACGACGGCATCAAAAGAATTACTTACGAGATTCAGGAGCGCCTGACTTATCTGAACATGACGGCATTCTACCCTGATCGGAGTTACGGGTAACTCGTAGATCAGGTCGATCCCATTCATGCGGAAGCGTTCCGTACAGAATGAGAGGACTTCCTGAATGAGTGTACCTACATCCACTGACTCGAGAGCATCATTGTCACCGTCTTTTGAGATGGCACGAAGTCCCTTGATGATTCTTGTGATCCGGAAACTGGTTTGCTCAATTTCAGCGATGCAGTGGTTGAGCTTCTCTTCAGTTAATTGCCCTGTCGTCGAGAGCCTTCTCAGGTAATTTGAGCGACCGAGGATAACCGACATGGGATTATTGATTTCGTGGGCGAGATTGGCCGTCATTTCACCGAGGGCCGCGAGTCGGGAGTTGGTATGAAGCTGTAACCTTTGATCTTCGATCATTTCATTCTGCCGCTCACGTTCCACCGCGATTCTCATGAGGCTTGCTGCCGCATCTACCACTTCGAAATCCCAATCCGTAGGCTCTTTGGGTTCCTGCCAGCACATGCTGACGGTCGCGATGACATTGTTATTATCATCGAGAACGGGTGTGGACCAGGCGGCCTTGATTCCGTAAGAGAGAATCCAGTCCCGAAACGGTCCCCAGACTTCATCGACTTCAACATTTGTGGAAATCGCCCGCTTGCCATGGAAAGCGGCGTGTCCGCAGGTTCCCTGATTGTGACCGATGAAACAGCCATCGACGGCGAGGACAAAACTTTTCGGAAACGCCGGGGCTGCCCCCAGACGGAGTTTACCGTCTGTCACAAAGTAGGCGGTGCTGAGACATCCGCCCGCAAAGGTCTGGATCAGTTCAACTATTGAGTTAAGCACTTCATTTAATGGACGATTCTTGGCCATGAGTTCAAGGACGTGCTTATTTGCCTGAAGAAGTTCGAAGGACTTCAACGAAGTAGGATGGATTAAACTTGTCATATTGAGGTGATACCAGACATCCGGTTAGGGAGTCTCGGGAGAAACCTAAATTTTTAAGGAAGCCTGAAAAAAGTTCAGGTATAATGTGCGCATGAAAAGTCTAAAAGATCAGTTACTCCAGGCAGGACTCAAGGCAACACCCAATCCTAAGGCCGCCAATGAACGCGAACAAATTAAGAAGAAGCAAGTCACCGAGGCGGTGATCCATCAGGAACAAAGAAATTTCTGTGAAGAGTGCCAGCAGGTGAGACCCGATGTGGAACTCTATTATCATCGCAATCCCACGTCGGAAGCCGAATGGATCTGTGTAAAGTGTGCGGACCAACTCAAGATAGCAGATGCCTGCCGCCAGACGGCCCAGAGTGATACTTCAATTAAGAAGATGTTCCGCCGTGAACACGGGGTCACCCGTCCAGCATCGGAGTTCATGAGAGTTCAAAGAAGTGAAAAGCCAAAGGGGCCCGTGAACGGTAATCGCTGACGTATATCGATCCGGAGAAATTTCTCACCTTGAATCAGGGTTTTCTTATCCATGCTTTCGAGAAGACATGAGTCATATTTTCCGAGGTGAAGAGCTCCCGCTGTCATTGACTCGGCCAGCGCGAAGATCAGGCATAAATCAGCATCCTCAGGAAAAGCTGCTTCGCCGGAGAACACCTGGATTTTACCGGAAACTTTTCCTCTCCGGCACATGAGATTCAGGTCACAACCTTGTCCTTCAATTGTGGCCACGATTTCTTCCTCCCCCGGAAAGCTCACGGGAGAAAGAAGGGGAACTGAACGTTCATTAAGTCTGATGCTTTTTCCTTCCAGGAGAATGAGTGAGCGATCAATTCCCGGATAAATTGAAAAGGGACCTGAGGTGGAAAGTACCGCCATACTGATCCGGAACAGGAACTCGTCGCTTCCTTCAGGATGGACGTAAATTTCTTCCGTCGTTCCCAGTCCGTTTTTCCAGGGTTTTAAAGTGTAAGAAGATCGCGGAAGATGAATCATGTCTCAATTGTATGACTTCGATCGGAGAGAGTGAATCTTAAAACGGTAAAACGTACTCAAGGCCCGTCGCCCAACCCGTGTTCTTTTTGAGGAATTCATTTATTCGGTACTCCGAGACCAGGAAGAAATTGTCAAAAATCCGGAGACCGAGTTGATGCTCCGTTACCCAAGTCGTCTTATCCGGCCCGATGTTCTGGTCTGCGAATCCCGAAAGATACAGACGATCAGCGAAAAACTTCCGTGCGATCTGAAATTTGTAGAAGTATTCAATCTGCCAGTGATACCCTTTGAGCTCGTCAACCTGGATGGGAAAGAGATTCACGCCGAAAGCGAAATCGTGTGCTTTGGCAAATTCCGCCAGAGGAGAAAGCGCGGTGATGTTCACCAGAACTCCCGCCCGGGCGAGATCGTTTTTCTCACCACTCTGGAGAGCCGCCTGAGTGGAAAGCATGAAGAGTCCATTCTGTGAAAGCTGCCATCTGAGATTTTGTTCAGTGTAGTAGATCGTCGAATCCGTCTTATCCGAAGCTTCAACTTCACTTTCAAGATTCGTCAGCGAGAAATACTGAAATCCGCCTTCCATGGTGGCCAGGAGGTTTGTGGTGAAAGAGTTAAATTCCCGGCTGTCCCGGTAATAGTTGAAATCGAAGATTCCTTCGGTGGCCTTGCGATTTTGCGCCACCTGAGAATATGTGAGGGAAGGGATGATCAAAGTGATCATCCCGATTAGCGTAAGAGCTTTCATTTAGTGAACCTCTTTTCCGGATTCCTGAAGTGCTTTGATGAACGTTTCAGAATCCGAGACCCAGCCGAAAACTCCGCCCTGCATTTTGGTACTTTTAATTGCTCCGGCGTAATTATCTTTGTCGGTGGCGCCGGTACAGTCTTTCAAGAGTAAGCACCAGTAACCTAAGTCATTGGCCTGGGTCATGATGGTATTCACGCAGACATCGGTGGTAATCCCGGTGATCACCAGGTGAGTGATGCCCAGATTCTGCAGGGTCATGAAGAAAGTGCTGACTCCGAGTACGCCCTTGCCGGCCTTGTCGATCAGGATTTCGCCCTCAATCGGCTCAACCTCTTCGACAATCCCCCAGCTTTTCGAACCTCTCACCAAGAGTCGTCCGATTCCGCCTTTGGGCTTTTCTCCGATACCCACGCCCTTTCCAATGATCTTACTGCGCAGGAGTTTATTGTAAGGACAATCGCTGAGATCAGGTAAGTGTCCTTCGCGGGTGTGAATGACAGTGATGTCATTCTTCCGGGCGGCGTCCATGGCACTTCGGGCGGCCGTGAGAGTAGAGGCGGTATTCTCGAGAGGATACTTCATGACATCCACGTAACCCTTCTCACCGCAAAAATCGATTTGATAATCGATGGAAATAAAGGCTGTCCTTCCGGAATCAAATTCCAGGTAGGAGCTCTCTCCGAAATTCGGATTGTCTTCGCACTTCACCTTAAAGAGTTTTCCTTTGGGAGCTCCGTAGAGCCACTGTGGAAATCGGAGAGTCCTGTTCTTCTGGAAATCGTCATAATCTGTCTGCGCCTGGGCCAGGATTTTTTCACGTCTCCGATCCAGTATGTCTTCATACTGGCGCTCATCGGCCATATCGGACACAGTGCCCGGTGACCAGTCAGTGGATTGGGCTGGCTTCGGATTCCTTTCCTGCGGCATTTGCGGTTTTTGTCCCTGATCTTGCATAGTCTGCTCCTTGTATCTTTTGTGGTTTTACGTTTTTTTCCTGTGATGACTTTTGTTCCCGCTGACGGAAAATCACTTGCTCAAAGAAGAGAACAAATATGATGACGGAGATGATGGGATTACTGAAGATGGTCGTGACGATGCGTGGGACCTCCTTCCAGCTTTCCGGTGGCAATAAGAAAAGCCCCAGGCTTAAGAAGACCGAAAAGCCCACCAGGCTCTGTTCTCTTCTGCCGAACTGGGGAGCGGAGGTCATCATGTTGGCGCCGATGCCAATCACGGTGGAAGCGATTCCCAGTAACACGGCCCCGGCGACTGGCTTAGGCATGGCGGCCATGAGTCCACCGATGGGACCGATGAAAGCGAGTCCAATAAAGATGATGGCAGCGACAATGATGAAAGCTCTCGCCGCTACCCGGGTCAGCATGACAATTCCGAGATTTTCTCCGTAAGCGACCGTGGCGGGAACGCCGAAGAATCCCGCCAGAAAAGTTTCCACGATCCCGAAGAAAAAGAATGAGCGCTTGAGCTGCTTCGGTTCTACATCGTGCTTAATCACATCCGCATAGCCGATCAGGTTTCCGTAGAGATTGAGAGTCGCCATCAAATTTACTACCAGCATGATCAGTATCAAATCCAGGGGAGGTATAGTGAAGCCGTAGGGAAGAAATCGCGGCATAATAAAAGTTCCGGGAGTCTTGAGTAAGGCCCATTGGAATTCGCCACTCATCATGAAAATGGCGTATCCCGCGACGATAACCAGAAGTGGAGGAAGAGTGCCTAATACTCCCTTGGCGCGGATTCCGAGAAAGATTCCACCCAAGGCCAGAATTACTCCGGTAAAAAACTGCCAGCCGAATCCGAATTCCGTCAGGAGCGAGAGACCTTGCTTAGAGATAGATAGACCAACCATCAGGACCATCGAGCCCAGGATAAGTGGACTCCAGAATTTTTTGATGTATTTACCGGCGTTCATCAGCGCAAGGATCACGATGATGAAACTGGCAATCGATTGCGCCAGGAAAGCATGTTGCGCGTACTCTTTTCCTCCGGCGGTAATGGCCGCCACGATGGCAAGAGAGGTAATGACATTGGGTCCGGATACCATCGCCATGCGATGACCCAACCACACTTGTACCAGAGTCGAAAGGCCGATGGTCAGGACAATGGCGGACATGTAGGAAGATAATTCTGTGGATTCATACCCCATTCCCAGTCCGACAATGGCATAACCCCACACCACGGCATAGACCATGGTCACCACCCATTGGAGCGAGTAGATGAACCAGTCTCTTCCTGAGCGGGGATGCTCGTTGATGTCATATACCAATTCAGTATTTTTTCTTTGCGTTGTTGGCATCCGTGAAATCCTCTGCTTTAGGAAATAACATTATTTTTTTGCAACTCTCGTGCCTGGAGTATTTGATTCTTTGTCTTCGCTGAATTTATCCAAAGAGATTCCAAATACTCTGAGCTTCCTTGCCATGGAAGTTCTTATTCATGAGAATTTCGTTAAAGGACTGAGATGAACGCGAAAAATAATTCCAGGCCGGCGAATAATGAGGAATCAACGCTCATTTATGGGATGGATGAAAGACCTCCATTAGGAAGGTCAGTCATCTACGGATTCCAGCACATCTTCGCTATGATCCTGGGAAGTATCACTTGCGCCGTGATCATTGGTAATACTGTCGGATTAAATCCCGCGCAGGTAGGACTCCTGATTGGATACATCAATGTAGCCGTGGGAATAGCCACTATCATCCAGGTTACTTTGGGAGTGAAGCTTCCCACCATTCAAGGTTCCACTTCCGGTCACATTCCGGCCTATCTGGCCCTCGGATCGGTTGGTGTTTCTCTCTACTCTGATCCGCTTCTGACCATGCAGTACCTGGGTGGAGCTCTTCTGATCGGGGCCGTCTTCCAGTTCTCGATCGGTGCTTTCAATGTGCTTAAATGGTTAAATCGCTGGATCTCACCTTTAACTGTGGGAATCATCATCATGATGATTGGTCTCGGATTGTGGCCGGTGATTACAAAATTCATTGGCGGTGCCTGGCACTTCGCCATCGCAGTCATCGGCCTTGTGATTATTTTTAGTTTTTCATTCGGCGTGATGATGCGGACCATGGCGCTCTTCCTGGCAGTGATCATTTCTTATGCCGTTGCTATCCTGGGAACCTGGATGGAATGGTTTCCGGAAAAACATTTCATGTTCGTGAACCTGCAGACGATCATCGAGAGTTCATGGTTTACGATGCCGGAACTTTTTCCCTGGGGTGCCCCCAAATTTAATCTCGGATTTATATTCGCCATGACGATTCCGTATCTGACAGCTTCGCTTGAATCATTCGGTGATTACATGGCGGTCACGAAAGTGGCGCAGGTTGAACTTCCGAATGTAAAAAGGGTCAGTCGGGGGATTGCGGCCGAAGGAGTAGGGAGTATCATCTCAACTGTTTTGGGAGCAACCGCCACTTCGACCTTTTCCCAGAATATCGGAGTCATCCGGCTAAGTGGAGTCGCGAGTAGATTTGTCTGTGTTGTCGCGGGAGTTTTACTCCTCGCTATTGGTCTCGTGGGTAAGCTGGGTGCTTTCCTGGCAGAAATTCCGCAGGTCATTTTAGGTTCTGTTTACTTAACTGCTTTTGGAATTCTCGCGATGACTGGACTTGAATTAGTCCTGAAGGCCAAGATTAACATTTCACGCAACCAGGTACTGATCGGAACTTCTCTCTTATTAGGTCTCTCGATGCCCTCTTACTTTAAAGACCATCCCATCGAGCTAGCGAACACATCACTCAAAGTATTCATTAACGTCTTTCTTTCCACTCCCATGCTGGTGTCCGGGCTATGGGCCTTTTTATTGGATAATATTCTTCCCGGAACGCCCGAAGAAAGGGGAATGCACAAGTGGATAGAGACGGAGGAAGAGCAGGGTAAGGACAAAGAGAAGTGATTTCCTACGGAGTTTGAACCCTCGCACACCGTCGAAGCCCTGCGTAATTGTTTCCTTAGGCCTGCCGAAGTGCTTTAATACCATCATTGAATATTTTTTCCGATTAAGGAGCCATTTATGGCAACGATAAATAATGGCGATATTGTCCGTTTAGTTCGAGTTCGTTTTCCAGGTCAGATGCTTCCCGGAACTTTCCTCGTGGGCCATCGCAATTTTGAGCACGGGCAGAAAGTCGTTGCCATGTCAGATCGGGGGATGACCATCGGTTTTATCAACTCGCAAATCTATGAAGCCGCTTATTCTTCTGAGATGGGAGAACTCCTCACCATCAAACGCCTGGCCACGGATGAAGACGTCCTGAAATACAAAGAGGCCTATCAGCAACAGCGAAAGGCGAAGGGCGTTTTCAATCGTCTGGTGCAGCAGCACGAGCTTCCTATGAAGTTGCAGGATGTCGAGTTTATCTCCCTCGGTCATAAGATTCTCTTCCATTATACCGCCCCTGATCGGGTCGATTTCCGCGCACTCCTAACGGATCTCAGCCGTGAGTTGAAAAGTAAAATAGAACTACGGCAGATTTTTGATCATTCACAGAGTGGAAAGATCGGGCCGTGCGGTCCGGATCTTTGCATGTTCATCAATTCCGTCGTCGGACCCAAGAGACCGTGTTCAGAGGCCTACTGCTGCCTGGAAGACAATGATCTCTTCTATAAAGAGAAGCGCTCGCGTCTTCCGAAGAACAATGCCCTGATAGCGACGCATACGAATGAAATCGGGAAAGTTCAGCACGTGGATCTTGTGAAAGAAGAATTTGAAATGCTGACCGATCAGGGAGTCGTTAAGCGCTACGTTTCGGAACTCTATAAGGAAACTCTGGACAAGAAGACCAATCCTTTCCCCAGAGAGTTTGAGTTCATTTCCCATGAGAATAGCAGGGTCATCGGAAAGGACGAGCGTCTGGCAAAACAGGAACGCGAAAAACAAATCGAATATAATAAACTGAGCGAATCAGCGAAAGAATTTGCTGAGACGGTCTGGAAAAATCTGACTGAATAGACAGGAGCTTTCGAAGCTTTATTTCTTTGTCCTGAAGCCCGGCTTGGCCAGGATCTCGATATAGAAGTGATCTGAATTCTCATTCACAATTTTATCAATGCTTTTATTGATCTCAGCGACGTGAATCTCAGCAGCGTTTTCTTTTTCTGTCCCGATTTTACAGTCAAAATCCCAATAGTCGGAGCCGGGCTTGACCGGCTTTCTTCTTTCCCGCGCGAGGTATTTACTGATCTCGTGTTTTACGGAGTCCACCTGGCGAGCAGGCGCTTTTCTGGGATCGGTGAGTTTGAATTCTTTTTTCATGCTTTCATATTAATGTACTGCACGCCCTCTGTCCCCCTAGTCTTTGTGCGACTCACGCGGAATCACTCACGAATGCAGTGTTTCTAGAGGTAACTACTCTTATAAGATTTGGATGCGCCAAGCTTCTCCCCGGAAGTGAAATGATCTAAGATTTTTCCATGAAACCTTCCCCCGAAACTCACCTGAACCGCACACTTGGTCCCTTTATGCTGTGGGGCCTCGGTGTGGGGTACGTTATTTCGGGAATGTATTTTGGATGGAACCTGGGTCTTCCTCAGGGCGGAACCCTGGGCCTTGGGATCTCAACTTTCTTCATCACCATCATGTATGTTTTTTTCACCTTCAGTTACTGCGAACTCGCGTGTGCCATTCCCCGGGCGGGAGGAGCTTTTACTTATGCGAACAAGGCGCTGGGATTAAACTGGGGATTCTTTGCCGGCTTCACTCAGCTGATTGAATTCGTCTTTGCTCCGCCGGCGATCGCTTATGCTATCGGCGCATATTTTCATGAATTCTTTCCCGCCATACCCATTCTGCCGATCGCGATGGGGGCCTTTCTAATCTTTACCACTTTGAACATCATTGGCGTGAAGGCAGCTGCGAGCTTTGAGTTATTCATTACCGTCTTTGCGGTGATTGAACTTTT
>JAKFFP010000235.1:0-3167 GCA_036675045.1 Bacteriovoracales bacterium | reverse complement strand
TGAAGATTTTGCGGAAACATTTTTGATGTATCGATTCAATGGACCTGGCCTTAAGCAAAGATGCCCGGAGAAGTATAACTTCTTAAGAGATAATGCATTCAGAAAAGATCCGAACTCCAGGACAAGAGAATACCTCGATGAATCTCAATGTTATTAGAAATGGAACCATTATGAAGCTTTTCATCCTATTCACTCTCTTTTCACTCCCTTCTTTTGCGGGAGAAATCTGCGAGGACACTTCCACCTCTTTTGAGATGCCGGCCGAGATCGTTGCGGTTATGGATGCCGTAGCCCTCCAGTGGTGGTCCGTCTCTCCCACGCAATACAATCAGGCCGCCTGTAAGACCTATGAAGTTCCGGAATATGACTGGTGGCTTGAGAATCAGGACTTCGGCCAGCGTCGTGACCGTGAAGTGAAGGGCTATCGGTTTAACGATCAGCCAGAGGAACTTATCAATGCTTTCAAAGATATTGTGAAAAACATGCCTGAGAGAAGAAGCTCGTGCACCACCGTTCTCTGTGCGGTCGATGAAATCTGGGGCCCGCAGGTTGGAAGAAAAATTCTCTATGTCCGGGCCCGCCATGGCTTTAACACCTCAGAGCTAGCCTTCCCTGATTCCAGAAGACTCAGTTCTTCCGAGCTGGATGATATTCTCATCACTCTCGGGGATCTTCCTCCGGAGATGAAAGGAATCGGACGCGGCGGCAATCAGAGAATGACCCTGGCAAACCCGGGAATTTTTTCTGCCAGTGGCAACCGCGAAGCTTCCGCCGATTCCACTATTATCTTTTTTGAACCCTGGAGAAATTCCCGCGATCGTTTCGGTCGTCAGTACGCTCTCTTTCATGAATTCGGTCACAATGTTTCTGAAATTCGTGGAGATCTCGATGGCAGCCCGGCGTGGAGAGCCCTCACTTCCTGTAGAGTCTCGAACTATGGAAATACCAACAATAGAGAAGACTTCACGGAATCCTTCGTGATGTATCGATTCAACGGACGTGGTCTTCAGCAGAAGTGTCCTGAAAAATACGCTTTCTTAAAGCAACATGCTTACCAGGGCAGAGAGTATTTGGATGAATCGCAATGTTTTTAATATGAAAAATTGGTGCTTCACTCTTTTGCTCTCATTGTCTGCGTTCGCCGATGAAAACTGTGTTGCTCCCGGTACTTTTGACTTTGAACCACCCATCATACTGGCCATGGATGCTGTGGCCCTGGAGTGGAACGCAGTCTCTCCTACTCAATATGAAAATGCTTTTTGCAAAACGCATGAAGTACCTGATTATGATCAGTGGCTCGCCACTCAGACAGCTCCCCTGCGCCCCCGGCAATCGATCAAGGGATTCGAGTTCCGGGGCCAGTCGCAGAAACTCCTGAATGCTTTTCGGGATATTACCCGCAATATGCCGGAGCGGGAAAGCGCGTGCACGACAGTCTTGTGCGCGGTCGATGAAATCTGGGGGCCCCACATCGGAAGAAGAATTCTTTATGTGCGCGCTCGCCACGGCTTCAATACTTCAGAGTTCGCCTTCCGGAATACCCGCCGGCTGTCTCTCACCGAGCTCGACGATATTCTCATCACGCTGTCGGATCTTCCTCCTGAACTCGAAGAAATCGGACAGGGAGGCAATCAGCGCATGACCCTCGCTGCGGAAGGTGTCACCCATCCTACAACCCCAGAAGCCGATGCCGATGCCGCGATTAACTTTTATGACAAATGGAGAAGAACCTCCCGCCAGCAAAGGCAGTATGGTTTGTTCCATGAATTCGGCCATAATATTTCAGAAATCAATGGGAATCTGGATCGAACACGTGAATGGCGCAGGCTCGAGAAAGCCTGTGCCGTCTCGAACTATGGGAAGACTGATAATCGGGAAGATTTCGCGGAGGCCGTCATGAAATATCGCTTCAACGGTCCGGGGCTTCGGGATTCATGCCCTGAAAAATACGCTTTCTTGAAGGAGCGGGCCTTTCAGGGCAGAGAATATCTCGACGAATCTCAGTGCAATTAATCGATGGAAATTTTTGTCTTCTCACCGCTTGAGAGCGAAACCTCAGCATCACCACGATAAGTAATCACGGCCAGACAGAATTTTCCGTTCACTCCGGCGTAAGTATTATAGGAAGCTGGCTTCGATGCTTTCGGATCAATCGTAACCTGCACGAATGCAGGCGCAGTTACACCCTCCACGACTCCGCAAAGTTCAGCGAGAGGAATACGACTGGTACTGGTGACGTAGTTAAAGGAAGTGACTTTGACAGACGCTGCGAAGGCTGAAGATGTCATCAGAATACAGGCAAGAGTGATAATCTTTTTCATGAAAACTCCTTGATACTGATAGCTTTTCAGTTCAAGAGGCTTTTGTCACAACGCGGGGGCCCCCGCCGATGTAATTAATTCCGGAAGAGTTTCAGAAGCTTTTCGGCCGCCAGCGGAGCAGTAAGCGTCTGCTTCATGATTTCCTGTTTCAGTTTTTCAATTTCTGAAGCTGACACTTTCTCATGAAATGACTTCTCGAGTCCCTCATAGATGAGCGACCACATCCATTCAATGTTCTGCTCTTTCCGCTTGTTCTCGATGTCTTTCCCGCGATCGGAGAGAAACTTCTCGATCGCGAGCCCTACCTCCGGAAGACCGGCCTTGGAAAGGGCTGAACAGGAAAGAACCGAAGGGATATAACCTGAATCGTGACGAAGAATCTCAAGGGCTTTCTGATAATCGTGCTTAGCTTTCTGGATGATCTTGTGATTTTCACCATCGTCTTTCGTGACGACAACCATATCCACCATCTCCAGGATTCCGCGCTTGATCCCCTGAAGATCATCGCCTGCTCCAGGTTGCAGGAGCATGACAAAAATATCCACCATCTGAGCGACCGTCGTTTCAGATTGTCCCACGCCGACGGTTTCAACGAGAACGTAATCAAAGCCGAAAGCCTCACATAGTAAAAGTGACTCGCGCGTGCGACGGGCGACTCCCCCCAGAGTTTCTCCGGAAGGACTGGGACGAATGAAAGCGAGCGGATCCACCGCGAGCTCGTTCATGCGTGTTTTATCACCGAGAATGGAACCCCCACTTACCTGGGAAGTGGGGTCAACAGCGAGAACAGCGACTTTTTTTCCCTGAGAAGTGAGATGCTTTCCAAAGGCTTCAATGAAAGTACTC
>JAKFFP010000070.1:0-3204 GCA_036675045.1 Bacteriovoracales bacterium | reverse complement strand
TGTCGCCAAGAAGATTCCCGTGATCGTGAACTTTGGTTGCTGTTATCATAAGCTCGAGCACGTTCCGGGCAGCGAGAACATTTCACATCTCGCTCAAAGTCTTTCTGACAAGCTTGAGATGAGTCACTTCGCTTTGACTCTGGCCTCCCGTGCTCACCGGAAGATGGACGAGAAGGACTTTGACTTAAAACTCAAGGTAAAGCTTTATCGTTATGCCATCCACTTCCTATTGCATGATCATTACGGTCACCGAGAACTCGTTAGCTTGGGGAATTCGAGCCCCAGACTTTATGACGAGAGCTTCGGAACCTATGCTTTGGAGCAGTTTAAAAGGATCAAACTCATTTCGAAACACACGAAAGAAGAATTGGACGACTATTTCTGGGAACCGAAAAGGCAAGAGCTCATCTGGAAGATGTTGGCGGCTGGGCTCATTCGGAATGCGCTCGGGAGGCTACTGGAGCTCTACATTCAGTTGGATCGTGTGTGCTATTTAGAGGAAAGAGGATATCGCGTGGAGCTTCTGGAGTTCTTTGACGAATCCGTCTCTCCACGCAATTTAGGGATTGTTGCTGAACTTTAGTTTTTGGCTTCGATGACCTGGAGATCTTTAATCTGCACCAGTTTCGCTTGGTACTTGCGGATCGGATCGGAGGTATCGAGGCGGCTAAGACCTGTTTTATGCACGAAGGCCTTGCCATTCGGAAAGAGTGCCTCAATCTGCACCCGCTCACTCTCACATTCATCGCCGCCTTCGACGAGCTTCACGATCTGCTTCTTCTTTAGGCCCCGGTACTCCGGAATTTCGCCCATGAGGTAGTATGTATCGAGTGCGAAGTTAGCGACCTGTGGCCGCGCAAGTCCTGGCAACTGAGAGCCTTCTCCGGTACGGCATCCGGCATAGGTCATGCCGTTTTGGAAGACATGCCAGACCATGCAGGGCTGGAGGGACTTGCCGTCGTTCATGAGCGCATAACGATGTTGCTTGATGCCTTTGACTGTGTCCTTTGTCTCCGGGCTGACGTCATTTAAGTTTACCCGGCGGTACTCATAGGCGGCATTATCGTAATATTCCACTGTGTTCGTTTCAGGGTCGACCTTAGAAGGATCAAGCATGATCATCCGGCCATCTTTAGTCATATGGTAGCCGGCAGCTTGGGCATGGACGGCAATGAGACTCAAGACTGCAAAAGCAAAGAAATGTTTCATGGTTACCCCTTAACGTAGTTTTTCAAAGGATACCAAAGATCTTCAACAGGATGACGATCGGGGTGCTATTTACATAGGGGTGTCTAGTTTCTAGACGATTGTGTGTAACTGCTCAAAAAAGTGTGGAGTTATAGGCTGTTAACAACCTTACCGAGATAAGGAATGGACTCTCGTAGTGAGATTCTATCTTCAAGATATTTCCAAAAACTAAGATTGAGTTTCCGACAGGTCGAGGCTAGCGATAGCATAAGATCCCAAGCCTTTATTCCCCCCAGTGACCGGTTTTGAAGCGAGATCTTCCTTTTTATCACTCTTTCACGGATGTCCAGCTCGGCCTGGTTATTGTGAAGGGGAAGCTGTGGATACTTCAAAAATAGAAGGAGTCCTTCCTTGTTTTTCCAGGTTCTTTTCAACTGATCATCAAGTGGCTTCACATACGTTTTGATAGAACAGATCCTCTTAAACTCACAGCGAATCTTCAAACGAAGGTCTTTGGCCTGTGTTTCTTTGAACTTCAAAAGCAGTCCATAGAACTTTCTCCATTCTCCTACTAACTTTTCAAGAGTCTCGTTTTCGATACGTTTGAAGACTTCGCAGAGTTTGTACTTACGGATCTCATGGACCCAGCATAGCTGATGATTCCTCGTCAGATCAACGAAGTTCGGCGCATCGTCGGAGATCGTAAAGTGAATCGGTGGACCGACACTCTTAGAGCGAAGGGCACCAATTGCTAGTCCCGTTCGAATCAGGTCCACCTGCTGCTTACTTAAACTTGATAAAGGCGCATGTCCCAATAGCTCTTCAAGTTCACTTCTGGAATAGACCTTTTCGCTCTTGAGATTTGATAGATAGTTCGTCACCGCAGGCTTTTTAAGCTTCTGGGCAACGAATGTGACAGCAGTACTATTGATGAGGAACTTTTGGTCGCCACCCATTATCGCTCCGGCAGCCGACCAACGGTTCTTTTCTGGGCCAGTAGAGTACGAGGTATAAAATTTATTACTTACGACAAATGTATAGAAGTTCTGTCCGTTGAACTTTGCTCCCGTATCATCGATATGAATCTGAGAGCACTTATTGAGTGCTCCCGATCTCGCAGAGGCAAGATCAACTTCAAATTCGCCAGGTATATCGTTCAAGATATTATTTATCGTGCCTTCACTGATGAAGATGCCCCAGTCCTCAAGATTCTTTCGAATCTTCTCGTGCGGCACTCGATTCTTATAATATTGGTAGAGAATAAAACTGCGAAGCTGCGGACCAAACTGACTCCCCTTAAATCCAAGAGGAAGTTCTCCTTCAATGACTTTACCTAGCTCGTCGGACCAGTATCGATGGATCCAAAACTCAACGTTGCGTCTTTTAATCTCCATCTCTTGAATAATGACTCTGCGTTTACCGATGAACTTGGCATCTTTGGGAAGATCATCTTTATCAACATCCAGTTCTAGGGATTCATCGATTTCGATGTCTTTGTTTTTGGCCTGTTTATCGTGCTTCTTCTTAGGAGGTGGATTTAGTTCTTTCGTGGACATGGGTTTGATCTCAGGTCTAGGTTTTTCGCCCTTTAAACGGCGATTCTCATTTTCCAGACTTCTAAGCTTTTCTTCGAGTTCTAGAACTTTTACTTTACTGTCTAAAGCTTCCTGAGCTGTCCGCCTCAAAGTTCTTTTTAATTTTCCATTGTTCCAGCCGTCTAGAAGACCTTTCGCCAGATTTACAAGATCGTCGATCGCCATGAATTAATTTTTGCAGAAGAAAGACGATTGGCCAAATAATTTAAATGACATGAGGCCGTAGAAAAACTGGCGTAAGGAGCTCTAACTCTTTATTGAGCAGTTACAGATGCAGGGACTAAAAGATTAATCTTCTCATTTAATTCTCTTGAGAGAAGTCATGAGCAATGCCAAAACCCCGGCCAAGCCGAGGCATCCCACCAGCGAGGCCACTTCAAGGTTTTTGAGCCCGTACCGCTGAATGAAGATCGTCGCCCCC
>JAKFFP010000007.1:0-3205 GCA_036675045.1 Bacteriovoracales bacterium | reverse complement strand
GAGCTATATAACAAAATCAGCGTGTGATGTCTAAGAGAGTGGAAAGAACCGCCCCGCCCACAAATTTATAGGCCCCGTAGAATGTTTCGTGGTTAAGAACTTCCGCCGTATCCTGAGGAGTCTGGTAAAACTTAGGGTTAAAATCTTCTTCCCAGTTCTGGGAGAAAGTGACACCGGTGAGACCCTGCTCCCAGAAGCGGAAAGTGTCAGATTGCTCAAAATTATTTGGCCGGAATTCGAATTTTACTTTCGTTCCCATGCGAGCACCCTTCTCTAAAAGTGCGCGGGCGAGACCTCCGTCAGCGGATCTACCGTAAGCGATCATATTTCCGGTTTTCTTTGTTTTATCAAGGTAGCTCGTGTCCTGCCCGAGCATGTCGAGATTCACGATTCCCAGGATTTCTTTGCCGGCCTTTTTTTCTTCTGCGAGAAGTTTTGCGTACTGATAAGAACCCAGAAAGCCGATGCCCTGCCAGTCAAGGAAAACGACCCGGACGGTGTAATTGAGGTCGATCTGCGAGAGAATTTTCACCAGTGAAAGTCCGATGGCAACACCGGTTCCATTGTAATTGGCCCCGGGCATGGAAGCCTTCATGTTGATCGTCATCGTCTTGGGATCAACAATGATGGTGTCATAGTGAGCTGTCACGACCAGGATTTTCTTAGGATTGATTCCCGCTTTCTCCCAGACAATGTTGTGCGCTTCCGTGTTCTGAAGGGAATCCAGCATCCGCTTTAAATAATTTGTGAACGTGAGCCATCTGTTGTACTCACCCGAGTCCTTGGGAACTTTCCCTTCAACTTTTGAGTCAAAGTCTCTTTGATAAAAATTTTTACCCTCAACAACATCCGGCTTAAATGAAAGTGTAGTCAGTGCACCGGTATTTTTCGCATCAAGTTCCTTGATGGTAAATTCAATGAACTTCTGAGCGGATTCATGACCCGGCTGTCCCACCATGCGGGAAGGAAGGGACGGCTTGATAAAATTATTAAGGGTCTTAATGAGATCCCGCTGCGAAACTTTCTCTAACTCCGAACGAACACCTGAAAATGACCCCGGAGCGCGGGCGTAGGCCGAAAGACTGAGACTAAAAATCGCGACTGTAATCAACTTGAACATTTAATTCACCTTCTGATTTAACTTCTTCAATAAACCTGACCTGGCCGGAAAGAAGAACGCGGGAATTCTTCCCCTTCTTTTTCACCACCCCGAGAACCTCCCCTTCCATGAGACTGAGGGGGGCATCGAGCTCAACGACACAGGAGCTGAGAGTCCTGGGGTAGAACCATCCTTCATATGACTGGCCCTCTTTCATGAGAATCCCACGGAACGGCATGCGCCAGGGAGTTTCAGAAGAAATTTTACAATTCCTCAGCACGAATTTCTCCCGGGTAAACCACTCGACGGGGCCCAGGTGGATCTTACGGTCAGGAAGGGTGTATTTTGTAAAAAGAAGCGATCTCCGTCTTTCGTCAGTGAAGACAGCGCAACCTTTCCGGTACTTCACGATACCCTCGTGATCATCAAGCCTCTCATCATCTTCTCCGACAAACATTCCTTCTTTGCGGAAACGCTCCGGGAGCCTGGTTTGAAGAAATTTTATCGTGTCTTCATTTTCCGGGAAACAATGAAACATCCGGACACTCTTCTGAGAATCATTCACTCCGAAGTTTTCGGCGAGCTTCAGAACTTCTTTTTTCTGAAGATCGGAAAGCGGAAGCATGAGGTCTTTAAGTATTTCCTGAGGAAGACGCGAAAGAAGCACGGATTGATCGAACTCCTCATCGTTGGAAGTCTGAACGAGAGTCGGTGAATCAGGATCATGCCGATGGATCTTGGCAAAGTGTCCGGTCGCAAGTGTCTTCGCGCCGAGTTCTTTCATCTTTTCATGAAGAAACTGCATCCGGAGTGCGTGACAGCTCCAGCATTGGTCGGGATATTCACCGGCGGCTTTTTTTGACATCCACTTTTCAATCACCACTTCCCGGAACTCCTGCGGAATCCGCACGATATGGTGGGGAATCCCCAGTTGATGACAGAAGGCCTGGATCGCCTCAATTTTCTTAGCCGAAAGCGTGCATGACAATAATCCCTCAAGATCCTGTCCGTTCTCTTCCCATGAAGGAATCACAGTGACCGCGATGAGATCATACTTCTGAATCTTCAGAAGATAAGCACTCACCAGGGAATCAATTCCGCCGGAAATACCCACCAGGATTTTTTCTTTCCGAGTGGTTTTGTCGGGCAAATAAGTTTCTGTTAATCGGTTCTGTCCGTTCATTCCCTAAATTATAAGGCAGTTTCCTTTAAGGTTCCACGCTGAATGATCCGAGAAATCTTCAGATGGACAAGTCATTACAGCAACCCGGCATTTACGTATACGAAAGGACGGCCCCGAGCTCTTCTCCCGTATTAAAAGAGCTCCTTCAGCTCTGTAAAACCGTGGCCGATGGAAAAAACTCGGGCTTTTCCTATGTTCACGGGGCCTCATCGCTCATCCCGAATCTTACCTTGTGGGAAAACCTTCAGCTTTCCTGTCCCCATGAGCATTGGGATGACTTCGTTAAGGACCATCATCCGGCCCTGACAAATCTCATCGTCCTGGTAAAAGAGCCGTTTAAGAAGGCGGCATTTGCCACCAACTGGGAATGCTTCCTGATCAGTCTCATGAAGGGAGTTCTGGAACCGACTCCCCACCTTCTGGTGGATATGCAGGAAGACATGTTTCCTGTTTTCATCGTGAAGACGATCAAGACGGCCATCATGAAAACATCAGTGGAAAAGATCGTGTACTTGTCTTCAGCTTCGACATCGATGTGGCTTGATTGCGCTCACCATCTGGTGAAAAGAAATGGATACTCGTTTGCCTTTGAAGAAATGAATCGCGAGGCCCTCAGCCGCCACTGGGCCGCTTAAACTTTAAATTGTTCGCAGCTAAATGATGATAAAAGATTAGAATAAATCCCGCTTTCTAGCGGGATTTATTCTTTTAGGCGACAATTCTTTCTCTGGAAAACGGGTAATCCCGTCGCAAAAATGCAATCTCTCTCTCATCCAGCCGCTTCTGACTTTTCTTTTTCCGGACTGAAAAGATTTCTTCAAAACGGAGAATTCTGTCGGCCACTCCTACGTACATCGCTGGCGACCATTCGTGAGCATGCGGATCGAACTTATTTCTCTTCACGAACTTTGGATTCATGTAGT
>JAKFFP010000249.1:0-3221 GCA_036675045.1 Bacteriovoracales bacterium | reverse complement strand
TTTCAAATCTTCCCCGATGAGTGCCTTTGGCATGTACCCAGAACTTAACTACGTTCTTCGGGAGGTTCGGCTAGCTGAAAACGATAAGGTCCTGCTTCTCACCGATGGCGTTTATGCCCCGTTAGCCGAGGATGAAATTCTCTACACTCTCAATCGAAGTGCGCGTGATTCTCAGGAAAGGGTCAATAGCCTACTAAAACTATCCAACTCTCGCGGCAATCTGGATAATCAAACGGCAATGATTCTCGAGTTTTAAAGTTTTTTTCGTTCCCATTCAGTCACCGCGGCAATTATACTTTTTGTATGAATCATCAAGTTTTGCTGGCAGATGACAGCATCACCATCCAGAAAGTAATCAAAATCACGTTGGCCAACCAGCCATACGACATCACTGAAGCCTCTTCTGAAGATGAACTCTTCCAGAAATTAACGGTCGTTCAGCCGAAAATAGTTTTTCTCGATTTCAATCTTTCGGAGAATTTCACCGGCTACGACCTTTGCGCCAAAATTAAGTCCATTCTTCCTTCAACTAAGATTCTTCTTCTTCTCGGGACGTTTGATACCGTTGAAGACTCGTTGATGGAAAAATGCGGAGCTTCCGACAAAATCGTGAAGCCGTTTGACTCGAATAAATTCATTGCTCTTTGCCGCCAGTTAATTGAATCCTTTGATGATGCTGAGATTCCCTATCCCGAAGAAAAAACTTACGGTCAGGAAGTTCCAGCACCGGAAGACCAGTGGCAGATGAGTCACGCCAGTGATCCTTTTGTTCAATCGGGGGAGAGTACGAAACCCGAGGTGATTGCACCACAGACCCTTAATGTACTCAATCGTGATCTTAATGATTGGGGCATGAGTGTTCCGGGTGTTATCGGCGGTGATGCTTCACTCACCTCGATGGAGCTTCCCCCGGTGATTGGTGAAAGTGATTCCACTCCGGTAGCCAAGGCTTCTCCAGTGGCCGATGTTCCGGCAACAGCTTCTCAGAAATTCCCTGAGACTGATGATCTCGATTACCCATCAATTGAGTCTTTGGCCCAGCCAGCAGAAGAAAAGCCATCGGCCAAGAAGCCCCAGCTCATCCCGCTTGAAACTCTCAAGCCGGATGAAGAACCAGGTCTGGAAATTGAAGGCAATTACGTAGAAGAGAAAACGGATATCAGCTCTCTTGAAGCCCAGATTCATGATGAGGTTGCCGACGATCTTTGGCATGCCGATGAATTCGAAGACCTGAAACAGCAGGTTTCATCCAAAATTGAAGAAATGAAATCCGGTTTCCAGCCTTCGCGGAATGATTTCGACGACTCCCTCTTCAAGCCCACGGATGATTCAGACTCCATCACCTGGAACGATACCGGCTCAGATATTTTCGCCAAGCCGAAGTTTGAACCGACTGAAACATCTCTTCAGGTCCAGGACACGGAAGAATTGATTCAGAAACTTCGTCCGGAAATGGAAGAGATCGTGAAGAAGTACGTGAAAGAATACATGGATGAAATGTTCAGGAAGAATGTCGAAAAAGTTTCCTGGGAAGTGATTCCCGATCTGGCGGAAAACCTGATCCGCCAGGAACTTGCAAAGATATCTGATAAGATTATCGGCCAGACGAGATAATCCTGAGCGTCCCGTTGTAATAAGATTTCTGTCCGTCAAATGTCCGAAGCTTCGCTTCGCCCGATGAACCTAATCCCAGAAAGACTCCTTCAGCGACATCATTTCCTTCTGTGATGCTGACGACATCTCCCAAGTGAGGGCAGCGCAGTTCCCAGTCTTTTACGAGCTGCTCGGTATCTGTATAACGATTGGATTGAATGTACTCAGCAATTCTCAAGCTCCAGGATTTTTTATCAAATTCAAAAGACTCCAGATAAACTCCGCCAAAATCGATCTCATCAGAAAATAAATTCAGACCGATCCCGGCGTACAAGTTGTTGCCTGATCCTTGCACCAGGATGCCACCGCATTTCAGTCCGCGTGCATCCCATAAATCGTTGGGCCATTTGAGACCCAGTTTACAGCCTTCGTATTCAAAAAATCTTGCTACCAGAAGAGACATCTCGAGGGCAGTAAAACTGAGAATCTTATGAGGTTCGATGATGAGAGAAAAACATAAGGAGCCGGGCATATCCTGCCAGACATTGGATCCGCGGCCGCGTCCCTTGAGCTGCTTGTTCGTGCTCACGAGATTGATGTCCGTTCCCTTCGTGGTTTGTTCTTTAAGGAGATCTTGTGTAGAATCACAGACGTCTAAATGTATTTGTCTAATCACCGAGGTTCTCCATGTCTCTCATCAAACGCGATAGTCCCCGCCCGATTAAATTCACTCCCTCCATCAATCCTTACGCCCATGGCTCAGTGATGGCGGAATTCGGGAACACTAAAGTACATATCACAGCTTCAGTGCAGGAGTCTGTCCCTCCTTTCCTGAAAGGAAAGGGTCAGGGCTGGCTCACTGCTGAATATGCCATGCTTCCATCATCTACTCACAGCCGGGTTGATCGTGAAAGAAAGGGACCTTCAGGAAGAACCCAGGAGATCCAGCGTCTCATTGGACGCGCGCTTCGCTCGGTTGTTGATCTCGGGAAGCTGGGTGAAAGGACCATTATGATTGATTGTGATGTGATTGTTGCGGACGGTGGCACCAGAACGACTTCTATTTCCGGGGCCTATATTGCGCTTGAGATGGCGGTGAGGAAACTCATGAAAGACGGCCTTCTCAAGGAAAATCCAATCCGTGAAGGACTCGCTGCTATCTCCATCGGTATTAATAAGTCAGGCGAGATCATCGCTGATCTTAATTACGAAGAAGATTCATCATGCGGCACTGATATGAATATCGTCATGACTTCCAATGGGAAATTCGTGGAAGTGCAGGGAACTGCCGAGGGCGCTCCATTTTCCATGGAAGAACTCCAGTCCCTCCTGGCCTGCGCCCAGAAATCTCTTCTCGTAGTAATGAAAGAACAGCGTGCAATCCTGGATAAATTATCTTGAAAACATTCCTGCTCGCTTCCGGAAATTCCCACAAGGCCCGGGAGTTCAAAGAACTCTTCGAGGGTAAAATCGGAGTGAACGCTGCCCCCGGGACTCTGGAAGTCGATGAAACAGGAAAGTCTTTTTCCGAGAACGCTCTCCTTAAAGCGAAGGCCTATTTTGATGCCTACAAAGTTCCCACACTCGCGGATGATTCAGGACTTGTCCTGGAGGCCTATCCCGAATTA
>JAKFFP010000138.1:0-3245 GCA_036675045.1 Bacteriovoracales bacterium | reverse complement strand
CTTCGCCTGAAAAACTAATGTCCAATCGCTCCCGGATGCATCTTGGGAGCGAGCTTGCATTCCACGATATTTCCATTCTCATCGTTAGTCGTCACATCCACCGGCTTTCTCGCTTTCATTCCATTAACCAGACAGGGAAGAACCTTGCTGCTGGCGGGAATGCGGTGAACCTGCGCGCGGGAAGAAAATGTAACGGCGACCTCGCCCTTTTCGTGATCAATTGAGCGGACATCATCGGCGAATCTGGCAGCGAATGTGGGTAGTGAAACTGAAATGAAACAGAGGAAGAGGTATTTCATCCGGCACTCCTGGTTAATTTTCATTATCCGGGAGTGCGGGGAAGCAAGACAAGGTTATTGGCGTTGAGTTTTTGCATCCGCGGGAGCTTCCGGAGCGTCAGGAATAACCGGCAAATCTGCTTTTGAATTTCCGCGTTCGGAATTATTAACCGAAAGATCTTCTTCCGGCGCTTCCTCCATCAAAGTGGACCAAAGGTCTGCCAGTCTTAGTTCATCATTACATTTGTGAATGCGGGAATAGTCGACCAGCTTTTCAATTTCAGCCGGATCAGAATTTTCATCCCGGATCGCGCGTTCAGCGCACCGGAAGTTAAGCTCGCATCTGAATACTCTCTGTTGCTCTGGTGATCGCATCATCCGATCACGGATGGTGTAATCACATGCCGCCTGAGCGGAGAGTGAAAAAAGAAAAAGAAGAATAAAACTTTTCATAACTCTCCGGGTGTTTTAGTCGGCCATTGTGCCGCGACTCGCTCTCTTTAAAGTATAACCGTCATACCAAGAGCAACGTCAAATCAATATCGCCGGTGATCCCCGGGAAGCCTTAAAATCGACACGGGCCTTGAGATAGTTTCAATCGCCGGGGCCCTGGCAATCACTGAAAACGTCTCGGCACCGGCCGATTTCGCGAACAGAAAGACCAGAATGTTAAGGGAGTAGATGAGAAAGAGAACCAAAAATTTCTTCATGAAATCTCCTCGGAAATCACCTTCATGGTGATTCTTCTGGAGAGACTATATTCGGGATTCAGATAAAGGAGAAGGCACCCTGAGTTCTTTTCAGAGTGCCCTTTGGCACCAGCGGTTTAAGTTACTTAAGGGCCTGACGGAGAACACAGCGGAGAGGCTCGGCCGCTCCCCAGAGAAGCTGGTCCCCTACTGTGAAGGCATTAAAGAAGGTATCTCCCAAAGTCATCGGACGAACACGCCCGATGGGCACATGGAGTTTTCCGGTCACTGCTGCCGGGGTGAGATCCCTGAGAGATGTCGCCTTGTCATTCGGAACGAGTCTAACCCAATCATTTGCTGAAGCGATGATTTCTTCCACGGTTGAAAGATGCGCGGATTTTTTGAGCTTGATCGTGAGTCCCTGTGAGTGACAACGAAGGGCCCCCACGCGCACACAAGTTCCATCAACCGGAACTTCTGTTGTGTTGCCGAGGATCTTATTAGCTTCCACCTGTGCCTTCCATTCCTCACGCGACTGACCCGAAGGAGTTTCGGAATCAATCCAGGGAAGAACGTTAAGAGCAAGCGCGTGTCCGAAGTTTGCTTTCGGGAACTCCGGCGAGGCCAGGGTGTTATTCATTTCTTTTTCGAGTTCCAGTGCTGTCATCGAAGGATGCTTGGTGAAGGAATTACCGACGGTCTTCATCTGATCGAGGAGTTCGATCATGTTCTTAGCTCCGGCGCCGGAAGCCGCCTGATAAGTCATCGAGCTCACCCATTCAATCATGTTTTCTTTGAAAAGGCCGTGAAGAGCGATGAGCATGAGAGAGACGGTACAGTTACCACCGATATAATTTTTCACACCACTATCGAGGGCCTTCTGGATCTGCATGCGGTTAACGGGATCAAGAACAATCACGGAATCATTGTCCATTCTCAGTGTCGAGGCAGCGTCGATCCAGAGACCTTTCCAGCCATTTTTTCTGAGCTGAGGGAAAATCTCTTTGGTGTAATCCCCGCCCTGACAGGAAACGAGAATATCCATTTTCGCGAGCTCTTTAGGATCCATTGCGTTTGCGACGGTAGGATTCCCATTGGCAACTGCCGGGGCCTTGCCGCCGGCCTGAGAAGTAGAGAAGAAGTGAGATTGCATGTGAGAAAAGTCTTTTTCAGCGGTCATTCTCTCCATGAGAACTGAACCAACCATTCCCCGCCAGCCGATAAACCCTACATTCTTCATACAAATCCTCTCTGTTCATCAATTAAACTCTCCGAAAACATAATCGTCTTTTTTTTTAAAAGGCAACTTCCATTTTCAGAATTCATTTACTATGATGATTGGGAGTTTGCCTGAAGAGGCGCGATTCTTAGGTAATTTTGGTGAGGGATAAGACCCAGAGAACCAGGACCAGGGAGGAATCGCCGAAGTGAAAAGTCCGTCTTATCGGATTCTTCATTGGTTAACGGGGGAGAAACCCCGTGATTGTCACAGAGATAAAAAAGAATCTGTGGAGTGCTTTAGGTTAGGTCATTGAATTTCTTCAATCCCTATCCTGACGTATTCCCCAACTTCTGAATTTAACCGATTTTTTTGAACTTCATCATGGAGATGAAAGATGTCTATTATTGTTTCAAAGTTCGGCGGAACTTCTATGGGAAATTACGAGGCCATGGCCCGCGCGGCTGGGATTTCCATAGAAAGAAATTCTTCCATTGTTTGTGTCTCCGCGACCAGCGGAACGACTGACAAGTTAATAGAGATCGCCAAGTGCGCTTCCACCGGCAAAATGGAAGATTGCGAGAAAGCTGTATTCTCAGTTAAAGAAAGACACACCGGACTTCTGCGCGAAACAAAAGCGAATGGCGAAACCGAGGGCCAGCTCAATGGTCTTTACACTGAGCTCGATCTTCTCGTTCAGAATTTATCACTTCTCAAAGAGCTTACTCCCAGGGCCTATGATCATATTTTAAGTCTTGGCGAGAGAATGAGTTCGCTCATTTTCCGCCAGGTCTTAAAATCTCTCTGGCCTGCTCGCGAAGTGCATCTGTTGGACGCTCGCACAGTAATTAAAACTGATTCCAACTTCGGTAAAGGAACTCCCCTTATCGAAGAAATTGAAAAAGAGGCGCGAAAGCGCATGCAGCTCGACGGGAAAAACGTTTACGTAACCCAGGGCTTTATTGGTTCCGACATGCAGGGAAATACCACCATCCTCGGCCGCGGCGGCTCAGACTTCTCAGCTGCCCTGTTCGCTGAAGGCGCCCATGCTGACGTGCT
>JAKFFP010000106.1:0-18642 GCA_036675045.1 Bacteriovoracales bacterium | reverse complement strand
ATCGGTGATCACGCACCGGATATCTTCCTGACTGAGGATTTGCAGGGCTTCTTTGCCGTTTTTAGCAGTGAATATTTTTTCTGCCAGGTGAGAAAGGATGAACTTCATGTTCTCGAGCAGAAGGGGTTCATCATCAACCAGAAGGAGGTTCATTAATTGAGATCCTTGAAAATATTTTTTTCTCCCGGAGTATGTTTCTTTTTCTCACTTAAGAAAAGTTAATTATGACCAAGCTTTCTCATCAGTGAAAAGCTTCATGACAAAATGTTCCGCGGGAATTATTTTGGATCATCTCAAAGATCTCAGGAGGAGACCTTGGAACTCAGTTATTTTTTTTCTCAGGAAGGAATCTCCCTTCGAAGTGCTTTGGAATTTGTCAGTGATGGCATTCTGATTGTTAATCGCAAACGCGAAATTGTTTTTCTGAATAAATCCGGTCGTAATATTTGCGGGTCAGTTCCTGATGGGAACTATACGACGTGGCCCGATTATGTCGGAATTTACCACTCCGAAAACACTGACACTCTATTTGATCCGGAGGAAATGCCGGTGGTGCGGGCCCTGCGCGGAGAAAATCTCACGGATGTGCGGCTCTATCTGAATAACCGTCTGAATAATAGCTGGAAGTGCATCTCCTGCAACGCCAGTCCCATTCTGAAAGATCAGAAGATTGTCGGAGCGATTGCCTCTTTCCGGGACATCACTGAGAAACTGGAAAACGAACAACGCTTAAGAATCGAGCGTGAGGCCATCGAAGAAGATAAAATCAGGATCAACAGGGCCTCAAAGCTCGCGGCTTTGGGAGTTCTCGCGGCCGAGCTTGGTCATGAGATCAATAATCCTCTGGCGATCATCCGCTCCGGTTCATGGATGCTCCGGAAAGTCTTATCTCAGGAAGTACCTGATCGCAGACACGCGCTTTCGAAACTCGATGAGATCGATCTGACTATCCAGCGGATCAGTGACATCGTCACGTCCGTGAAAAATCTTTCCCGCGAAAGTTCCCGGGAAAAGATGGGTGTCTATAAACTGCGTGATATTCTGAGCGATGTTCAGAATATCTGCCGGCCGATGTTCTCGCCCAAGGGTTTAAAGCTCCGGCTCAATATGGACAACCCGGTATTGGACGAAAAAATGAACTGCTCCCGGGTTCAGATCTCGGAAGTCCTGATCAATCTCCTGGCAAATGCAGTCGATGCCGTCGAATCCCGTCCAGATTCCTGGATCCAGATTGATGTCCTGAAAACCGGAACAGGAATCCGCATCCGCTTCACTGACAGCGGGCCCGGGGTTTCGGAAGAAAATGAAAAGAAAATCTTTTCGCCGTTTTTTAGCACCAAGGAAATCGGCAAGGGGACGGGACTTGGTCTCAGCATCTCAAAAGAAATCATGAAAAGGCATGGCGGGGAAATCTTTCTTAACCGTGAGATCTCCGCAAACTGCTTTGAAGTGCAGTTGCCTTTCCATAACTAACGCTGAATGAGCTCGATCTTGTATCCGTTCGGGTCTTCGATGAAAGCGATAACGGTCTTTCCGTGTTTCATCGGACCAGGTTCTCGCGTGACCTTCACTCCCTCAGCTTTTAATTTCTCACAGGTCCCGTAAATATCTTCGGTGGCAAGGGCGATGTGACCGAAGGCATCGCCCATCACATAGGAATCTTTCCCGTAATTGTAAGTAAGCTCAATACAGGGATCATCTTTCGTTTTCCCATAGCTCAGGAACGCAAGTGTGAACTTTCCTTCAGGGTAATCGGTTCTTGAAACGAGATTCATTCCGAGAAGCTCAGTATAAAAGTGGATGGAGGTATCAAGATCATTGACTCTGATCATCGTATGGAGATATTTCATTCTTCATGCATATCATTGTTGCGCTCTTTTTTCTAACCCTTAATTCCCAGGCCTCAGAGCTTAAGCGACTTCTCCGGGAAGAAGATACCGACCGGGACAAAAAAATTACGGTGCTGGATAAAGGGGATCGCATCTTTCTTTATCAGGGCATGAGGGTGAAGGGGCATTACGCTCTCTCAAATTTACTGCAGGAACTGAGTCTCGGACATAAGATCATCAAGCCTTCAGTGATTCATGAAAATCCCGTTGACCGCATTTCCCGCATGATCCGGGACTACTACTGGGATGGTCTCACCAGGAAAATTGAATCAGACACTCTTTCCCAGGTCTTGCCGGACACCAAGGTCATTCAGAAAACCTATCCGCTTTATATCCCGGAAACGGACCACGAAGCACTCAAGAAATTTTCGGGGAAAGGAGTAAAACTCCCGGTCTCACCGACGCCACTCTATGTGAAAAGCCTCGAAGGGAAGCATGGTCTGTTGTATCTTCCTGAGGCCTATGTTGTTCCCGGTGGACGTTTCAATGAGATGTACGGATGGGATTCCTATTTTGAGAGTATTGGTCTCATACTCGACGGGAAAGAACATCTGGTGGAAGCGATGATCAAAAACTTCACTTACCAGATCATGAACTATGGAAAGATCCTGAATGCCAATCGCACGTATTATCTTAACCGCTCGCAGCCGCCGTTTTTTACCTCCCTGATCAGGCTGGCACTTACGGAAAATAAAAACCCTCCGTGGTTAAAAGACGCCGTCGCCGCTGCCATTCGTGAATATGAAACGGTCTGGATGGGCCCGGATAGGATGACCTCCACCGGTCTCTCCCGCTATCACGGTAAAGGTTTGGGTCCTCCGCCGGAAGTTGAACCCGGTCACTTCGATTACCTGAAAAATAATCCCGACCCGGAGAAATTCTTTGAGCACGATGCCTGTGTCCGCGAATCCGGACACGACACCACTTATCGCTTCCGCTTTGAGGGAAAAGACGCCTGTGCTGATTTTGTGACGGTGGATCTCAACACCCTTCTTTATCAAACTGAGCTTGATCTTTCGATTCTCACCGAAGGAAATGAATCGCAAAAGTATCGTGAGCGGGCGAAGAAAAGAAAAACGGCGATGATGAAATATCTCTGGAACGAAGAGAAGGGATTTTTCTTTGACTATCACGTGCCCAGCGGAAAGAATTCGGATTACATCAGCGCCACAGGACTCTATCCCCTGATCGTCAGCGAAGAAAAACTTCTCACCCAGAAACAGGCGAAGCGATTGATCGCCTTTGGGCTTAAGCATCTCGAAGCGCCGGGCGGATTATTTGCCACGGCGAAAGTCTCGCGCGAAAGTGTGAAAGACTCACATGAAAGACAATGGGAGTGGCCGAATGGATGGCCGCCTCATCAGATGCTCGCGTGGCGGGGACTTATAAATTACGGACATGACCAGGATGCGGAAAGGCTCATCCAAAAGTGGCTGCGGATGATCGCGGAGAACGCCCGCGACTATAATGGCACGATTCCGGAAAAGTACGACGTTCAGAAAAGATCCCATGCCGTCTTCGCGGAATACGGAAATGTGGGGACTGAATTCCGCTATATCACCCGTGAGGGCTTTGGTTGGATGAATGCCTCTTTTCAGTATGGACTCAGTCTTTTGCCGGTAAGGTATAAAGAGGCCCTTAAAGAATCGCTGAAATAAGGCTTCCTTAAGGTAAGATTAAGGAGAGTTTTCGCCTAAAGTGGCCTCAAGCCCTTTAAATAATCAGATACATAGAGTATATTGCGGCCTGTGACAAAATCCATTTCTACCAAAGAAAAAGACAATTCCCTGAAGGGTATCCTTGCGCTCATTAAGGGAAAGACGCAGGTTGATCTGTCTCATTACAAAATGAGCACGATCCGTCGGCGCGTGGAACGCCAGATGCGGATGAAAAAACTTCCGACGCTTTCGAAGTACGCTAGTTATCTCAAAAAAAATCCCGAGGGCCTGGTTGAGCTTTATGAAGATGTCTTTGTTCACGTCACCGAATTCTTCCGTGATCCTGAGGCCTACGAGTCACTGAAAAAAAATGTTTTCCCCGCCCTCGTAAAAGGCAGGGCCCCGGGAAGTCCGGTGCGCTTCTGGGTAACGGGGTGCTCTTCCGGCGAGGAAGCTTATTCACTCGCCATTGCTTTCACCGAATACTGCAAATCAAAGAGATTAAATCTCAAGCTCACGATCTTTGCCACTGACATCAGCCAGACCGTCGTTCAGTTCGCCCGCCGGGCCATGTACGGGGAAGAAACGATCAAAAAAATCACTTCCAAAAAGATCCTTTCCTGGTTTGAGAAGGATAAAGATTGCTACCGGATTAAAAAAGAAATCCGGGACATGGTGGTCTTCTCCGAGCATGACCTCATCAACAATCCTCCCTTTTCAAAACTCGATCTCATTTCCTGCCGGAATGTGCTGATTTATTTCGGGCCCGAACTTCAGAAGAAAATATTTCCGATGTTCCACTTCGGTCTCAATAAAGACGGATTCCTCTGGCTGGGAACCAGCGAATCGGTGACGACTTCAGGAAATCTCTTCCAAACAATCGATAAGAAATACCGGATCTTCCATAAGCTTCCCACGAGCCTTCAGTCCGCGCATGAGACCCGCATGAGAATCCTTCAGCAAACGGAAACAAGCCTTGATCCTGCGCTGGAACTCCAGAAAAGTGCTGACCAGTTCCTTCTCAGTCGTTTCGCTCCAACGGGTGTCATCATTAATCTCCACAACGAAGTTGTTCAGTTCCGTGGAAAGACCGCGCCCTATCTCTCAACTCCCTCGGGCCTACCCACCACCTCACTTTTTAAGATGGCCCATCCGAATCTCGCTCCTTACCTGAAAAAACTTATCAGTGAGGCGCTGAAGAAAAAGACACCGGTAAAAAAAGAGGGTGTGAACTTATTCATCGGAAAAAAACACACTCAGGTGGATATCGAAGTTTCGCCACTCAATGCCCGGCACCTCCTGATTCTGTTCGGGAAAGTGGAAAAAAAGGCATCTCTTTCCAAAAAAGTGACCGGCCACAAGACCTATTCGAAAGCGAATCTTTCCGACCAGGAACTGATCCAGGAACTTCAGGTCCAGCGGGATTACCTTCAGTCGGTCTTTGAGCAATACGAATCGACCCAGGCCGAGCTCATGTCCGCCAATGAAGAACTCCATGCCGCCAACGAAGAACTCCACAGCGCCAATGAAGAAATGGAAAGTGCCAGGGAAGAACTTCAGTGCACGAATGAAGAGCTCACGACTTCCAATGAAGAGCTCGAATCAAAAAACATCGCCCTTGCCCGGAGTGAAGAACGCTTCCGGCAGATGGTGACTTCCGTCCGGGACTACGCCATCTTCATGCTCGATCCCGAAGGGAAGATCACGAGCTGGAACGAAGGCGCCCGGCGCTTTAAAGGTTATGAAACCGAAGAAGTCATGGGACGCCATTTTTCCCTGTTCTACACGGAAGCCGACAAGGCGAGAAAGCATCCGGAGCAGGAGCTCAAGATCGCCACCAAAGAAGGCCGTTACGAAGAAGAAGGCTGGCGCATCCGTAAGAACGGAACGAAGTTCTGGGCGAGTGTCGTTATAACCCGGATTGATGACAAAGATGGAAAACTCATCGGCTTCTCGAAAGTTACCCGCGATCTCACGGAAAGAAAAAACGCCGAGGAAGAACTCCGCCGGAGTGAAGAGCGCCTTCGCCTGATGGTGACGGCGGTCAAAGACTACGCCATCCTCATGCTCGATAAAGAAGGAAATATTACTTCCTGGAACGAGGGTGCCACCAGGATCAAGGGCTGGGAGGCCAGTGAGATCATCGGTAAGCATTTCTCAATTTTCTATCCGGAAGAAGACATCGCCCGCCATCATCCCGAAAACGAACTTAGAATTGCCGCCAAAGAGGGCAGTTATGAAGAAGAAGGCTGGCGTCTCCGGAAAGATAGAACCCGTTTCTGGGCGAATGTCGTTATCACGCGAATTAATGATTCTTCCGGGGACATCATCGGATACGTGAAAGTGACGCGCGATCTGACCGATAAAAAACTCTCGGCTGAAGCGCTCAAGTCCACCAATGAAGAACTCGAAAGACGGGTTCAGGAAAGGACCATCGATCTCGAGAAGGCCCTGCAAAGCCGCGATGAATTTCTTTCCATTGCCAGTCACGAGTTAAAGACTCCGCTCACGTCCCTCCGGCTCCAGCTCCAGCTCAGTAGCAGAAGGCTCGAGCGCTCCGGGGCTTCGGATCCGGTCTTTAAAGACATCGCAAAATCTCTCGATATCGGAATCCGCCAGGTTTCTTCACTCACGCATCTGGTGAATGATCTCCTCGATATCTCCCGCATCCAGACGGGAAATTTCGATCTTAATCGGGTTGAAATTAATCTGTCTGAGCTTGCCGATGAAATCGCTACAAGATTCAAGGAACAGCTTGAGCAAAGCCGGAACATCCTGGAGCTTCAGCTTGATCCGTCAGTCATCGGTTGCTGGGACCGCTACCGCCTGGAACAAGTGGTGGTGAACCTTCTTTCCAATGCCATCAAGTATGCTCCCCAGACCCGGGTAAAAATTGTGACCTATAAGGAAAACGACCGCGCGTTTCTGGAAGTCATTGATGAAGGGCCGGGAGTGGAGATGGAGAAGATTGAAAAAATCTTTAACCGCTTTGAGCGCGGGACGAATGCCACTAATGTCGGGGGACTCGGTCTCGGGCTTTTCATTATCCGGAAGATTGTCGAGTTCCACCGCGGGAAAATTTCATTGGAAAGTTCTCCCGGCAAGGGAGCGAGATTTATCGTCGAATTACCAGTCAAATAAAAAAGGCCCCGTGAGGAGCCTTCTTCGTATCAGCGATTACCTTTTTCTTTTCCTTCACCATTTTCCGGATCCTCATAATACATGAGGAAGTCTTCCGGCTTCTCTGAATCAATGAGTGCGAGCTCAACCACGTCCTGGTTAAGGGACTTCGTCGCATCGAAGATATCGATGAAAAGACCAATCTTATTCTGAACGATCGAGTTCGATCTCTCGTCAGCGTTCAGAGAGTGGAAGAGGAACATTCCGTCACGCGGCTCAGACACTCTGAACTCACCCTTGAGGAAAGCAGAATCTGGGTGCGTGAACATCGCAGCTCTTTTCTTTTCAGAGAGCTTTGAATACTTCTCATTGATCACGAATTCAGCGAGAGTCTCATCTTTTTCGCCGCCGCAATTAAGAACGACGTCGTCTCTCTTGTAGTACTGAGAAAGATAAGGGCCCTTGAGATATTTCTTTCTCCAGGTTGATTCGAGCTTCGCAGCTTTGTAAGCAAGCTTGGCCGTACCGTACTGGATGCCGTTTCTCTTATCATCGTCCTTGGCCGGGAAGAAGATTTCCTTCGGCTCATCTTTATTTGACTGAGAGATCGTCGCACCTTCCAGGGGATTCGTGAGACCTTCCGCTGAGGAGAGAGTGAGGATGCGTGGCTGAACATTTTTTTTCGCCACGATCTGATCACCTTGCACCACGAGAGGCCAGAGCTCCATGGTGTTTTCTTTTTCACCCGGGTTTGCTTCATAGGCCACGATGGTCTTGGTGATATTTTTCAGGTAGCCCGTTCTTCTGGCGATGAAGGGGATTTTGTTAGAAGCGATATAGCTGGGCGCCATCCTTAGCAGATCAACGTACTCAAGTAATACCACATCGTATTTACCCGGCTCACTCGCGATCGGATGAAAATAAACGCGGATCGCCTTCTTATTATAACCCCTGTGGCCCGCCTTATAATCAGCGACACCCAGATAAGTTCCGGTGAGGTCTTTATCTATTGACGCCAACTTCCGGGAATTACTGTTCATCGATGAACAGGCGGCGAGGAAGAACACCGAGAGCATACAAAGCATAATTTTCATTCGAGATCTCCATGAATAGGGACTGATAAAAAGCTAAGAAAAGTATGTCACGCGACTGTTTTTGGAACAAGATACGCCTATTTTTTCCCAAAGAATTTGGATATGAATTAAGGATGAAAAAGCTCATCTTCGCTATATCGCTCATTACCACTTTCTCCGCATCCGCCTGTCCGGATCTCGGCGGAAATTATCAGGTATGCAGCTCCCGAAACGGAATCCTCGAAGAGGGGTCTCTCAGCGTAAAACAGATTCCGGTTCCGTATCCGGTCTTTCATTTTTCCATGAACGGTGAGGAAATCACTTTCGCCGCTACCGGATGGGAGCAGAAACATTCCTGGTCAGCGGACGGAGTAAAATACGAGCACGTGATGTTTGGTAAGTGCCTCGGAAATCTTCTTCAGGCGCACACAGAAATTCTCGCCGACGGAGAAGCCCACGTAAAAGAAACCAGTCAGTACTACCGACAAGGGAAAGACCTCGTGAGAATTTCCCGCGGTGTCTATCCTTCAGGCGAAAGATACTTTGATATCCTCACCTGCCGATAGACTCACTATCCGTCCTTTCACCGAGGCCGATGCCGGAGAGTTTTTCGAACTCGCTCAGGACGATGGCTTCAATGCCTTTCCCATAAATATTTATCGGCAGAAAGATTTAGCCGCAGCTCGCGGATGGTTAAAAAACGCCCATGGAAAATTCGGCGTGTGGGAAAAAAAATCCGGCGCCTTGATCGGCATGGGAGGACTCACTCCCTGGACCTGGGACGGAGAAGAGCTCGTCGACATTACTTATCGCCTGCGCGGATCGGCCTGGGGCCAGGGCTACGGATGGGAGTTAGCACTTGCTCTCAAAAATTATGCCTTTGATATATTAAAACTTCCCGAGATCACCGCCACTATCATGCCCACGAATCTTCCCTCACGAAAAATCGCCGATCGCATGGGATTTCAATTCGATAAGAAGATTATACTGAAGGGCGTTGATACCGAACTCTATCGCCTGAAGCGAGAATAAACGATTGGCTTTATCAGTCCGCGTAGGGCTAAGATTAATCCATGAATACAACACTCGCACTTTTCCTTCTCGGTTCCTTTGACCTTTTCATGCCGAGCCTCCGGCAGGAATACTTCTTCACGAAAACCGAAAGGGCGATGGAACTCAATACTAAAGTCCGCGTGCAGGAGCTGGGACTTCTCGGAAGAGTGATGAGTCCGCAGGCCGTTGCAACCTATAACGGAAATCTCAACATCATCAGTCTCAACAAAGATCACATGCGCGGAAAAGTCATTAAGTCCGTCCCGGAAATCATGGGGCCACTCGGTGATTACTCGAAGATCAGCACCATCTTTCACGAAATGGGTCATGCTGAGATGGACGTGTTCATTGAAAACGAAACCACCGAAAGAGACATGGTGGTGAAGTATCACTACGACCACAAGCTCAAGGCGTTTTATAAGAAGCACTTTCCGAAGTTCAACCCGAAGACCGTTTTCCACGAGCACTTCGGTTACTACCGCGCGGAGCTCATCGAGTTTCTCTCAACCGAGATGGGCGATCTTCTCGTCACCAATGGCTACAATAAATTCAAGAAGACCTGTTTCCTCACGGCACCTTTAAGAAAGATGCTGGCAGAAAACGTCACGCTCGAAGATTTCCAGAAGCTCATCGTTCCTCCGGGAGAAGATGAGTTCTTCAGAAAGAGAATCGGACCGAAGTATATTTTTGTGAGAGGGAAGGACCTGAACCTCGGGGCCGTTCCGCAGGACATGATCAGACAGACCCATGATCTTTTCTGGGCGTATCATCAGGACTTCTACGGATTTCCGATGAACAGAAAAGAAATGGTCGCGAGAATGAATGCGACTGCAAATTTCCGGAATGATGTTTCTTCTTGCCGCACGAAAATCTGGAACGATTATCCGCGACAGTAATTAGCGGCGAAGTTCTCTGATGCGATTCCGACTCTGGATCGTTCGATCGTAATAAAGCTCAAGGGTCTGTTCGATGGAGTGACTGGCGCCACTCTTTTGTCTTTCACGTTCCGAGAGCTGCTTAGCGAGTGTAATTCCCATCAGCGAAAGTTCCGTCACCGGCCCATTCAAGGTACTTTCCGGACAGAGAGCTTCTAAGCGTTGCGCCTCAAGGGCGTTGGCGAGATATTTCGGTTCCAGGGCCTTGAGCTTTCCCAGAAGACAATTGTAATAGTTCTCGTTCCACTCACTCATGTTGAGGATCCACATACCCACGCGCTCATCGGCTGCCTCGTTACAACGGGCCTTGTCTCTTTCCACCAGACGGAGGGCATCGGGGTCGGTGGCGTGAGTAGAAACCGACACCAGCATCAGAATCACGACCATTAAGCGTTTAATCATGGCTACTTATCGGTACCCGACGGAATCCCTTTAGTGTCCAGAATCTGTACACGTCTTTCCTTCTTACAACCCCGAAAATCCAAAGGGCCGGGCGTGATAAATTGAGGACCTATGATCAAACTATGTTTAATTGCTTTCCTGTTCAGCATCGGTTTTTCGTACGCAGAAACGTGTACCTCCCGGAATCATATCTTCCTCATTCACGGAATCGGCGGAACGGAAACGACCTTCGGAGCGATGGACCGCTATTTAGAGAAAGTGAATCCCTGTAACGTCGCGACCTACTTTGTGTACGATACCGGCGACAGTAAGCAATCCACTTACAATTTTTCAGATACCCTCGATCAATTCATCCAGAAAACCATGGTCAGAAATCAGTTCGGTGCTAATGACCGGATTTCTTTCATCATGCATTCGCAGGGGGGACTTGTCGGAAGTCTCTGGCTCCTGAACGCAAGATTCAATCATCCGGAAATTTACGCCAAGGTCGATTCGTTTATCACCCTTTCCACTCCCTACTGGGGATCGAAGATGGCGCGGATGGGGAAGAAGTTCTTCTTCAATATGCCGGAGCAGTACGATAATCCGCTCTCTCCCATGGGAAGAATCGAGCTTCAGGAAATGAGCTACGGTTCAACCACGATCAACGCGCTTCAGACGAATTTCGACAATATTTTTCAGAACACGCACATCAGATTCCTCGCTATCGGTGGGGTGAAGAAGGTGGTGAATCCACTCCTTGGTGAAGGTGACACGACGGTTACGGTGTATAGCTCAAATCCGAATCATCACTCGGTTGAACTTTCCATGAATGGTCCGGATAAGCATAAGAAGCGCCTCCATGTTGTTCCGTTCACTACGGTGGAAGCGACTCACATCACGACGACAATTCCGGGTATCGCAAAGATCGAAAGAAGCTGTATGAAGTCGCAGTACTGCGATCATCCCACTATCCAGCACATCCTGAATCACCTGCGTGATCCGAAGTATCGTCCGGTCAAAGAGAACGTCGAGTTCAGAAAATACCGCATGCATTTTTACGTCAAGGGTTCTCAGAAACATCTCTGGGTGCGGGTCAAGAAGCCGCGCGGACTTGATGAACTAATAGACTTAGACGAGAAAACACCTGAACTCATGAGCGGCTATTTCTGGGATTATACCGAAGACAATCGGCCGGCCCAGGCGGAAGTTGAGTTTTACGTTAAAACTAAGCTCATTAAGAAGGCCGTGGTCACGGTTCAGGGCGGATTTTCGACTTTCGTAACGCTCGATCTCTAGTGTAAAATCAGGGGATGAATAAGCTCGCATTTACACCCCCTCAGAATGTCAAAGAAGTACTCGAGCGCCTGCAAAGGCCAAAGACCGCCGTCATCACGGGGGGCATGCCTTACGCCAATGGCCCATTACATTTAGGCCATCTCGCTGGTGCCATCGTTCCGCCGGATATCATGGCGAGATATATGCGCATGCTGATCGGTGCGGAAAAAGTTTTGTTTGTGAGCGGGAATGATGATCACGGATCAACCAGTGAAGTAGCGGCGATTAAAGCTGGGAAGCCGACGAGACAGTTCATCGATGAGATTCATAAGAAGCAAGTTGAGACGACGAAGAGATACGGAATTTCGTATGATATTTTTTCCGGGACGAGTCAGCCGGATTGTTTTCCGATTCATAAAGAGACCTCGCAAGAGTTTATGACGAACCTCTGGAAGAACGGGATGCTGGAGAAGAAGACCACTAAGCAGTGGTACGATCCAAAACTCAATCGCTTTCTTCAGGACAGATATGTGACGGGGAAATGTCCCAAGTGTGACAACACTTCGGCCTATAGTGATAACTGCGAGGTCTGCGGAGCGGAGTACGATCCCTCGGAGCTCATTAATCCTAAGTCAGGTTTGTCGGATGCCACTCCGGAGCTGAGAGATACAGCTCACCTGTGGCTGGATATGACGAAAGTTCAGGATCAGCTTCTTGAATGGATTAAGTCGAAGCAGAACAAATGGCGCAAGGGTGTTTTCAACGAAGTATTTGAGACCGTTCAGCCGGCGCTGCAGTTTTCGAATGTTCATGAGCCGAAGTTTAAAGAAATCAGAGAAACGCTTCCGAAGCATAAATCTCGTTATGCTCCAGGGAAGATGGTTGTTGTTCAGTTTGAGAATAAGGCTGATTACACAACTGGTTCTGAAGCGCTCAAGTCGATTGGAATTGAATTCTCTCCGATGGATGCCTGGGCACGGCGTTCAATCACCCGCGATATCACGTGGGGGATTCCGGTTCCTGCTGAGATTGATCCTGAGATGAAAGATAAAACGCTTTATGTGTGGCCTGATTCTTTGATCGCGCCGATTTCGTTCTCGAAGGTTGCGCTGAAGAATAAGGACAAAGGTCCTGATGAGTGGAAGCGTTTCTGGAAAGATCCAGATGCGAAGATTTCCCAGTTCCTCGGACAAGATAACGTTTACTTCTACGTGCTCATGCAAGGAGCGATGTGGTTGGGCGTGAAGGATGGATACACGATGACTGATGTGTATTCGGTATTCCATCTCATGGTGAACGGCGAGAAGATGAGTAAGTCGCGTGGAAATTTCTATTCGGCGGATCAGCTTCTTGATGATGAAGATAAGAAGTTCGATGCGGACCAGGTGAGATACTTTCTTTCGACGTTAGGTCTTGCTGATAAACAGTCGAACTTTGATTTTGAGACTTTCAGAGAGAGAAACAAGTTTCTCGCGGGCCCGATGAATGCGGCGATCGAGAAGCCGATCTCAGCAGCGCACGCTCACTATGATGGAAAAGTTCCTGATGGAAAGCTTCTCGAGAAGGTCGAGAAGGAAACGATGAAGATCGTTCAGCTCTATGTGAAGAACATGGAGAAGGCGGATTACATCACACTTCTTGGACAGATCGAGAACTACGCTAGATTGATCAATAGCTTGTTTGTTCAATACAAGCCTCATGATGACAGAGCCGAGCTTGAAGGCCGCAAGGATGGGCTTTATAGCTCGTTCTACGTGCTGAAGAATCTCATGATCATGCTTTATCCGTTTGTACCGCAGACGATGGAGCGGGTGAGGGAGAGTTTGAATCTTCCGGAGTCAGTGTGGAGTGTCGATCAACTCGGAACAGGAATTGAGATTGGTAGAGCGGTCAACCAGAAAACTGGTTATTTCCCAAGTATCGAAGGTGAGAGTCAAGGCTAGTATCAATTCAGAGCTACGATTGAATTATTTGTAGTCTTTAATTTATCGAATATACAGCACTTTGCCGAACGATTCTTAATCTTCCTCTATTCAGCATCTTTTTAAAAATGAAATATAACTTTCGAGCCGAAAGGAGCACATTAGAACACCAATAAAATGTGAATTTTATTTTTGCATTTTTTTTACGAAGCATTTTATCTCTAAAGGTAGGAACATGGCGAAATTAATGCCCGAGAAATCACCGATAATCGATGAAGTATTAAATAGCTTTGTAAAAAAACTAGAAAAAGAAAAAAAGATTGAAACCCACATTGTAACAGCCCTAAAGACACATTTTGAAGAAAAACAAGTTATAACGGCTGCTGAAGTTAAAGCAATTCTTTCAACACCTGCTGAGGTCAAATGATAAAGTTGCTTGATATTCACATCGAAGAATTTAGAGGGATAAAAAAGTTATTTCTTGAACTTGATGGTGAAAACTTTGCTGTTAAAGGAGCGAATGGAAGCGGTAAAAGTGGAGTTATTGATGCAATTGAATTCGCATTAACAGGAAACATAACGAGATTATCAGGCGCAGGATCAGGGGGATTAAGTTTAAAAATGCATGCTCCACATGTAGATATAAAAGACACTCCAGGGAAGGCCAAAGTTATCGTCAATGTGTCTCTCTCTACCGGCAAAAAATTTAAAATTGAAAGAACCGTTTCACAGGCAAATAAACCAATAATTGACCCTGAAGATCGTGAAACGATTGAAGCATTTAATTATATAAATTCTCATTCAGAGTTTTCATTGTCACGTAGAGAAATCTTAAAATTCGTTCTCACGGAAGCTAGTTCTCGAGCCAAAGAGGTACAATCGTTATTGAAGCTGGATTCAATAGATAAAAATCGAGCAGCTTTTCAAACAGCTTTCAACTCTTCCAAGAAGGAATATGAATCCGCTAAAATTTCTTATAATCGAAGCCGTCTCGAACTCGTAACGCATTTGAAAATCCCTGATTTGATCAAAGAACATATCCTAGCGGCCGTAAATGAAAGAAGAAAAATATTAAGTTTGGTAGAAATTCAAGATCTGACTGCGGATACCAAATTTAGTGATGGAATTTTATCTGGGTCTACGGACCCAAAGAAAACAATATCCCGAGCTCAATCCCTAAAAGCGGTGAATGATCTCGTAAGTAAAATCCAAACGCCTATTCAAGAAGAAGTGGTTGATAAAGCCATTGAATCTTTAGAGCAAGTTCTCAAAACGCCAGAACTCTTAACTGATTTATCAAAACAAAGACTTTATGAGATGGGGATTCTTTTTGTCGAGGGAGATGAGTGTCCATTATGTGAAGATGAATGGTCTCAAGAAGAGTTGTTATCTCACCTTAGGTTAAAAATTGAATCTAATAAAAAGGCTCAACAAAATAAAAACTCTGTAGATTTAGGGATCGCCAAATTTTTAAAAATACTCCGAGAATTAAGCGTCGTTTCAGAAACATTGAAAAAAGATTGCGACTTATTAAGTCTCGAAGAAGATTCTCAAATGTTCTCTGAGGCGATAGAGAAGCTAAGAAACTGTGAAAAAAAATTGTCAAATCCCTTTGAAGACATAAATCAAACCATAAGTCTTTTCAGAAATATATCCGAAGCACTTCCAAAAGGGTACATTGATTCGATTAACAATTTGAAACGAGAGCTTGAGGAATTGCCAGATTTGACCACGGTGGAGTCGGCAAAACAGTTCTTAATTATAGCCGATGAGAAAGTTACTTCTTATAGACAATTTAGAATAGAAGAGCAGAGATTACAAATTGCTTTCAAAGCAGCAAATGAGTTTCTAACTGCTTATTCAGAAATATCAGAACAGACTTTAAAAGACTTATATTCCTATGTGCAAATTGACTTTGCCACTTTTTACAAGCGGTTAAATAGCGAAGACGAAGCTGGGTTTAGTGCACTTCTAGTTCCTCAAGGGGCGGGTTTAAACCTTGATGTAGATTTTTATGGAAGAGGGCAGTTTCCTCCAAATGCATATCACAGTGAAGGTCATCAGGACAGTATGGGTTTATGCCTTTATCTAGCTTTGGTAAAAAAGCTCATGGCTCAAAATTTTTCCATTTGCTTATTAGACGATGTTTTAATGTCAGTAGATTCGGGACATCGAAGAGAAGTTTGCAAACTGCTCAGCCAAGAGTTTTCTAACACTCAGTTCATTTTAACTACACATGACGAAGTATGGGCTAAGCAATTAGTAATCGAAGGTCTTATCAAATCAAAAAAACTCATACAGTTCCGTGGTTGGACAGTAGATGCGGGACCTGGAATTTGGGATCTAAATGATATTTGGGAAGAGATCAATTTTTACTTGAAAGGAGATCAAATTGAAAAAGCTTCTCATTCTTTAAGACGTTATCTGGAATTTTTCTTTACTGAGATGGCCTATAAATTGCGAGCCAAAATTGAAGCTAGGCCTACAGCAAGTTTTGACTTAGGCGAAATAGCTCCCGCTGTCATCGAAAAAATAAAAGATCTATATAGAAAGGGAAAAGAAGCTGGCAACTCCTGGAATCAGAAGGATGTAGTAGAAGAAATTGGAGAAATGGATCAACAACTTGGAATGAAATATAAAACAAGTAATATTGAACAATGGGCTGTTAATGCGTCCGTTCACTATAATGAATGGGCTTCATTATCAAAAGAGGATTTTAAATCGGTTTTGAAGTCTTTCGAAGACCTGATCAAAGAATTCAGATGTCAGAATTGTAATTCTTGGCTGTTTGTAACTCCATCCAAGGGAAATATAGAAAGCCTTCGATGTGATTGTTCAAAAATAAATATTAACTTAAAAAAGAAATAATAATTTGAATATTTTTTTTACTAGGCAGTAGAATAAACCAATGACTCCTGCAGAAATACAAAGACTTTTTGAAGAGAAAGAGATTGAGGTCGAGATTGATGCTTGCTTTCTACGATTAAAAAATTATCCAGTATGTGGGCAGGTGACTCGAATAAAGTTCAAATTGTTAGATTTGATATTAGCTTTTGGAACTCTTCATCCTTCACGCTTTCAGAACTCGAATCGAATTAAGATTGCGGATTATTTTAGATACTTGGACAGAGTAAAGCCAGATGTTGATTTTAAAATTGATTTTGTAAAAGTGCGACAGTTTATGCATTCTGACGGGGTGTTGGATACTTCCTATTTTTTTGGTTCATCTCTCTCTCTATTATTGGCAGATAAATTATTCCGTACTCAAGTCCATGCCCTTAGAAAGATCACAGGATCGAAAAAAAGAGCCGATTATGAAGGTTATAGTTCACTCAATCACTATGTCGTTTTAGAGGCAAAAGGGACATCATATGATCACAATAGACCAGGACAAATTACAAAAGCCCGATCACAGATTGCTACCAAAAATGCCTTTATAAAAATTATATCTTCTAGTCTTCTTAACGAGAATTCCATTTCAAATGCGAGGTTAATTGATCCACCGGGCGAAGATGTTACTTTCGATGAAAATCAAGATGCGATTACCAAAGCGCAAAACTTTTCAAATCTCTTCAACTTATTAGGTCATCAAGAGTTAAGTCATTACTTTTATTTGATGATGGGAAAAATTCAAAATCAGAAAAACTGGGCCATAGTGGATGAGAAAGAAAAACTTTTTGAAAAAATAGTTGAAAAATACGATGCTGTTAATTTTCATGGAATAAAATATCGAGGCCTACACTATAAGGATGGCGAATCTTTCCTTTTCGTAGGAGTCAAAGAGGAATTGATTTACTTTAAAGGGTTCTTGGACTCTGCTCGCGAAATTATAAAAGATCAGGTCTTCGAAGAACAGAATAGATTCTCTTACTTATATTTGAATTCAATACTTTTGATCGTAATGAAAGGTAGTCAGCCTGTTCAGCCCAATTCATTTATTATTGATAATGATCTTCAAATTACGATGAATGATATTCATTACTCTCCGAAGGGAATATCAAACGATTTGATTCTCAAAGTGTTTATTAGGTATTCAGGATTTGAATTGGTTGGAGAGCTTCCAGAGAAAGATTATTATCTGTTTATAAAAGATGAGAAGAGGATACTTGTGGCAGTGAAAAGATTCTTTCTTAATAATAAAAAGAAATCCCATATTGAAGACTCTCTTAAAAAACTGGGCTTGCTCTCTCAGTCGTACGATAAAGTCGTTATTTTGAGTCCAAATAAGCTGCCTAAGATAATAATGCAGAAAGTTAATATCTTCGATAGAAAAGATTTAAGCTTGATGATTGATGGGCGTTTACCAGCAATGCAATTTGAAGCCTAGAAACTCTTTTGTAAAGTAAGCTTCCAGCAGACTTTCATGAAAAAGGTTCCAACAGACTTTTACGTAAGCAGTGCTTAAGGCCAAGTCTGCTGGAACTAAGATTGTTTATTCGCAGACTAAAGAAACATTGATCAGCTTACCATTTGCGATGGTCTTGATACTCGCTTCCTCAAGCTCATCCAGATAGAGGTGAAAAGTCATATCCTTTTCCTGGATCATGAACATGACATCCTCGCTGGTTGAGATAGTATTCATGGTCCTAAGAACGGTGGTCTTGCCGTTTTTTGTGGAACTCACAACAACTTTAACCACATCAATTGAATCCATATAATCGCCACGGTACTCAGTGGCCTCATCAATATTTCTCACGTGAGTGATTGAGACTGATAGCTTACCGATTGATCGATCAACCGGGGTTCTATCAGTGCGCTGCTTGCACTGATATGTGAAGTCAGATGCAAAGGCCGATGCTGACATAGCGAGAATGAGGACGATTAAAACTTTCATAAAAACTCCTTAAATATTAATAAATAAATTAGTGACAGCGAGGGTAGTACTCTTGTGCTACTGAAACGATCTCGCAATCAGTAGCGACTTCTTCATTTCCTTTCGTCGGTGCGATCTCTACAAAGATCGAACTGTAGCATGTTCCATACATATAATATGTGACCACGAAGTTGTTTTCGTCCATTGGCTGGATGTCGGTGATCTCCTCAGATGCATCGATCATTTTCTCAGCTGATGAGATCATCTTGGCTTCACATTTCTTAGCGATCTGGGAAGCAGACATCGCACTCAGGCTTGAAGAAAGGAGGGCAATAGTTATTAAAGATTTCATATGTGTTCCTTTTTTAATTACTTAATGAAGAGGGTTTTAGGCCAGAAGGGGCGTTGTGACAAATTCGATGGCTGCATATTGATGATCTAATAATGAGATGAGTCAAGTTGCCTATATCTCATCTATAAGTGCAGTGAGCGTACCAACATAACTAAATGTGAAGTAATT
>JAKFFP010000194.1:0-3270 GCA_036675045.1 Bacteriovoracales bacterium | reverse complement strand
GGGCCGGGTTCGCACCGAGTGAATCGGACAGAACTTTCCAACTTTTCGCAAACAGGAATTGCACGATCGCGATCTTAGTTTCCATGACACCTTTTCAGATAAGAGGACCCTTGAACATTTCGGGATATTGAAGGGTTTCTTAATAAAAAAAATTGCCTTATTCAGAATTAAGATTGATAAAGGTCGTACAGACCAAATTGATTGAGATAACATTGGCTTAGGTATGAAAACCGAAGAGAATGAAATCCCTTCCGCCCAGGAAGAAGAAGCAGAAAACCAGGAGATTCTTCAGGACCTTTCCGAACAGGGAAAGACCGATGAACTCGTGGAAATGTTTGAAGAACTTCCGACCATGGACGTGGCGGAGTTCCTCGCCGACAAGCCTCTTCCGGAAATCCTGGCCCATCTGAGAAAACTTGACCTGGAAGATCAGGGAAGGATCTTTTCCGACTTCCCACACGATCTTCAGTTAGAGATTTTTCGGAGCATGGAAAGGCGGGAATGCGCCAACCTGATGGGTCACATGTTCTCCGATATCCGCGCCGACGTTTATCAGGAACTCACCAAAGATGAACAGATTGAGCTTCTTCCCTACCTGGATAAAAAAGTCCGCGAAGACGTAATTATTCTTTCTGCCTACCCTCCGGAATGCGCCGGCGGGATCATGACCACTGATTTTGCAACGATCTTTGCGGACATGTCCGCTGCTGAAGCGATGGCAAAGATCCGGAAGGATGCTCCTTCGAAAGACATGATCTTTTATATCTACGTCGTCGATCACTCGATGGTGATGAAGGGCTTCGTCACTCTGAAAGATCTCGTGATGAGTGATCCAAAAACGAAAGTCCATGAGATGCTCTCCGAGCACTATGTCTCCGCCGAAGTAAATGAAGACCGGGAATCGGTCGCCCAGAAAATTGAGAAGTACGATCTCGCTGCTCTTCCGGTCCTCAATTCATTGAATCAGCTGGTGGGAGTTGTCTCTCACGAATCAGCGATCGACATTATCCAGAAAGAAAACACCCAGGATCTCGAGATGATCATGGGTATCATGCCCTCCGATGATGATCAGGGATACATGCTCACGTCTTCTTTTGAGCACTTTAAAAAACGAGTAATATGGCTGGTGTCCCTGGCAGCGATCGGAATTGTTTCAGGGATGATCATCAATGAATATCAGGGCGTCCTCGAAAATTTTATCATTCTCGCCATGTACATGCCGATGATGGCCGCGACCGGCGGGAACACCGGCTCTCAGGCAGCGACCGTTGTCATCCGCGCATTATCCCTGGGTGAGATTGAAGACCGCGATTGGTACAAGATTGTCTTTAAGGAGATGAAAATTTCTTTCATGCTTTCAGTGTGTGTCGCCGCTCTCACGTATTTAAAAATTTCTTTCCTCTCTTTTCAGAGTCTTCTTCCGAAGGGCTTCACCATGTCCTATATCGGGATCACGATTGCTGTTGCCATTGCCATCCAGGTGATCACTTCAGCTCTCATTGGAGCGGGCCTTCCGCTGGTGGTCCGTCGCCTGGGCGGTGACCCGGCAGTGGTAGCAAGCCCTGCCATTACCACCATCGTTGATATTACCGGACTACTCATCTATTTCACTGTCGCGACACTCACATTAGGGATTCACTAAGACCTCTTACCCGGGTAAAATTTCTGCAATCATCAGGAGTTTCCCATGCAAGTCGTCATCCTTTGTGGGGGAGCAGGCACGCGCCTGTGGCCCGTTTCCCGGAGCCTTTTTCCCAAGCAGTTCGTAAAACTATTCGGCGATCATTCGCTGTTTCAGAAAACGATCGAGCGTAACTCCGCACTCGCTTCTCAGTACATCGTGGTGATCAACCAGGATCAGTACTTCATGGGACTTGATCAGGCCGATGAAACAATGGCTACCGCCAAAAGAAAATTCATTCTCGAGCCCACCGGCAGAAATACCGCGCCCGCAATAGCCATGGCCGCCCTCGCAGTGGCATCGGAAGAAATTCTTCTCATCGTGCCTTCCGACCACCTGATTGAAAATCAGAAGGAATACGAAACCGTTGTCCGGAAGGCTGAGGAGCTCGCAAAGAACGGGAAGCTCGTGACTTTCGGAATCAAACCCTCTTATCCGGAAACCGGTTACGGTTACATTGAGGCGAGTGGCCTCGAGGTAAAATCCTTCAAGGAAAAGCCGGATGCAAAAACCGCCGAAGAATATGTGAAGGCCGGTAATTATTTCTGGAACAGCGGAATGTTCTGCATGAAAGCGGGAGTTTTTCTCGAAGAGCTGAAGGCGCACGCTCCGGATATCTATGATCATTCTATCCGCGCTTACACCAATGCCCGCTCCGATGCTGCTCTCAGAATAAACCTTGAGGACATGAAGGCGATCCGCTCGGAAAGTATCGACTACGCCGTGATGGAAAAATCCAGGAAAGTGAATGTTGTCCCCGCTGACATCGGCTGGAGTGATCTCGGCTCGTTTGATTCGCTCTACGAGACTCTGCCCAAAGACAAGGACGGAAACACGTCAGCCCAGAACGTGATCCACATCGGTTCAAAAAATAATCTCGTGATCGGCGGTAAGAGACTCATCTCCACGATTGATGTGCACGATCTCATGATCGTCGATACGTCAGATGCCATCGTCATCGCCCAGAAAGGCTCCACTCAGAAAGTGAAAGACCTCGTGGGTCTTGTGAAAAAGAATCATCCCGAGATGGCGGAGATTCACACCACCGCTCACCGTCCTTGGGGCACGTACACCATTCTCGAAGAAAATTCCGGATACAAGGTAAAGCAAATCACTGTGAGGCCGGGAGCAAAACTCTCCTATCAGTATCATCATCACCGCTCAGAACACTGGATCGTCGTTCGCGGAATTGCCACGATCACCATCGATGACAAAACATTCGAGCTCAAGGCCAATGAGTCGACCTACATCCCGAAAGAGGCGAGGCATCGGCTGGCGAATCTCCAGAATGAGGAGCTTGTTATCATCGAGGCCCAGGTCGGAACCTATCTGGGAGAGGATGACATTGTGCGACTGCAGGACGATTACAAACGTAACTGATTGAAAGCCCGAAAGAGTGTTGCCCATCTGACATCTTGTCGGGTTGAGTGGATTCTCTTACATTGAAGGAAATATCACACACTCTCCGGGGAACACATTTTCAGATCAATCTTTATCCTTATCGCTTTTTGCTTCGTTTTAACGTCTCTTACAAATCTTTAAGATGGTTCCGGTTCTTACTCAGATAAGTTCGCTCTTAGCACCTACTC
>JAKFFP010000209.1:0-3312 GCA_036675045.1 Bacteriovoracales bacterium | reverse complement strand
ATTTAAGAGCTAAAAATTCCCGACTAGTTTCCTTACTCTTGGCCGATTCTTTGCTCTGAAAGCCTTAATTCAAACAGGATGTTTGGGCAAACAAGGAGAAAGCATGAAAATTGGTTCATGGTCATTACTAGTGGTTTTGTTCGCATCACTTACCTCACTCGAGTCATTTGCCCAAAGAAATCCCCGGCCGGCGCCGCGGCCCGTTCCCCTTCCGACTCAACATTCCCAGGAAGAAATTCTTTCTGAGCGGGTTCAGCAAACTCTCCGACTGGGAGAACGTCTACGCCTTTCGGAAATCCTGCGGGCGCGCCAAGAGCGGGGAGAAATTTCTTCACTCAGCATCCGCGCCCAAAGCTTCAAAGGAAAAGGAACTCTCCAGCTCATGGATGGTTACTCCACTGTTGAGCTGATCGAGGTACGACGACAACTCCAGGATCACCAGGTGCGTATTCTGCAACCTCTTCAGCTCCAGCAGCTGGAACTCGTGGCGGGGGAAGAAATTTTTATCGAAAGTATCACCGCGACCATCAGTTCACAGCGTGGGCCACAGTACGAGCGCGAGCAACAGGTGAGTCCGCATACTCTGATCACCCTTCGTCTCAATCAAGATGTGCACGGGGAAGTTCCGCTCAAGCGTCTCGTAAAAGAGCAGCTGGGCCTTTCACTGGAAGGAGCACAGATTGAGAGAGTCGCTGTTGAGGCCATGCCGATCGGCCGTGCCGCTTCTTCGGTTTATGTTGAACTTAATAATCGTATCGCAAGCCCGGTGAAATATCTTTCGACCGCCCAGAGAAGAACTCCGCTGAATGTGCAGTCACTGGAAGAAGTGCGAACTCTGCGCCTCGTGGTGTCCGGCCCGACACGTATCATGGATATCAATATCCGGATCGGTGCTGTTCGCCCGGTTCACAATCCCTTTCCGAATCCAGGCCCGCAGCAGCCCTATCCTTCGCGGCTCATGGTGAATCAGGAAGTCAGTCCGTCGTACCCGCTTGATCTTGCCCACTTTACCCGCAGTCATGAGGTCGTGAGCTCACTCACGCTTGAGACAGCTCTTCGCGGATACGGTAGTGGTGAAATCACTCTTATGAGCCGCCAGGGTCATATCATTGGCCGCGGATACGCTTCTCAGGGAAGGACCATGATCTATCTCACCATCCCGACTCCGCTGTCTGAGATCCGTGTCTTCACGCAGTCTCAGATCTTCATCGGTAGTATCGAATAATCACTTTCAAAAGGTCCCCGCGCGGGGACCTTTTCCTTTTACAAAACCAGCTCAGCTCCCCTAGAATTTTGAGACATGAAGTGGGACCAGCCTTTAAAACTCGCGACCATCAAAAAACGCTATAAAAGATTCCTCGCCGACATTGATCTGGATGGGGAGCTCATCACCGCTCACGTTCCCAACACCGGGAGCATGACTTCCTGCTGGGAACCGGACTGGAAGTGCGCGGTCTCCGTCTCACAAAATCCGGAAAGAAAGCTCCCTCACACGCTTGAGCTCGTTCATAACGGTGAAACCTGGATCGGTGTGAACACCGCCAACGCCAACAAGCTCGTCAAGAACTGGCTCACCAGTCAGGCCCTGACAGAATTTTCTGGTTATGCCTCTGTTCGTCCGGAAATGAAGGTTGGTGATTCGCGGGTGGATTTCTACCTCGATGGCCACCCGGAACTTCCCCCCTGCTATATCGAAGTGAAAAACGTCACCCTGAAGCTGGACGGACTCGCCCAGTTCCCGGATTCAGTCTCCGAGCGGGGCCAAAAACACCTGAAAGAGCTCCTGAGACTTAAGAGTGAAGGCTTCCGGGCAGTCATGTTGTTTGTCGTTCAACGGGAAGATGTTGAGAGCTTTTCTCCTGCGGCCTCTATTGATCCTGTTTACTCACGGCTTCTGCGCAAGTCCCACGAGGGAGGGGTGGAAATTCTCGTGTATCAATGTAGAATGGATATAGAGGAACTGAAATTAGGAAAATGTCTTCCGTTCAGCTTGAAGTAATTGAGCAAGTTTTTCTTTCTATTTAATGGCGAGCTCTTCAAGGCCCGGGTTCCCCAACCGGGGGAAAAATTCACGCAACCTTCAAAGTGGAAAGACAAACTCGAATTCGAATTCACCGATAAGACACTTTTCATGATGGCCTGGACTTCCCTTCTTCCGGATCTTTCTCCGGCCGATGCCAGAAATCTCGTGGAGTTCGCGAGCTCACGTTATCCGGTTTCTCCCGACTATGAGAATCTTCACCAGCTCTGTCCTGATCTGGTGGTAGGTAAAGATAAGGATGAATGGGTCTTCTTCGGCGGAAGTTTCTTTCCCTGGCATTCCGGCCACCAGGCGTGCCTTCAGCTCCTTCCGGATGACAAGACCTGTTTTGTGCTTCCCGACCGAAATCCCTGGAAGGAAATGCGCGATGTGGATCCGGTTCTCACAACGATTGAGCTCGCCGGAAAAATCAAGTTCAAGGCAAATCAATTTCTCGTTCCCACCTTCCTTCTCGATAATAAGAAGAATCCCACGGTGGAATGGATGGAAGATCTGCGGAAGAAATATCCGGAAAAAAAACTCTCGCTTCTCATGGGCTTTGATAGCTTCCTGAATCTACCAACCTGGACCCGGGCGGAAGATCTCCTTCCGATGGTTCATTGTGTTTACGTGGCCTCCCGGCTGGAAAAAGACAGTGAACGCACCACCGCCGCCGAAGAAATCCGCAAGACCTATGCTCACCTCAATATTGTTTTCCTGGGCCATCACCAGCATGAGGGTGTTTCTTCCACCAACCTGAGAAAGAAAGTTCCTTAGTCAGTTAATCCCCTTGCGTTTTTTGCCGAAGAGAAGCCATGGATTATAAAAAGGCTTCCTGGCATTTCAACCGTAAGAACGCTGAAGGATTTGACCAGCACGTGGTGAAATCGATTCCCTGGTATCAGGAAGGCCATGAACTCACGCTGAAATTCTCTGAGTTTTTCGTGAAACCCAATGATGTGATCTACGATCTGGGATGCGCCACCGGTAAACTCTCCTGCGCGCTGGCCGAATACCACAATGACAAGAATGTTACTGTTGTCGGACTGGATGACAGTAAAGACATGGTGGTTGAAGCGAGGAAACGCGCGGGTGCTGAAAGTGTGACCTTTTTGAATGAGAATATTCTCACTCACACCTATCGTCCGTCGAATCTCATGATCTCTTATTACACGATCCAGTTCATGGCACCGGGCGACCGGAAAGAAATGATCAAGAAAGCTTACAAGAATCTCAATCCGGGCGGAGCGCTCATTCTGTTTGAAAAGACCAGGGCCGAAACAGCTGCCATT
>JAKFFP010000320.1:0-3319 GCA_036675045.1 Bacteriovoracales bacterium | reverse complement strand
ACGAGGAGCAGGTCGTCGAGCTGGTCGAGGCCCTGCGCTGGTTGACCGAACATCCCGTGGTGGATCTGATGATGCTCTTTTAGCACTCATAAAAAATGACCAATCATCTTTCGAAACATGGATAAAGAACGGCGGTGACCTTTCAGCATTTCTTCCAACGATTGACGGGAAGAAGCTGACGGTCGCTGAAGGTCTCGCTTATTTCGAGCGCACAAACTTCGTGGCCTATCTGCAAAAGAACAAAGTTAAGTTTATTAAGCAAAATAAAGACGGGAAAGACGACATTATGTCTCTCGCTGTGGCCAGGAACAATCCAGAGCTCTTCACGCTTCTCATGAAAGAGAATCCGGATCTCACCGCCACTTATGGCGAGAAAGGATTGTCGCTCATGCATCTTGTGAGTGCTGGCTGTGCCGCGAAACTCACAGCGATCCTTCATGCTGATAAAAAGCTTAACTGGGACATGAAGGCCAAAGATGGTTCAACTCCACTGACACTCGCTGCTTCTTCGGACTGTCTCGCCGTTCTTTCTTACTGGAAAGAACAGAATGCTGACTTCAAGGCCAAAGACGGTAGGGGCACGAGTGCGATGTCCATCATGAGTAAGAAAAAAGACGCTGCCATGCTGGCCTTTCTCCAGTCCTTCGATCCGAACCGCGGTCGCGTACCGGCCTCAGCTTTCGTAGAACCAGAGATGCCAAACTTCTATAAGAAAAGAATCGTTCCGAAGGATCAGAAGGTTGATTACTCGGCCTTGATTGAGCCGGAAGATCGTCCGCTCGATGCCACTGAGACCGCTGAAGCTTCAGAATTCGCCGATTAATTATTCCTACGCAGGGCGCAGAATCAATCTGCGCCCTTCTTCTTCTTGCACAAAATCCGAACCAACATAGAATAGGTATTAGAGAGGGAATAACATGGAAGTTATCCGACGTACTAATGCCGAGATCGAAAAAGAATTAGGTGCAGTTGCCTACTTCATCAGAAAGAAAAGAAAGGAAAGAGGAGTGACTCAGGAACATCTTGCGAAAGGTGCCGGAGTTGGACTCGCGTTTCTGAAGCGCCTGGAAGGCGGAGACGAAAATCTCCACCTTGCAAAAGTCCTTCAGGTGCTTCGTTTCCTTAACGCTGACCTGTTCCCGAAAGAGTACCAGTAACAGCATTCTTTTTCCGGTAGCGCATGTTGAGCACTTCAACCAGGAGTGAGAAGGCCATCGCAAAGTAGATGTAACCTTTTGAGATGTGCGCGCCGAAGCTTTCTCCCACCAGCATCACACCAATTAAGAGCAGGAACGAAAGTGCCAGAATCTTGATGGTCGGATGGCGTTCAACAAAACCACTGATACTGCCCGCCGAAACCAGCATGATGATCATGGAAATCACCATCGCTACGACCATGATGGAAATCTGGGAAACCATACCAACGGCCGTGATTACCGAATCCAGCGAGAACACGATATCAAGAAGAAGAATCTGTCCGAGCATCATGGACGGACTCGGATGTTTTTTCATACCGGCTTCAGCACCGTGAAGATGAACCTGGGGATCACCTTCCACCTTGTGGTGAATTTCAAAAGTTGATTTAGCGATCAGGAAAAGACCTCCGCCAAGAAGAATGAGATCGCGACCGGAAAAAGAATGACCCATGAGGGAGAAGAGCGGTTCTTTGAGTGTCATGATCCAGCTGATGGAGAAGAGGAGTCCGATCCGGATGACCAACGCCAACCCAATTCCGATATTACGGATCTTGTTCTGATGTTCCGGTGGAAGTTTCGCCACCAGGATCGCGATGAAGATAATGTTATCGATCCCCAATACTGTTTCCAGTGCAGTCAGGGTCAAGAGGGCGGTCAGGGATGCAGTAGTCAGTTCAAACATAGTCACTCCATTTTCTCAGCTATTGTTCCGTAAGTTCCCACTCTTTGCCTAGTCGCATGAGCTTGGTAGAATGCATTTATGAGTAAAAATCCGTCATTTATTTTGATTCTTTTTATCACCCTGACTGCTTGTGCCTCCAAGCCCAAGCTCTATCCCAATCAAAAGCTTAAATCTGTGGGGAAGGAAGTTGCGCAAAAAGATATCGATCAGTGTATCGCTGAAGGAGATTTGTACCTTGAAACTTCGGAGGCCAAAAGAATCACCAAGGGTGCCGGAAAAGGTGCTGTGGTTGGGGCCGCCATGGGGGCCGTTTTCGGAGCCTTCACCGGAAGTCTGGGAAGAGGTGCACTCCGGGGTGGGGCCGTCGGCGCCGCCGGTGGGGGAGCAGCTACTGCCATGTCACCGGATCAACTCAAACAAAGATATGTGAATCATTGCCTGAACGAAAAAGGGTATCACGTTCTCGGATGGGATTAATTACTGACAACGAAACGACATTTCTGAAGTGTATCCATTTCCGAGTCCTGCATCTCCAGCGACTCCGCCCAATGCTCCAATGCCGCCAGCATTTCTCTCTTTCTTGCCGCCATAAATATGAGCACCACTTCCCGCTGAACGAATCACACGCGTGAGAACCTTTCCGGTTTTATATGTCTGTTCATCAACGTCACCGGAGTATTTCGTATGCTCACTCACGAAAGCTGCCGACTTATCAAACTCTTTACAATAATGATTCGACTGACGAATAGCTTCCTGTTCAGCGCTTTCCTTGTATTCTCCGCGGACGACAACACGATGGATGCCCGAAGCACCAGGACGAACATCTCTATGGTGACCACATGACACAAGCATAATAAGAGAAATGAGAAAAATAAGTTTCATATTGTTCCTTGATGTTTTCTTTCTTATCGGAAAAAGGTGTCACTTCATTGACTCAAAAATCACTAATTGTGAGCGTTTTTTATGCTAATCTGAGCTCCATGAATTCTGACTCCTTAAATTTCCGAAAGGCCTTATCCACCGACGCCGAAGCTCTGAGCTTACTCATAAACTCTGCATACCGTGGAGACTCCGCTCGGAAGGGGTGGACCCATGAGGCAGAGCTGGTAGGCGGTCTCCGGACAACCCCAGAAGAATTAAACGACATCATTTCTACTCCCGGCGAATGGTTTCTCGTCGCCGAAGGTGGGGGAGGAATTGTCGGAGCTGTTCACGTTAAAGATGAAGGAATGGGGCTATATTTTGGCATGCTGGCAGTGAGCCCGGTGCTTCAGAATCGCAAGCTGGGCTCAGGACTCATGGATGAAATCACCCGCATCGGTCGCTCTTTAAAGAAAAGTTACCTCCGTATCGCGGTCATTCACCTGAGACAAGAGCTCATTTCATATTATGAGCGAAAAGGCTTCCATCTTACCGGGACAAGCGAACCATTCCCGGAGAA
>JAKFFP010000157.1:0-3330 GCA_036675045.1 Bacteriovoracales bacterium | reverse complement strand
ACACACATTTTGACAGCACTTATGGCCCTGATTCTCTCAGCCTGTGCTTCACACCACAGAGATGTGGCGTCGGTTCAGGATGAGCCAGGCACCACTGAATCGGCTACCGGAAGGTCGGAACACGCTGTACTTGACGGCATTTCTGCCCGCGGAGACCACCTTCGCTAGAAATTTCTTTCCACTCCGGAAAAACAGTTTTTTATCTCCGCTTTTTTTAATATAGTGCGAGATATTAAAAGCAGTTTTTCCGGAGGCCTTTGAGTTGAAAAATTCTCCCCACACCCGGTTCCATAATCTCGACCCTGTCAAAGAATGGTCGACCAAAGATGCCGATGAAATCTACCAGATCAGTCGCTGGGGCGAAGGCTACTTTGGTGTCAATGATAAGGGTGATCTTTGTGTCACTCCCTCACGCATCGAAAACGGCCCCGTCATTAACATGATGGAAGTTGTGGAAGAGATGAAAAATAAAAACATCGGCTTCCCCTGTGTGATCCGCTTTCACGATATCCTTCGTTCACAAGTTCAGAATCTCAATAAGACATTCCGTTCTGTCATCGAAGAAGCCAAATTCAATGGCAACTATTTCGGTGTCTATCCCATCAAGGTCAACCAGATGCGCGAAGTGGTCGAGGAGATCGTCGACGCCGGGACTCCGTATAACTACGGACTGGAAGCCGGATCTAAGCCTGAGCTCATCGCGGCCCTGGCGATGAACACTAACCAGAACTCGCTTACCGTTGTGAACGGTTACAAAGACAGAGACCTTCTCCGCCTGGCCCTTCTCGGAAATCAGCTCGGAAGAAAAGTCATCGTCGTAGTTGAAAAATACACTGAGCTTCTCGACCTCATGGCCCTCTCCCAGGAAACCGGAGTTGAGCCGATCATTGGTCTTCGCGCGAAGATTGCGACGAAGTCATCCGGCAAGTGGGCCTCTTCCGGTGGTGACTACGCCAAGTTTGGTCTCACCATCACCGAAATCCTTCAGGCCGTTAAATATCTCCGCTCGATTGATAAGCTTCACTGCCTGAAGCTCTTTCACTTCCACATCGGTTCACAGATTCCCGATCTTCGTACGATCAAGGATTCTATCTCCGAGGGAGCGCGGATCTATGCCAAGCTCTATAAAGAAGGAGCGAAGCTCGAGTTCTTTGATGTGGGCGGCGGTGTCGGCGTGGATTACGACGGGACTCGCTCGAACTCCCCTTCTTCAATTAATTACACTACCCGCGATTACGTGGCGGATGTCGTTTATATCCTGAAACAGATCTGTGACCTGGAAGATGTCCCGCATCCAAACGTCGTGTCTGAATCAGGCCGGGCGATCACTGCCCACCACTCGTGTGTTGTCACAAACGTTTTCGGTGCCATGGAAATTGCTTCGACATCGAACTTCAATACCGACAAAGTTGTCAGCGAGAACATTCTCGTGTCTAACATGCGTGAACTCACGAATGAGATCGGACCGAAGAACTATAACGACGTTTATAACGACGCCACAAAACTTAAAGAAGAATCCATCGCGGCCTTCAAGCTCGGGATTCTCACTCTGGATGAGCGCGCGAAGCTTGAGACTCTCTACTGGAAACTTTGTAAGAAGATCGTGGAATACGCATCGCTGGATGAGTACGCTCCGGATGAAATTCTTCTCCTGAAGAGTCAGATGGCGTCTCAATACATGTGTAACTTCTCTATCTTCCAGTCTGCTCCGGACACTTGGGCGATCGGACAGATTTTGCCGGTATTACCGATCCACAAGTTGAATCAGAAGCCGACGGAGATCTGTACTCTCGTTGATATTACCTGTGACTCTGACGGGAAACTCGATACTTTCCTTTCTCCCGACGGTCCGACCAATACCATTCCGATGCACAAGTTAAACGGCGATGATTATTATATCGGTCTTTTCATGACGGGTGCATATCAGGACATCATGGGTGATAACCACAACTGCTTTGGCCGCCTCAATGAAGTGCACATCTTCGCTGATGACGATGATCCGACCGACTTCTACATTGAAGAAGTGATTTTCGGTAACCGTTCTGAGCAGGTTCTCTCGACCCTTCAGTACAATCCGGAGACTATGGCACAGACCATGAAGACTTCGATTGATACTCAGGTGAAGCGCGGGAAGATCAGGCCTCGTGAAGGTGTGGATCTCACGGATTTCTACGAATCATGTCTGAAGAGTTACACATATCTGAAGAAATAAAAAAGGGGCCCAATAAAGGGCCCCTTTTCATTTGCACAATTACTGAGCGTACGACTGACAAGCAGGAAGGAAAGTTGTGTCGTTGATATCAACACACTGACCGCGGAAGCGCACCGACCAGACTCTCTGGTGAGTGAAGATTCCGTTAAGGGCCTCACAGTTCATTCCGCGCTTAACTGTGTAAACCGGAGTTCTGCAGCTATCATCAGAGAACATTTCAACCTGGTCTCCGCGACGACGGTTACCGGCACTGTCATAGTCTGCCAACACTCCATTCTGGAACTGCTGACAAACTGCAGGACTGAATACTCTGTCGTTAATATCCACACACTGGCCGTTCATTCTAACTGACCAGGCACGGGTGCCGTTAAGGACTGTGCCAAGAGCTGTGCAATCGACACCCGGATCGATGACGGCAATTTTTCCGGAACAGCTGTCTGAAGTATAAACCAGAAGGTCTTCGGTACGTGGCTTCTGATCATTGGCGAGAGCCACGACGTCCGGACAGATTCTTCCGAATGTTGTGTCGTTGATATCCACACACTGGCCGTTCACCGAAACTGACCATGCACGCTGCTGGCCAAAAATAACTGAAAGACGCTCGCAGTTTTCACGAGGACGGACTTCGGTGATTTTCTGGCGACAGCTATCATCACTGAATACGGTAACATCATTACGGTTGTAGCTGGAGTTCCGGCGCCAGTCACCCGGATTGGGATTGTAATCCGGAATGGGATTATTATCAGGAATGGGAGTGTAATCCGGAGTCGGATCGCGGCGGTCTTCACGAATTACGGAGAGGGCCTGGTTAAGACCCTGCTTAACCATTTCTTTTTCACTGAAAGAAAGGCGATCAATATCTCCCCTCTGTGAAGCGCGCTGGAGGCGTTCAATTTTCTGATCAATCAAAGAGTCAGCGACTGCGCTGAACGAAAGGCATGCCAAAACGGCGAGAAGAGTCGTCTTCATTATTTCTTCCTTTGTGAAGATGTTTACTCCCCCATCTTGGAATAAATCAGCAAGCCTGAGCCTGGAGTGAGTAGGAATAACAGACAGTGACTACAAAATTGACAGGAAAAATTTACTTGATCCGGCCAATTTTACGCAGATAAAGGAAA
>JAKFFP010000371.1:0-3345 GCA_036675045.1 Bacteriovoracales bacterium | reverse complement strand
CGAGGATGTCGTCCGCGGTCTTCGTATATTCCATCAAGCTCTTGGGTGAAGATTTAAAGGAGTAGTATAGGGGAAATTCCCCCCAATGGCCGTTTTTACTTTCATATTTTGTCTCGTGGACTCAATGCAAAATTAAATATCAAGTTTCAATTCACAGCGAGGCTTCTTAGAATGGTGATCTCAACAACACAGGAGTCTTATGAAACGCTTTCTAGCTCTCGCTATTGCCGTAAGTGCTGTCTCTGCTCACGCTGTTTCTGACCGTGCTATCTACGACATTATGTATCTTCCAAAAGTTAATACCAAATACGGGATCACTGAATTGGGAATGCAGGACAGAGATATTAAAGGCGAAGGAAGTACTCGTGACGTCGACATCAAAGGTTGGGGAGTGAAGCAGGATATTGGTTTCGCTCTGACTGAAAAGTTAACGGTAAACCTTCACATGGAATATCTGAATGCGGAAATCGATCAGGAAGGTGGTTCAAGTTTTGATCAGGAAGGGGTTACTGATCCGGTTGCTTCAGGTCGTTTTCGCCTGATGGATGAAGATCTTAAACTGGATCTGATTGGAAGCCTTCTCATGAGCATCGCGGATGGTAAGATCAAAACTGATAATACGGGAATCATTTCTGACATGAATAACCTTCAGGGTGGTAATGCTGTTTCCGTCGGCGCCCAGGTGGGTCAGCAGAAAGAAAACCTTCAGTGGGCATTTCTCGCCCAGTATAAGAGAAACTTTGAGCGCGAATACGATATCGATAACGAGGATGTGAAATACAAATCGAATAATGATTTTTTCTTCCGGGCTGATTTGCTGAATAAGCTCGCCGAGAAATCTTTCCTCCGTTCTCATGTTTCAACAAATTTCGAGGAAAGACTCGATAACAAAACATCCGGCTATTCCGATCTCTTCACGCCGAAGACGGTCTATAAGCTCGGAACTCAGTACCAGCATCTTTGCTCGTCAGATCTTCTTCTCAGAGGAGGAGTTGAATACGCCATCGAGAATTCAAACAACGGACAATTCGGTTCTGATCGGGCCTGGACATTTAGTGTCGGCGCCAATTACCAGTTTTAATAAAAAAAAGGGCCGCTCTCGCGGCCCTTTTTTTAGTTATCAAGATATGACTTGAGAAGTTTCGCCCGCGATGGATGGCGGAGCTTACGAAGAGCTTTCGCCTCGATCTGACGGATACGCTCACGAGTAACGAAGAAGTCCTGACCAACCTCTTCGAGAGTGTGGTCTGATTTTTCACCAATACCAAAACGCATACGAAGAACTTTTTCTTCTCTTGGCGTGAGTGTTGAAAGAACAGAACGGGTCTGTTCTGAAAGAGTCACACTCATCACAGCATCAGCTGGAGAGATGATCTTCTTGTCTTCAATAAAGTCACCAAGTGACGAATCTTCTTCTTCTCCGATCGGAGTTTCAAGAGAGATTGGCTCTTTGGAAATCTTGAACACTTTCTTCACTTTATCGACAGAGAGTTCCATCTTCTCAGCAATCTCTTCGGGAGTTGGTTCGCGACCAAGTTCCTGAATGAGCTGACGTGATGTACGAGCGAGCTTGTTGATGGTCTCGATCATGTGAACCGGAATACGGATCGTACGACCCTGATCCGCGATGGCACGTGTGATCGCCTGACGAATCCACCAGGTCGCGTATGTCGAGAACTTGTATCCACGACGATACTCGAACTTATCAACCGCTTTCATGAGACCGATGTTTCCTTCCTGGATGAGATCGAGGAACTTGAGACCGCGGTTCGTGTATTTCTTCGAGATAGAAACAACGAGACGAAGGTTAGCCTCAACGAGCTGAGACTTCGCTTTATCGGCTTTTTCCTCACCGGTAACGATGATGTTATAAACCTGCTGGATATCTTCGAAGGCCATACCGGCGTCGATGGCGAGGCGGCGAAGCTTACGAAGGATATCTTCCTGCGTACGAATCATCTGCTCGATCTTCGCGTCTGTGGTGAAGAGGTTACGGGCAAGCTCGCGCTTGTACGCATCGTCTTCCATCAGGCGGTCATACATTGTTTTATAAGACGTATCATCAGTCACTTCGAGGAACTTGTAGATACGTTCCTGCTGCTCGTAGAGCTCGCGGAACTGGAGGTAATAGGATTTCACCGGTTCAGTGAAAGAGTTGATGATCTTACGGTTGAAGGTAAGGTCAACGAGCTCGCTGGAAACCTTATTCATAAGGTCCTGCTCAACTTTCTCCATCTTCTTCAGTGTTCCGTCTTCGTTCACGATCTTGGAAAGAAGGTCTCTCACGTGCTCAACAACGGCGTAGATTCTTTCGCGCGTTTCATGAATATCCTTTTCAGGAGATTCATCATCGAGACCGCGAACGAGGTCTTTCACATATTCGTTCTGCTCTTCGGCCTGAACGATCTTGTTTTTGAGTTTGATGATTTCTTCAAGAGCGTGTTTCGATTTGAGACATGAAGTAACGATTTCTTTTTCACCTTCCTCGATTTCTTTGGCGATTTTTACTTCGCCTTCACGAGTGAGGAGGGCAACTGAACCCATCTTCTTGAGGTACAGCTTAACTGGATCAGAAGAAGAGGCGCGGAGCTCGGCTTCTTCATCGTGAGTCAGAGGATCTTCGGCAACTTCGGTTGAAGCTTTTTCAGCTTCTTCTTCGTCGACCTCAGGTGATTTCACCTGAATGCGTGCCTCTTCAATCTTCTCCATGATCTGATCGATGGAGTGTGGATCCACGATGTTTGCCGGGATCGCGTCGTTGATCTCTTCCGGGGTCAGATACTGTTGATCTTTCCCTTTCATGACCAGACGGGAGAATTCCCGCGAATTTAAAAAGGCAACAACGACTGACATAGTATCTCCCTTAGGGCGAATCCTTCAGAACAAGAATCTCCTTATCGATTTTGGAGATCTCACCGAGGATTAAATCTATTTCTGTTTGAGACGGTTCGGATTTTTGTCGTTCAACTAAAATCTTCCGTTTCGCTTTCAATAAATCCAGTTGAAGAGCTTTCTTGTAGTCCTTCAACAGGCGTTCAACGACTTTATCGTTCAGTCTATTTCCATGACTGGAAAGTGCATCTGTTCCGACATCAACGATTTCTTTTGAGTAGTTAGAGTACAGGATATGATCCCGGACGAACGCTACATATTCAGAATCATCGATCTCTCGATAAATTTTAACGAGCCATTGAACTAGTTTTTTTACCTCATCCTGCCCAATGAAGGCAAGAATTTCATTCTCATTCAGATGCGTCAAGAACTCGGGATGACAGAGGATTTCCCGAAGAAAGAGCCTCTCACTCTTGGTTAAGGGCACCGGCTCTTGACTCTTATTTTGTGCCT
>JAKFFP010000380.1:0-3351 GCA_036675045.1 Bacteriovoracales bacterium | reverse complement strand
CCATCTCCTCAGTGCCGCCTCGATACGATGCTCGCGGCCCTTAAGAAAATGCCCCGTCCCCGCTGCTGGTTTAAGGGTTAAAAAGCGATGGACAGTAGGCCCTTAAATGACTAGAATGTGGTGCAAATGCCCGGGTGGTGAAATTGGTAGACATACCGTCTTCAGACGGCGGCGCCTTTAAAAGCATGCTGGTTCGAGTCCAGTCCCGGGCACCAAAAATAAAAAAAGGAAGCTTCAAGCTTCCTTTTTTTTATTTTAGCTGGCGTGATTAGCACGAGAAACCGGAGCAGGATGCGGAGGCAGACATTCGAGTCCAGTTTTGATTACGTCTATTTCGGCAGAGTAATGGAGAAGACGGTTCCCTTCGTCTGGTCACTACTCACCGATACACTTCCCCCGTGAGCTTCCGTAACACCCTTCACTAAAGTGAGCCCGATTCCCCATCCCTTATTCGGGCTGTCTTTGGCCGAGGCAGTTCTCCGGAATTGATGGAACAAAGACTTCTGATCTTCGGGCGAGATTACGTTTCCTTCGTTGCTGACAGAAATAACAATTGCTTCCGGCGTCTGTTTCAGGGCGACGGTCACGGGCGCAGTTGAAGAACCGTACTTAATCGCATTATTGGAAAGATTTTCAATGATCCTTCGCAGGCCCTTCGGGTCGACAGAACATTCAATTTTAGACGACTCCTGAAAGACAAATCGATTGCCATAGATGACTGTTAACTCAGAGAGGGTACTCTTAATCAATTCAGTTAAATTCGTTTTTTCTTTCCTGACCTGAAGACCCTCGCCGCTCCGGATGCGATTGGCATCCAGAAGATCTGTGATCATTTGCCCGGCCCTGTGAACATTGGTGATAATCATTCGTGCCGATTTCAGGTTGGCCTCCAGGTCATTCGGTTTCCGTAAGATCATCTGTGCCGAGCCTAGTACAACTGACAACGGGGTTCTCAGGTCGTGTGTTAAGAGTGATACGAACGCCTCGCGGAGATCACGCTCAGACTCCAGGTTCTGGATCTTGTCCTGTGAATGAAACAATTTTTTTAAGCTCTTTTTTGCTTCATCTTCCTGGCCAAGACGTTCTCTTTTTGTTTTGTAATACCTGTCGAGGGCCACGCTCACGAGATTGGCCAGGGCGATCACGAACTCCAGGTCCTGTTCATTGAGTGCGGCGGTTCCTTCCAGTTGTAAAGCTCCCAATGGCGGAAGATGATCAATCACTAATGGGATGACAATGTAGTTACCGCTGTCATTTTTATTGAATAAGAGTGTCCTGTCATTGGTAAGGAGTTCATTCTCCGGCGTCGCCGTATCTCCGGATATCGTTCCGGAAAGGAATGAGTAAGCACTGTTGGCATTCTCGATTGCTCTGGCGACAACTTCTTTAGGAGTATTCTTAGAGAACCAGATGGCGGTACGAGGCTCTTGTTCCCAGTGTTCGATCAGGACTGCACTTGATAGCGGAAAGCTCTCGGCTGCACATTCGAGGATCTCGGCAAAGGACTCATTAACCGTTGTAAAGACGGAAAGCTTTTTACTGATGGAGTAGAGAGTTTTTAGTCGATGTTGATCACTCATTTTTTCCTTTTAACCGGCTTCGCTTTTCCTTTTTTTATCCGGGAAGAAATCCTGATCTTCGGCGCGTGAATAACAATTCCCTTGTTCTCAATATCAATCCTGAACCTTCCATTTGCGTGTGCCGTGTTCCTGAGCTTGTAAATTTCAATAAAGCGCTCGCGCCGGAGGGTCTTATCATTGTTTGTGGCCGTGAGAAGAATAATGCCATCAACCACTGTTTCTTCCACTCCGAAGCGACTGATCTTGTTGCTTCCATAGGGGATGTCACAGGCGAAAAATCCAATTCCCTGGGTCATCTGAACCAGTGTTGCCAGCTGGAACATTTTTTCTCTCACGATCTGAGGGTCTGTAATTTTATGTACAAAGACTGAGGAGGAGTCGACAGCGATTCGTTGTGCTCCCATCTTCCTGATACAATCCTGCATCATGAGGAGATGCTTCTCTACGACAATTTCGGGCTGTGAAACAAAGATGATCTGAATGTTACCTTTCTCTATTTGTTCATCGATATCCCAACCCATCCCCTTGGCATTGGCGATGACTCTTTCCCTGGTTTCTTCAAAAGAAAAATAAATTCCTTTCTCGCCCAATTCCTTAGCTCCCTTGTAGATGAACTCTAAAAGGAGAAGGGTTTTTCCCGTCCCCGCGACACCGGAAACAAGAAAAGATGAACCGGCAATGGTGCCTTCACCTAAGAGATTATCTAAATCCGGGATTCCCATTGTGATCCTGGTTGGGCCCTTTCCTGCCACGGCCCCGTCTGAATCAGGAATTCTCTGTATAGTTACCCGTGGGGCGTAAATTTCCAGCCCTTCAGAATTGATGGCGAACGAATGCTCATCACGGCTATGGTCTGTCCCCCGCATTTTTACGACCTGAATGAATCGCTGGTGCTCACCGGATTCAAGACGAATCCGAAGAGAGATGATTCCATCTATGATTGAGAATAAGGGATTTGTTTCGATGTCTTTGTCATTGAACTCCCCCAGGAAAAATCCCGTGCACTCCCAGGCCATGAGGTTAACGGCCACCTCATAGGAAAACTTTCGCAGATCTTCTCGGTCCAGCGCCAGATCCTCAAAGACTTTAAAACTATCGATGACGACAAACGAAGGTTTAACTTTCTTAATATGGGTCATCAGGAGTTCGATGGCCTGCTCGAGACCTTTCGCTCTTAGAATTTCGCCCAAATCAACAAAGTTTATGCTTCCGTCTTCGATTTTCTTCGGATCAAAGAAACTGAACTGATTGAGGTAGCGAAGAGTCTTCGCTGTTGGCTCTGATAATGTCTGAAAAATGATAGCCGATTTCTCCGGAGTCGCGTTCTTAAAAATGATCTGATGGGCCAGTGTCGTCTTCCCTGCACCTGGCGTACCTGCGAGGACCGTGAGTTCTCCGGCAGGAAAGCCACCGTGAAGGACTTCATCCAGATTCCGGACACCGGTTTGTATCCTGCTTAGATGCATTGAGGTTTTCATGATTCCCCCGAATCGTTCGATGTCACTTTCATGAGTTCATTGTGGAGATGTTGATTGAGAATATTTGCGGTCAGCCTGGCCAGTACTCTGAGGATCTCTACGAGTAGAAAAGTAAGTGCACTGATGATTTCCTCAGGATCTTTCTTTCTGTCCATCGCCTTAAAGTTCATACTGTCTTTGTCCAGAGAGACCTGAGAAAGTAGCGCGAACTTTTGTTGGGATTGATGAAGTATGCGGTCCAGGACAACCATGAGCGTGATGTTACTCAGGGTTGAACAGGCCCTCTTTTCGAC
>JAKFFP010000207.1:0-3360 GCA_036675045.1 Bacteriovoracales bacterium | reverse complement strand
CTATCGCCATCGGTGCCGGTAGCGACGCGACATGGGCAGCCACCGCCGCCGCCGCGATCGCGCCGGCGTAGAACTGGCCCTCGCCTCCGATGTTGAGCGCGCCGCCCCGGAGCGCCAGCGCGAAGCCCAGTGCCAGGATGATGAGCGGTGTCGCCCGCACCAGCGTGGCCGACGTGATCGCATCCCACGACCCGAATGCACCCCTCCAGAGCGCAGCGCCAGCGAGTCCAGCGTCATACCCCGCGAGTGACAGCGCCGCACCCAGCACCAGCAGCGTCGTCACAACAATCAGCACCACTGGCAGCAGAGTGTGGCGTGCCACCCGCAACCGGCGACGGAACGCCGACTCTTCCCGCTCCTCCTTCGGGATCCGGGTGAGGACCTTCTTTGCCATCACTCGGCGCCCAGCATGAGCCGTCCGACCTCCTCACGATCGGCGCCCGGTGGAGCGGGCAACACTTGTCCCTGCCGCATCACCAGCACCCTATCACTTCGCTCCAGCACCTCGTCCAGGTCAGTGGAGTGAAATAACACGGCACTGCCCGCCTCGGCTGCCTCTGCCAGGCGTCGATGCACCGCTGCGGCCGCGGCCACATCCAGCCCGCGGGCAGGGTTCTCCGCGATGATCACCCGGGGCTCCTGCGACAGTGCGCGTGCTAGCACCAGTCGCTGCTGGTTGCCGCCCGAGAGCGAGCGCGCGCGAGCACCCGGGCCACGTGCACGCACCTGATAGACCCGGAGCAGCTCCGCCGTACGACGTTCTGCCGCACTCCAGTCCACTCGCCATCCCGCGCCGGGAGCATCGCCCAGTACCACGTTTTCGGTGAGCGTCAGCTCCGACACCAGTCCCTCTGTGGTCCGGTCCTCCGGGATGAATGGCAAAAATAGCGTGCTTCAGAAGATAAGGAAGTTCGTACCCTGAAGATTCGGCCAGCTTCGTCAAAAAGGGATAAATTTTTCCTGCGAGCTTGAATGGAACTGCCTTTGAGAGAGTCATCTTCATCCCATAGGGGCCAGGAATCCAGGTCATGTCATCGGCGGATTCCGGCACCAGTTCTTCGAGAGTAGACAGAAGTCTCAGCGATGCGCCGGAAGCTTCAGGAGAAAGTCGATATTTGATATGCCCATCCGCAAAGAGACTCTGAACCACCAATTGCTCCGGACTCACGAGCTCCGGATCAAGGTGAATACTGCACATTTCAGTGTGAACGATATCCACTTCGATCCCGCGACCTCTCACCAATGCCTCTGCCAGTCTCACAGCAGGTAAAGAGGCATAGCAACCCATGTGATACGCATGAGTGATTTCCGGACGCTGATTGAGATCGGCAAAATATTTCTGGGCGGGACTGGGAGAGATGTATCCGGTGCATGTGACATGAATCAAGTGATCGGGGACTGTTTCTCCGGAGTAGATTTCACGGAAAATTTCCTGCGCTCGCCGGTCGAAAAATTCGAGCCTCTCAGAAATCCCCTTTCCATGAGGAGCTTCTTTTCCGATGTTATAAATCTCGTGCGCGTCCCAGCTTTCATTCACATCATCGCATTCGTACCAGCGGGATCTGATTTGCCCATCATCCAGGAAAAATCGTCTGAGGGATTCAAGCTTCGCCGGATCGTGTGCCTGAAGCAACTCCAGCGCCCTGGCATGGGCCTTCATCGTCCAGTCGAGGATTTCATTCTGGGGAAGTTGGTGCGCGGGATAAACAGGGAAGAAGGAATTCAGATATACGTTGTTCGTTTCCATGGCAAAATTTATCACAGGGAAACAAAGACCGAATTACCAGGAGGGTCACTTCTGTGGCATAATCAGCATATGAAATTCGTGTTCGTATTTTGTCTTATGTTGGCCGGGAGCGCTCACGCACAGAGAACGCTTTCGCAGGAAGCCTTTCGGACGAATGTGAGACCTGTTCTCTCAGGGATTCTGAATGATTTTTATCAGATGATCACTCTCTTCCCGGATTATCCCAAGGAAGTGATTTCTCTGGTCGAAGAGCTCGAACGCCTGGCCGAAAACAAGGAAAATCTCAAAACCCACTGTCCCCGCGTTCTCAGTGAACAATGCTTTCCCGATATCCGCCAGCTTCAGGAAAGATTATCCACTCTTTCCCAGAAAACAATGACGACCAGAGCGAAGATGAAAATGTCCCAGGCCTTGTACCTGGGAAATCTGGGTGGACTCAGAATCCTGGAAGAGTTCGAGGCCAAACTCGAAGACGTGAAAGGTGTGATGGATAACAAGTCCTTTTTCATCAAGGCTAAAATTATGGTGAAAAAAGAAACGTATCCGCTGATCAAGGATCTCGACGAGCTCGGAACACTCATGTCACTCGCAGTGGTTGAGTTTATTCCCTTCGCTTACAAAAAAGATTTTCGTCACTTCTATTTTAATTTTGTTCATCCGATCGAACTCAACATCAGTAAGAACCAGAACTATGAGTTCTTAAACCGCAATGTGAACTCACTTAACTTCACGCTGAATCTTCTGAACATGAATCTGACGAAGAGAAATAAAAAAACGCCGGAAGGAATGGCGCCCTATCTCGCTACCATTCACAACCGCTGGAACTCTCTACTCCGCTACTATTTCTAGTCAGGGTTCCAGCATACTTTTAAGGCAAAAAAAAAGGCTCCCGAAGGAGCCTTTTCTTTTTTTAGTACTTAGTAGTCCGGCGGGAGCGGGAATCAGTCTTGTGACGACGCTTTTCAGCGTTCTCAAGTTTTTCCTTCATTTTTACTGAAGGCTTCTTGTATTCCTGGCGTGCACGATACTCTTTAACGATACCGTAAGCATCACAAAGTCTTTTGAACTTCTTGATAGCTTTCTCAGCTGGGAAACGGTCGTCGATAGAAATTTGAATAGTAGACATGCAATACACCCCCTTCTTTGTCGGCGCTAGAAGCTGAAAACAGCTTGGAAATAGATGGAAAAAGTTAACCTTTATGCCTACCTATGTCAATGACACTTGCTATGCGTAAAGTGTAAAAAAGCCAGATGCAATTGGACGTATTTTCCTCGAATGAACCTCATGATCTCCCTTTGGCCGCCAAGATGCGGCCCCGGGACCTGGCGGACTTCTCCGGTCAGGGGAAAATCCGCGCCCAACTCGAGAAAATCGTCTCCCACCCCCGTCATGTGATCTTCTGGGGGCCTCCGGGAACGGGAAAAACCACCCTTGCCCATATCATTGCCGGAAAGATCGATCGCGAATTGCATGTGTTTTCGGCCGTGACATCGGGGATTCCGGAGCTCAAGCGCCTGATCCAGGAGATGCTCGACCACCGCCGGGAATTCGGGAAAGAATCCATTCTCTTCATCGATGAGATTCACCGGTTTAATAAATCGCAACAGGATGC
>JAKFFP010000208.1:0-3361 GCA_036675045.1 Bacteriovoracales bacterium | reverse complement strand
CGGCAAAGCTCGATGTCATCGTCCATTTTGAAGGGAAGACTAACGAAAAGTTCGCCGCTAAAATCATAAAATTTCTCTCGGCGCTTGAAGGCAATCTTCCCTGGATCAAGGGACTCTCGCTTGAGATTCAAACGAAAAACACTTTCCCTCACGGCACCGGAATCGCTTCGTCAGCTTCCGGCATGTCGGCGCTGGCGCTTTGTCTTACGGACTTCATGCAGCCGGGAATGGATGAGAATTTCATGAAGCGGGCAAGCTTCCTGGCCCGTCTCGCCAGTGGCAGCGCCTGTCGCTCTGTTTACGGTGGATTTACCACGTGGGGAGATGAATCAGATTATTTCGCGAGTCCCCTGGAAGTTCATCCAGAACTTATGCATCTCCACGACACAGTGGTGGTCGTTTCCGCTGAAGAAAAAAGTGTTTCAAGTACTGCTGGCCATGACCGCATGACCGAGCACGCTTTCAAAGAGGCGAGATATGCCCAGGCAAAGAATAACTTTGCCCGCATGAAATCTGCCATCCAGGCCGGAGACATGCAGGAAGTCGGAAAGATAACGGAGAACGAAGCTTTTTCACTCCACGCCATGATGATGACCGCACCTGAATCGTTTACTCTCATGAAGCCCCAGACTCTTTCGGCGATAGAGCTTATCCGTGATTTCCGGCGGGAGTCGGGTCTTCCGGTTTATTTCACGCTTGATGCGGGACCAAATCTTCACCTTATTTACCCCGATGAAGTCAGCCATAAAGTTGAGACCTTCATTGATCACGAACTGAAGCCTCTTTCTCACAAGATCATTAAAGATCAGAGGGGAGAAGGACCTGTCCCGTGCTGAAAAAGTTTCCGGCAAAAATTCTTCTTCTGGGAGAATATACTATTCTCAATGGCTCACGTGCCCTGGCACTTCCTTATCCGGAGCTAACCGGCGAGTGGTGCTTTGAAAATAACGGCTCCGAAGACCGGGAATTATCACGGAAAAGCCTTCAGGGATTTTTAGACCACGTGACGAAAGATCTTTTGGATATCAGGCAGCTCGAATCTGATTTCCAGAAAGGTCTCTGGTTTCATTCTTCGATTCCTCAGGGTTTCGGTCTCGGGAGTTCAGGTGCCCTGATCGCAGCGATCTTTGATAAATACTCTTTTCATAAAAAAGCAGACATTGAAGGAAAGAAAATCCTGGCAAAGCTTGAATCCTACTTCCACGGTTCAAGTTCAGGACTTGATCCCTTCGTGTCGCTCGTTCAGAATCCTCTTCTCATCAGAAGCTTCGAAGATGTCGAGGTCCTGAGAACTCCGGTGAGCCTCAGTGGTTTTTTCCTGGTGAATACCGGAAAGCCCAGGCAGACGGGCCCCCTGGTTGCGATCTATCAGGAGAAGATGAAAGATCCCGAATTCAAGAAGGGCTGTGCCGATGTTCTGTCACGTGACGTGAATCTCGCTGTCGATGCAGTCATCAGCGGTAATAAGCAGAGTCTCTTCCACCATCTGTGGCATATCTCGAAATTTCAGTGGGATTTTTTCCCGGAAATGATTCCGACACAGATGCGGGGAGTGTGGACCCGCGGGATTGAATCCGGCGATTTCGTGCTCAAACTTTGTGGCGCCGGCGGTGGCGGTTATCTTCTGGGGTATTCCGAAAAACTTCCCATGGACCGCATACGCGATTTGTTTTCTGAATTCGAAATCCGGGAACTCGCCACGAAATAATCAGTGTATTAGTGCTCGATAGGCTTAACGTCGTCAGATTTAATGAGTGAGAGTTTCACTGCATATGACATGGACTTAGCCGGCATGAAGTCGAAGTTCTTCGCTTCAGGTTTCTTTGCTCTCCAGTCTTCTGAGATCATGCTCGCCTTAGAAACCTTGCGGTCCATGACGATACCGTTTTCAAACTGAACACGAAGCGCTTCGAAAAGACCAAGCTTTGCCTGGATTCTCTGAACCGGAGCGACCTTCGAGATATTAGAGAGGATCTCACTGATAGTTTCAGTGCGATTTGCAGCTTCGTAGGTGCACTTAAGAAAGCCCGAATGAGTGAGGGCCTCTTCATTGATGACGTTACCGGTAAGTACCCATGAACGGGCAAACGATGGAGGGATGAGTGCTGAAAGCATGCTCATGCCACCGGCCGCCGGAACGAGTCCGTAGTGGCAGTGATTGAAAGCAATCTTAGTCCCGGAAGCAGCGATACGGATATCAGCACCCAGGGCGAATTCAGAACCCAGTGTTTCAGAGCCAGCACCGAGGTCCATCACAACAGTCTGTGGAAGCTGCATGAGAGCGAAGATAATTTTCTGAAGCTTGGTATTGATCTTATCAAGGCTTCCCGCTGACAATCCCGAAAGAGAGTCGAGCTCAAGTCCTGAAGAAAAAATCTGGGATGAGGAATCAAAGAAGATGGTGTTGATTTCCACGCGGGACGTACACCAGGCGAGGAGGCTTTCCAGTTCGAAGAGCATCTCGAGGCGGAAGGCATTGTTCCAGTCCGGGCGATTCAAAGTGACGAATAAAGTTCTCGTCGACTTTTCGAGCCGGGTAGAAAGCGTAGTGTAGTTAAACAATGTCTGCATGAAACCGTCCTTGGTCTTGAGCTGGCATTTTGTTTTTCCGCCTAATCCTTAAGCAGAAAACCTTCTCCTGATCATTTTTTCAAATTTAGGGATGCTTTGCAAAGCAGAAAATAAAGTGGACAAAAATGCTAGAAAACATCGGTCTTGAATTCTCTCACATCTGACGACTCGTCGTTTGCCACTTCAAAGGAAATGCGACCCACTTCCCGGCCGTCCGAGGTCTCTACCACCACTTTCCAATCGCCTAAGCTGTAGAATTGCTTGGTTCCGTAGCCACGGAAGCCCTCATCCCGGCCGCCCAGAATCGAAAGGGGAATTGAGTCTTCAAGCTTCCAACCGAACCTGGGGTCATCATGGAACCACTGTAGATAAACTTTATCGTGAAAATTTGATGGGGAAAAAATGGATGCCATGACCGTGAGCTTGTCGCCCGGACGGACCAGGAAATCCTGGGAGCCTTTTTGCCAGAATTTGTACCAGGGCCGCGTGTGCTTACCGAGGTATTTGCCTTCGACTTTCTCGACCCCGTAATAAACGCCGATCTTTTTTACGGCGACCGGAACCCCGGTGAAGACATGGTAGACCGTCCAGGAGCGATCCGCCTCGACACGGCGGCCATAGTGAAGATCGGGGGAGTCATGGCCGTGCGCACCGCCCTCGTTTTCCCATCTGTCGATGGCGGAGCCCGCGAGATTGTGTGTCAGCTTCGGGTGGTCGTTGGGAGCGTTCATGGTCGTGTCCTCTCTTCGTTGGGCACGTCTTCGTTGGGCACGTCTTCGTTGGGCACGTC
>JAKFFP010000045.1:0-3370 GCA_036675045.1 Bacteriovoracales bacterium | reverse complement strand
CCGGCGAGTAAACGCTTTTTTTCCTCCAGGGACAAGGGAGGAACATAGCTATGACAAGGGATGCATTTTTTGTCTTTCAGATCCATCTTCTCTCTCCTAGACTAGAAAAAGTATCCGACAAACATGAGGTGGTGTAAATGCGAGGCCCGATATCTCTTATCCTGATTCTTTTAATCAGTTGTTCTCATAAGGTCAGAATCGTCGCTCCCACGACCGATCGTCCCCGTATTGCCCATGAGGCCAAAGCTTCAGATGTGATGGTCACCACTCAGGGTGGAGCAACCACTCGTGCCGCCCTTTCCATCATCAATCAGGGCGGAAATATCATCGACGCCTTCGTGGCAGCTTCCTTTGCCATTTCAGTTGAGCGTCCGCATTCCACCGGTCTGGGTGGCGGGGGATTTCTACTTTACTTTGATAAGGCCGCCAATCAGGTCTACTCGTTTGATTTTCGCGAAATCGCTCCCCATCGCTCGCGTTCCAATATGTATCTCAATAAAAAGGGCGAGACTCAGCCGCAGCTCTCGCAGGATGGCGCTCTCGCGGTGGCAACACCCGGTTTAGTCAGAGGTCTTTGGGATGTTCACAAGAAATACGGAAAGCTTCCCTGGAAAGATTGCGTTCAGCCAGCAGTGAAGATTGCGCGCGAAGGTTTTCCTCTTTATCCGCAGCTTCAGGAAGCTCTGATCGATCGGAAAGATGTCCTGTGGGAAGATCCTGAAGCGCAGAGAACTTTCTTCACCAAAGAGGGAACGGTTCCGCTTCTGGGCACTCTCATTTACCAGGAGAATCTCGCCAAAACCCTCGAAAAAATCGGACGCGAAGGTGTCACTGCTTTTTATGAAGGCGAAGTCGCCGCCGCGATGATTAAGACGATTCGCGATCATGGCGGAATCATGACTCACAAGGATCTCCGCGAATACCGCATGAAAGAAAGAACTCCGGTCACGGGCCTTTACAAGGGGTTAAAGATTTTTTCCATGCCGCCACCGAGTTCGGGTGGAATTCATGTGATCCAGATTCTCAAAATGCTTGAGCCGTATGATTTGAAATCCATGAAGCCTCAGTCATCTGAGGCGGTTCATCTCATGGCAAATGCCATGCAGAGAGCCTTCCTTGATCGCGCGATGTATCTCGGCGATCCGGATTTTAATAAAATCCCTGTTCAGAGTCTTCTCAATGAAAAATATCTTTCAGAGATGTCGACCAAAATCAACACCACTTCGGCCATCAAGGCCAATGATCTTCGCCCGGTAAAACTTCCTTACGAATCAAGTGACACGACTCACTTCACGATAGCGGACAAGGAAGGAAACATGATCGCCAGCACTCAGACGATCAATGGCTGGTTTGGTTCCGGCGTCATCGCCCAGGGAACGGGAATCATCCTGAACAACGAAATGGATGACTTCGCCCAGAAAGTGGGAGCGCAGAATTTATTTGGGGCAGTCGGCGGAAAATATAATCTCGTTGAACCAAAAAAGAGACCGCTCTCGAGCATGTCTCCGACAATTATCACCAAAGACGGAAAACCCTTCATGGCCCTCGGTTCTCCATCGGGAACAAGGATCATCACCTGTGTGGCGCAAACCATTCTGAACGCAGTGGAATTTGAAATGCCGCTTTATGAAGCAGTTTCAGCAACCCGTATTCACCAGCAGTGGCAGCCGGACGTCCTGAAAGTTGAGGCCCCGTTTTTATCCAGTGACGTGGAAAAAGAACTGAAAGGAAAAGGCCACAACATTGTTCACGAAGGACTGGGTTGTTCCATCCAGGCCATTAAGCGCGAGGAAAAATCATGGATCGGGGTTTCCGATCCGCGCGGGGAAGGCTTAGCTCAGGGAATTTAATTTTTTTTCTTAGAATACTCGGGATCATTTGCCTGCTGCCAGTAAGAACCCTGTGGAGCAGGCAGGTGATCTTTTTTCATGAGAACACCGATAGCTTTTCCTGAAGATATTTTCGGACCTGGTTTTTCATTTACCCACTTTGAAATATTCTGCGGATTCCAGAATTTAAAAACAGAACTCTTGTCCGGTCCTTTTCCCCATGAGCTTCCCATCAGGGAGAAAATTCCCACAAATTGATCCTTGAGCGGCATGCCGGAGAGTTTATCGGGAAGAAATAGTCCTGTTTCCCAGGCATCCCGCTGATCCTGTTCGAGGACTCCCGCCACTTCAAATAAACTTACCGCTAAAGACGTATCATTTGCTCCCTCGGCCATGAGCGGGCGATGAGGAAGACCGAAGCGTTCGGCGATCTTCTTATTCCTGAACTCTGTGAGAAAACTTTTTATCCGCGCACAATGACCGGTATTGATTTCAACTCTCACAAAACGTGTTTTTTCATTCTGAAGAGTCTTCTTGAGTTCTCCTTCGGCATCGATCATTTTTCCGAGAAAGGTCTGATAGAGAAGGCCCAGGCCCCGGCCTTCAAAAAAAATGCTTCCCAAAAGTCCCAACTCGCCCGGAATAATGGAAAGAGTTTCTTTCTGATCGGGACAATCGATTTCCGCTACCGTGAGTCCCAAGGGGGAACCGGATGAAAAGAGCTCATTTTTCAGGATCGTCTTATACAGACTCCCGGGCGAACTCCAGTCGAGTAATGTTTCCGGAGGAGTTGTATAAAGAGTCAGTGTCGTTCCCGCCAGGGCAGTATTTGTCAGAAAGATTATGCAGGGTAGGAGAGTCTTCATGCTTTTATTTTCCTCCGAGTTTAGAAATAATGGAAGAATGAACTACGAATTAATCGGAATCGCCTGTTACGTACTTCTCATGCTTGTTGTGGGCTTTTGGGTCGCTAAGAGTATCAAGACCGATGATGATTACTTCCTGGCCGGAAGATCGCTGGGTCCCACCCTTGCGACCTTTTCCATTTTTGCGACCTGGTTCGGGGCAGAAACCTGTATTGGAACCGCCGGGGCCGTCTACGAATACGGAATCTCGGGCCTTCACGCTGACCCTCTTGGGTACTCGCTTTGTATCTTCATCATGGGATTTGTTTTCTCTAAAGTCCTCTGGAATAAAAAGATCACCACCATTCCGGATCTCTTTCATAAAAGATTTTCACCCAATGTCGAAAGAGTCGCCGCCCTTATCATGATCCCGTCGAGTATCATCTGGGCGGGAGCACAGGTGCGTGCCTTCGGACAGATCATCAGCACGACTTCAAACATCAGCTTTGTTGATGGGGTGACCGCGGCGGCACTGGTGGTTCTCATCTACACCATTTGCGGCGGACTTCTCGCCGATGCCTACAACGATTTCATCCAGGGCATCGCAGTCATCGTTGGTCTTAGTATTCTTTTGTTTGTGATCGTGAATAACCTTGGTGGAATCGGGCCCGCTCTTGCTTCCATTTCCCCGGAGAG
>JAKFFP010000185.1:0-3375 GCA_036675045.1 Bacteriovoracales bacterium | reverse complement strand
CCTTGGCATCGTACTGAGTTGGTAAGGTAGAAAGCTTTTTCACCAGAGCATCGATCTCATCTTCGTCCACGTAAGCTGAGTGCATGCGAATGGTTTCAATTCCCTGTTTAAAGAGCATATCCCCTTTACCCAGAAGTTTCTCAGCACCCGGCGTATCCATGATGACTCGTGAATCAGTATTCGTTGTCACACGGAAGGCAACTCGTGTCGGGAAGTTAGCTTTAATCACACCGGTAATAACATCTGTCGACGGACGCTGAGTTGCGAGGACGATATGAATTCCGGAAGCTCTCGCCTTGGCCGCCAGACGGGAAATGGAATTCTCAATGGCCTTACCTGATTTTGAAAGAACGAGATCTGCGAACTCATCCACCACGATCACGATATAAGGAAGCTCGAAGTCCATAGCATCTGCATCTTCATAGTATTTATTGATCTTACAAAGAAGCTCATGTCCCGCGATTTTAACTTTTTTATTAAAGCCTTCAATGTTCTTCACACCGAAATCCTTAAGAACTGAATATCGTCTTTCCATTTCATCAATTGCCCAAAGGAGAGAAACTGATGCAATCGAAGAATCTGTGATCACTGGCATGATAAGGTGAGGAAGAGTCGAATAGAGTGCCAGCTCGAGCTGTTTCGGATCAATCAGAATCAGCCGCAATTTCTTGGGCGAAAGTTTAATGATGAGTGAAACAAGAAGTGTATTCACGAACACCGACTTACCGGCACCAGTAGTACCAGCAACCAGGAAGTGCGGAGTAGAGGCGAGATCTATCACTGTCGCATCCCCATAGGCATCTTTACCCATTGAGATCGGAAGACGGTAATTTGAGTCTCTGAAAACTTGTGACTGAAGAACCTCATCCAGATAAATGAGTTCTCTTGGATTTCTCGGAACTTCAATACCGATAGTAGTCTTTCCTTTCATTGGATAAACCATACGAATCGGTACACCTTTGAGAGCAAGTGATAAGTCGTTCGTGCGGTTAATAACTCCTGCAACCTTAACCCCAGCACCGAGTTCAAGTTCAAAAGTATCAACCACCGGCCCCTTCAGAACATTAGTCACTTGAGCTGAAATCTTGAACTCATTGAGCTTATCTTCAATCGCCTTGGCGATCGTAATGAAATACTGATCTTCAATGTCATGGGCCATGTTCACACGATTTTTAGGCGCAATACTTTCTACGAGTTCATCGTGTTCAAAAAACTTGTCTTCAACTTTCTTACGCTGATAAGGACTTTCAACCTCTTCCAGCTCCTCGTCGACATCGACGGTATCATTTACCTGTTCAACATCAACCGAGTCAGTGAATACACTAACTTCATCTTCTTCAACTTCCTCAGTGTCCTCGATTTCTTCAATTTCTTCTTCGACTTCCTCTCCTTCTGGTTCTGCAGCCTTCACCGGCTCAACTTTCACTTTTTCCTGGAACCTCGGGGGAGTAGTTATTTTAAGTTTTGGCCCAGCTTCGACTGGAACTGGTCTGAATTTCGCGATGATTGCCGGAACTTTATCCTGAAGCGATGAGAACCATGCCTTCACGTCAATCTTTTCCAGGCTCGAGTAATCCGCAGTGCGGATCGCTTCGTAGAGTTTCATGCACTTCTTGGCGACAAACCTGCAGGTTTTGAAGAAATGCTTTTCCGATACCAGGTAGAAAAAGCTGATACCAAGTACAATAAGCGACGACACCAGAGTTAACGTCCCGACATTCTGGCGGATCAGATAAAACAGTCCTTCACCAAGCGCGACCGGCATTATGAAATAACAAATACCGAGAGTCAGAGGTAAAAGAACCGCGACGACAATCTGATTCTTGAAGTCTTTCTTTTTCGTGAACACCAGCGAATTTAAAACGGCGAAAGTGAGAAACGATAATGTGATCCAGATCCCGCACCAGTATCCGAAATTGGCGAGCATCGAAAAGAAGTAGTATGTGAAAAAATTAATCGAACTATTCTGATAATTGATTTCGAAAAAATTATCCGGAAGATTATCTCGATAATAAAAATACAGAAGATTCAGAGTAGTGAGAACAAACAGGGTATTAAGCTGGTAGCGCAGTATTTTTTTATCCATTGTTAAATTGTAAAGAGCGTCAGGATTTTACGCAAGCAATTGAGATCATAGGGGCAACGTAGGGGCGGGATAAAATATGGAGCCTAAAGAAAAGCCCTTCTTCCATCGATAAGACACAGATGAAATACCTCTTTCTGATCCTCCTGACATTTCCCGCATTGGCGGAAACTTTCAAAGTGAGAGTGTTTATGGAGTCGGGTGCAGAAGAGCGGGCCCAGGAATTTTTAAGAAACTTCCGTTCCACAGAACCGTTCAAACAACTTCTTGAACGAAAGGCCCTAATCATCGAAAATCCGGTTCAGGTCACAGGACTTAACTGTCGTGGTGGAAATTTCGGAATCCCACGTCTCGCCCAGTGTGATCTGGATGTCGTAAAAAATTTATGTGGAGATGCTGACCTCTGTCCGATCTACACCAGTTTCCCCGAAATCGGCGCTGGTGCTCAGCGTTTCCCCATCGTGAGTTCAAGTTTTCCCTGGACGACGATGCTCCATGAAGTGGTTCACACATTTGGTTTCACGGATGAATACGCATACACAAAAAAAGAAAGTGGGATTTATTGTACGGGAGTCATGAACTGGCAGAATGGCCATTCCCGGATGAGTGAGGAAGTGTTTACAACAAAAGAACTTGCCGTAACTTTTTGTAAAAAAAATATTCTCTGGTGTCAGCAGGTTATTGATTCGGGCACACAGATTGTTCAGAAAACAGAAGATAGAAAGTATCGAATCGGTTCACCGATTCCGAAAAGTTGCCCTGATGTTACTCTTGGTGTTTATCGGGGAGGAAGTTGTCAGGCAAAGAGTCCAAATTCTACCTGGCGGCCATATTTCTGTCCGACAGTGATGGGATATCCAGCACTCGGAGAGGATTTTTGCTCCGTCACCAAAAGACACAAGATCATTGCGAATTCCCCGAATCTACTTCCTATATATTATCGCCAGAAAATTTTTGAAATGATTGCCCCGCAACTCCGTTTCGAAAATCGAAAGCCACCGGATCTCTCGCCCCATGTTTATGGGCTTCCGGAAATTGATCGCCTCTCGAATGAAAACGCTGAAACAAATCACTGTCTCAAAGAAGACTTAATGAATTTTGGTGATTGGCCGCACTTCCATTTCAGAAAATAAAAAAGCCCTCTTTCGAGGGCTTCTTTAATAAAAATGGAGGGTGCATCTTGCTATTCTGACACCAAGTGACCCTGGCACTACCTTCGCCGCAAGTGAGCTTGACTTCCAGGTTCGAGATGTTACTGGGTATTTCCTCACCGCTATCGACACACCCAAAGG
>JAKFFP010000352.1:0-3384 GCA_036675045.1 Bacteriovoracales bacterium | reverse complement strand
AAGTGAGCGGTTGACATCCAATCTGACTATTTTCCATCCATCGCCTTCAAAATCATCCTCTGCTCATCAATGGTAAGGGGCTTCTGTTCTTCCTTACCGAACTTTCTCAGGTTCGATTCGTGGACCACGCCATCGAGAAGACGGATCTTCTTGGTGAGATTCTTTCCAATATGCATATACCAATGAGGCAGCAGACTCGAAAGTTCATGTTTAGGGATCATGATGACTTCGCTGGGTTCCAGCGCCACCACGTGACTGGCGCGGGTTTTTCCGTCAAAGAAGGAGAGCTCTCCCACAAATTCCCCGGGAGAAATACGGGCGAGGGCGGTCACCTTGGTCCCCTGGACCGAGCAGGCAAGAAGCTTCCCTGATTTCAGGAGGTAGATGTCCGTCGAAGGGTCACCTTCCCGACAAAGAACCTGATTTGTTTTGAATGTCTGCTCGTAACCTTGCATGACTGTCTCCTAGAGTTTGAGGATCTTCCTGATCGCGAGACCCAACTGGCCCATGGCCTTGTCGTAATAAATATTTTGTGGATGAAGCTCATCAAAAAATGTCGTATTCGCGGTCCATTCTTTTTCCACCATCCGGGAAAAATCGAAAAGAATCACCTGCTGGGAAGAAGCCACTTTCCGGATGATTGAATTCTGAACTTCAGTCGCTCTCCAGGAAGTGCATTCATAGGAAGAGGCCTGCAGCATGCTGTTTACTGCCTCAGTGGTTTTCCCCAGATTTTTGCCGATGACACCTTCCAGGTGAAAGAGCATGGCGTTTCCCGGGTACATCATGGTGAACTTGTTGGCCGTCCCCCAGGCCGTTTTCCAGTCTTCTTTTTTCACCAGGTACTGAAGTTCACTCACGGCCTTGTCGATATCCGGATTCGTGGAAAAACTGCAGACCGATTTGGGTGGAACATCGAGGTTGACGGGAGTTGTGGTGAGAATGAGAAGTGAGTTCCTGTCTTTGGCGAGGGCCACCAGCTGAATGAGCTGTTCCTCATAAAGAAGAATCTCTGTTTCAAGCTTCTGGAGATATTCCTTTTCCGTAAACTCGCGCTGAAGTTTCGGCGTCACCGGAAGTTGTGTGCGCTTGATTGGTGTGTAGATGATTCTCGAAAGCCACGGATAGAGAATGAGCAGGGTGTGAATGCGGTCATCCTGATAGAGGCGGAAGTTTTTCGAGATTTTTTTTATCTCGGAGAGCTCGAACTTTGTTTCCGCGAACTCTTCACTTCCCCCGTGATAGATCAGGATCTGCGGCCACTGCTCCAGTGACTTCAGTTGATGAAGAGTGCGATGAAGACCCTGCCCCTCACTTGCAATCGACTGGATCTTGATGACGTTATCGAGATTCTGGGAGATCTTGGCGGCCAGTTCTTCCTTAAAGCGCCCGAAATAGGCTCCCATTCTGTCTCCGATAATCAGTATCGGAGCATCGGGTTTCATGGCCGGGGCTTCTTCTACAAAATCATAAGGGTAGGGAACGATCTGCTCGGGATTTTTTCTCCAGCGATCAAAGACCAGAAATCCGGCGCTTAGAATGGCCACAAAGAGAACCGTGCCCAGGATACTGAGAAGTTTTTTCATTATGCTTCTAGTTTAACTTACGCCTGAATTTTGGTAAACAAGGGCCAGCATGAAACAATCATCTCTTCCTGAAATTCTTGCCCCTGCCGGGAGCCTTGAGAAACTCAAGGTAGCAGTCCTCTACGGGGCCAATGCCGTCTATGCCGGCGGACAGAAATTTGGCCTCCGGACAGCAGCTGATAATTTTACTCTGGATGAGCTCCGGGAAGGTGTGAACTTTGCTCACGACAGAGGGGCGAAAGTCTATGTCGTTCTGAACTCCTTTCTTCATGATAAAGATCTCTCTGAACTCCCTGAATTCGTGAAATTCCTGGAAGAGATTGGTTCAGATGCCGTGATTGTCTCTGATCTCGGAGTGGTCCGGACGGTGAGTGCTCTTTCAAAAATACCGATCCATGTTTCCACCCAGGCCTCCACTTTGAACGTCGAGGCCGCCCGCTTCTGGAAGTCCGTCGGGGCAAGCCGGATAGTTCTGGGAAGAGAAGTGACAATTGCTGATGCCGGAAAAATCAGGCGCGAGGCCGGAATTGAAATTGAAATGTTCATCCACGGTTCCATGTGCATGGCCTATTCAGGAAATTGCGTGATCTCGAACTTCACCCAGGGAAGAGACTCCAACCGCGGGGGTTGCGCCCATTCCTGTCGTTTTGAATATTCACTCGAAGATTTAAACACCAAAGAAAAGAAGAGTGCTTTCTTCATGAGCTCAAAGGACCTTCAGGGTCTGCGATTATTAAAGGAATTTATCATTCACGGCATAGATTCTTTAAAAATCGAAGGCCGGATGAAGAGTCATCTTTATGCCGGAACCATGAGCAAGGTTTATTCCGAAGCTCTCCGCTACTATGAACAGCACGGCGATTTTCTCTCGGATGATCTCGTCCGCTGGGAAAAAGAATTGTCAAAGGTTTCACATCGGGCCTACTCAGAAGCAAGTCTCCTTGAACCGGCGGGAGAAGATTCTATCTTTAACGAGCGCGAAAACCACAATAATAATGAATGGAAGATGGTCGGGACAGTCATCAAGGCGACGCCGGAATCAGGGACTGTGATTGAAGTGCGGAACGCTTTCAATCAGGGCGATCTTCTCGAAGTTCTTCCTTTCCGGGGCGAACCTATCATTGTCCGTGCCTCGGAGATTAGGGACCTCATCCGTCGCCCGATTCCACGCACGAAACCCACCACCATCGTGCGACTTCCTTACCTGCCGGGCATTGGTCCGTCTCAGCTTGTCCGACAGAAATCCGTATGAACCTCACGGGTTTTGCAAATAACCTTCATGATCTCTCACTGCTCAAGGATTCAGGCATTACTGAAGTGATTCTTGGTATGCGGGAGTTTTCGCGTTTCGGAAGACTCGATCAGGAAACTTTTCTCAGGCTTTCCGGCGAGGCCAGAAAGCTCGGCATGAGAGTGGTATTCGAATGGGATATCCTCATGACGGAGGAAGCATTCGAGGAATGTGCCTCAAAGATTAATTCTTACGCCGATCATTTTGATGTTCTTCGTCTCCAGGACCCCGGTGCCTACCATTGGGCGATCCATCGTTCGGAGAAACCGATTCACTTTATCGCTGAAAGCGGGAACCATAATCTCGAAGCATTGAAAGGCTGGTGCCAGGCCGGTGGCACTCGCCTGGAAAGGATCGTCCTTTCGATTGAACTTTCCCGCGACTCGCTAAAGGAATACTGCGAGAAACTTCCGGTTCCCTGTGAGCTCCTGGGTCTCGGGCGCATTCTCCTTTTCTATTCTCCACGATCACTCCTTGCCCCCCTCTATCCGGAAAAAATCGGGGTGA
>JAKFFP010000011.1:0-19314 GCA_036675045.1 Bacteriovoracales bacterium | reverse complement strand
GGCCTTGACCACCTGGCCGCGAATGAATTCCAGGCTCTCACGCGAGAGGCTCGGATTCATCACAAATCGAAGAGAGTTAAAATCCATCAGAGACGCATCAACTGCATATTCAGGACCCAGGTCTTTAACCAAAGAATCAATTTTTTCTCTACGATCATTCTCATCAGCGAAATTTACCGCCATGACACCCGGGATTTTTGTCATCACGCTACGGATCGCCTCAGCATTCACTGATCCATCCATCACGGCGACAAAATAAGGATTTACCATCTTCTCAGGAGTAATTCTCTCCACCGTCTGAGCGATCCATGGCCGGTGAGTGAGTGAAAATGCCAGAAGGCACGAGAAGAGAAGAAAACTCGTCCCGCGAAACCATGATTCACCGACTGACTTGAAAAACTCTTTTAAATAAAACATGCATGCCCCGAATAAACCAGGCGTCCATGATCAAGGTGTGCGATTTTCCCAGGAAACTGCTTGATGAGTTCCTTGTTATGAGTCGCCCACACAAGAGTAAGACCCTTCTTGTGGTTGTAATGATTCAAGACCTCAAAGAGGCGATAGGAATTTTCTTTATCAAGAGCACTCGTCGGTTCATCAGCGAGAAGTGCAGTTGGCTTACAGAGGAGAGCTCTGATCATCGCCACTTTTTGCTTAAGACCGCCGTTACAATCTTCGATCTTCCGGTCGAGGTGATCATAAACATTCAGGAGCTTTGAGAGATCCTGCATCTCGCGATAGAAATCATTTTTTGAGTCGTAGATCGAAGAGTCGTAGGCCATGAAGAGATTTTCTTCACATGATTTTTTCTGAATCAGTCTCAGATCCTGGAATACCGTTGAGACAAAATGCTTGGAAGACTTCATGTGCGGAAGAACCGCCTTGCCTGCCGTTGGTTCCTGAAGGTTACCCAGGACATTCAAAAGTGTGGTCTTTCCGGCACCAGATGGTCCCGTTACGAACAGGATTTCACCAGGATAAATTGTGAGCTGAACGGACTTCAGAGCGGGAATAGATCCGAATTCCACCGAGAGATTATCCAGGTGAAATAAATAATTCTGAGGATTTGTACTCGCTCTGTTTCCTGCTTTAGGAAGTGTACGACCGGTTAACATCCGTGAAACCTGCCTTGGCCTGTGGTTCCCTCTTGGAACCAGATTTAACATTATGCAAACATTGTACCGAGAGCCTTTTGGGAAAGTAAAGCAGTCGGCTTTCCGACAAAATCACTTGGTTATTATGCCTTCCCGAGAAAGGAGCTCGTAGGCGGAATCCGAACAATAAACATTCGGAACGAAATTAAATTTGGTCTGCAAGTCGCTGATGATGGAGTTTTCCACATCTCCCAGAAGTTTTACATCTCCATCATCCATGAGAATCTTCGCCGGATCTCTTTCCAGCAGGAGATTTTCATTGGTCTTGGACTTCACGAGTTTCTTCCGGGATTTCACGAAAATAATATTTTTCTTCGGAAGATCCACCACGATCCAGTCCAGGGGTGACCCCTTCTCTTTCAGAATTTTCTGTATCTCCTTCACTTTCGCTTCGGCTTGCTTCACGATCCTTTCCAGAACGTGGTCTTCATCCTGTGAAAGAATCCGCTGCTTGAATTCCTCGCACCGGACGGTCCGCGGAGCTTTTGCAAAGAGCAGGCAATAAGCGATGTCCTTGATCCGGGGATTCTTATCAAAGGCGCCACTTGTATAGTTCAGGTGAACTTGCTGCATGAAATACTGGTCATTGAAAGTGTAGAACTTGTGCGGATCATTCTCGATCATGTCCATGAGCTGGGAATAAGAATAGATCTTCCCCTTCTCGAGCATGTAAAAACAAAGCTCCTCGGCAATCGCATCAAAGCGCGCACCACGAGCGGATCTCACGACTTGTGAGTACCAGGCGAAGCGGGCCATGAGAAAATCTTCCACGGCGTGAAGAGCGTTGTGATTGATGGCCACGATTTCCTGGCCGTTTACAGTCGCGACCCGGAAATGGTGAAGAAGATAATCCCGGTCGTACGTACCATATCGGATCCCCGAATAGTGAGCATCGCGGAGGAGATAATCCATGCGATCGCAGTCCACTTCGGAATGAAGAATCTGGTTGGCCAGTACTGAAGGGTCTACCCCTTTCACCAGATTAGAAATCTTCTGCGGGTCAATTCCATACTTTTTGAGGACATATGTTATCCCGCCTTCGTAATCAGTATTCTTGATGATGAAGGAGCCGAGATGCTCATGATCGTCCGGGTGACCCTTGCTGTTTTTTTCGTGAGTCGTTTCACCGTAACGGATGTAGGCCATTTCCGTTGTATGCGAGAACATGAACGTTCCGAGATCGTGAAGGAGGGCCGCCAGACGGATCGATTGATGAAAGGCCTTGTCGGCGGAATTAAAGCTATCGTCGAAAAGAAATTCTTCCGGAACTGAACGCTTCAGTCGCTGAAGAATCTTGTGGGCATTGAACATCACACCGATCGAGTGACCAAAGCGAGAGTGCTCGGCGCCGGGAAATGTATAAAAAGTAAAACCCAGCTGCTTAATCCAGCGCAGGCGCTGATAAAAAGGAGTGTGGATGATTTCCCATTCTAAATTAGTGAGGAGGATGAATCCGTAGAGAGGATCGAAGACTATTCTTTGCTTAGGCGATACTTCCATGTGTTTTCTTTAGAAAAAGAAAAGAGGTTCAACCATGAACCTCTTTTAGAAATGTTTACTGAAGAGTTTTAGCTGCGCGCTTGCCTTTACGAACTTTCGCAACTTTTGAAAGTGCGTATTCCATCAGCATGAAAGCTTCACGGCGCAGACCATTTTCATGGATGTAGCGGTAGAAGTTTTCGATATCACCATTTGAACGAAAGTTCTTGATGGTCATCGCTTCAGGTGCCGGGGCAGCTGTTGCTTTATCGTCGGTCGCAGTTGTTGTCGTTGCTTTCGTCATATAGGGCTCCTGGTCTGTCTATTTTATGTTTCTCAACACGCTTTATCAATAAAATCTACTGTTCGCGAGCTTCGATCAAACCGTAGCTGTGAAGCTTGTTATAGAGAGTCTTCACAGTGATTCCAAGGGCCTTAGCCGCTCTCGTTTTATTCCCACCAAGATGATCAAGAGTGTCAATGATATGTTTCTTCTCAAGATCGAACAGTGTGTACTCGATGTATGACTCTTTCACCGGAGCAACTTCCACTTTCACTTCCTGAGCGAATTCCGGAAGGTGAGCTGCTTCAATGTACTGACCATCAGTCAGGATATACGTGCGTTCCATGATGTTCTTAAGTTCATGTGCGTTTCCTGGCCAGAAATAAGCAGAGAGTTTCTCGATCGCACCTGAGGTGAGAACTTTCGACTCAGACTTACTATGGTTAAGGAAGAATTCCGCCATAACCTTGATATCTTCCTGGCGCTCTTTAAGCGATGGGATTCTGAGAGCAACAGTGTTCAAGCGATAGAAAAGATCTTCTTTAAATGAGCCGGCCTCAACCTGGTTCTTCAGCATGACTTTTGAGATACCGATCATGCGGACGTTAAGAGCGACTTTCTCATCAGTATCAACCGTCACCATTTCACCTGAAACCAGAGCACGAAGAAGCTTCGTCTGGATGTGGTGAGAAGTTGAACCGATATCATCGAGGATCAGAGTTCCGCCATTCGCCTGAACCATAAGCCCTTTTGAGCTGAAGATTTCGCGATCAAGCTGGGCCTCAGACATTGCTGAACATGTGGCCACAACACATCCGCCCTTGCGGCCGGACCATGTGTGAATTTTCTTAGCGAGGATCTTCTTTCCAACACCGTGGTTACCCTCGAGAAGCACCGGGAAATCCTGAGAAGAGATCTTCTTCGCCATCTGAACGACTTCCAGGAAGTTCTTCGAGAGACCGATCATCTGAGAGTTATCTTCAAAGTGGCCTTTAGACACCTGGATGTTCTGACGATTAGAAAGCTCTTTCTCTTTGGCTTCGATCCGTGTCTGAAGCTCTTTATTAAGATGCTTCGCTACGAGGTAGAGATGCATGTTACGGATTGGAGAATGAAGCTGATTCAGAATCTCATTAAGAGATGCGATATCAGAGTCATTGAAGTTTCTGTCTTTGTTCGTTGATTGAATGTTGATCGTACCAATCACTGAACCTTCAACCATAATAGGAAGACAAAGTTCAGCTTCGATCGATTCTTCGCGAAGACCATTTGAAGCAATAGGATCACGCTTAACATGGTTAGAGTAGTAAGCGCGCTTCATACGAGCGACGTATCCCGAAAGACCCTGGCCTTTCGTGAGTGACTTAGGAGTGTTGAAACCTTTGCCATTTTCAGCAATAAGGAGGGTTGAACCATCGTTAAGTACTTCGAATCCGAGAACTTTATGCTCGCCAGAGATCTGCTGGATGAAACCAGAGAGCTGTGAAAAGAACACAACTTCATCAAGGTTAGAGAGAAGTGTTGTCGAAAGAGTGGCCAGTTCGTTGTGGATTGAAGCAGTTTTCATAAGGTCCCCTTTACACATGTTCATTGTACTGATTAAAAATTACACAGTGCGTTACTGAGGAGATATTACAATTTGCCTGAAAAATTTACAAGACTATTTTGGTGCAGTGTTTAAAGTTTCTGCGAATTTTCTAGTTATTTCAAAAGGTTAGTCCACTGAGGCGAGAAACAGCGGCCAAAGTTCTGAGTTAACTGGCCCATGATCTCACCTTCTCTGTTCATAATGTACACATCCTGGGCGGCCCTGGTCTTAGACACCATTTTTTTCGATGTAAAAACAATGAATTCGCCATCGGGCGAGAAGACCGGCTCTTCATTCGAGCCGAAATTCTTCGTGAGTCGGGAGAGATTGTTTCCGGTGCTGTCGATGCGGTAAAGATCAAATCCGTTATCCACCCAGGAAGAGAAAGCGATCTCTTTTCCATCCGGAGAGAAACGTGGAGTGGCGTTGAACTGACCAACAAATGAAATTCGCTTCACATCTTTTTCCGGAGCAGAAGGATCCATCGTGTAGATATGCGCGCGACCCGGGCGATTCGAGAGGAAAGTCATGAGACTTCCATCGCGGGTGACAGAGGGATCAACGTCATCACCGTAGTGAGTGGTAATTTTTCTGGTTTTGTCGGTAGCAAGATCCATCTCATAGATGTCAGCGTTTCCGGAGAATGAAAGTGTGAGGTAAATAGAATTACCGCGGGCAGAAAAGATCGCGCCGGAATTGATCCCGGGCTTTGATGAGACGGTGGAAACCGATCTCGATCTCAGGTCATACATCTTGAGATCATTATTCTTGATCGTTCTTACCTTGTTCCGTGAAACTTCCTTGTGGGCCGAAATGAGGGAGAACATAATCCGGGAATTATCCGGAGAGACCGAAGGAGAAATCACGACCGACTTGAAGTTCGTGAGTTTTTCCACTCTTCTGCCGTCAAAATCCATGAGGTAAAGCTCTTTCTGGATGTCCTTTCTGTTCGTGGTCGTGCGATCGGAAACAAAAACAATCTTCGAATTGAAGATCGAGGGTTTTCCGGTCATCGCACGGTAGATGGAATCAGCGATGGCGTGGGCCGAATTCCTGAGGCTCTCGTTACTCACTTTAAATGATGCCGAGAAGATTTCACGTCCGGTCAGAATGGAATACGCCTTATAACGGGCCTCGACGTTCCCGCCGCTGACACCGGCTGAAGAAGCGATGAAATAAGTAAGCCCATGTCCCTTCCACTTTTCCAGCGTGGGACTTGAATAGCTCTTTTTACCTTTGTCGAAATACTCGATCGTTTCAAACTTGTGCTTATAAAAAGCAAAGTCATTCCTGAGAATTTCCGTGAGTTCACTAGCGAGTCGTTTCTGGTCGCCGTTCAGCCCCGTCATCTCCGGATCATCGATAACGAGCTTATCTTTTACCTGTTCCGCTTTTCCGACAGCGATCACGGCGTCCTGGGCAAAAGCGCCGAAAGAGGTAAGAACGAGAAGTGCGAGAAGAAAGTTAATCATTTTCATAGAGGAAATCCTAAGATGATGCCGGAACTGGTAAGTCTCTTACCCACCGACTCAGACGGTTTGGGGAAATTCGTATCACGGATAGCTTTTTCTGCCCTGGCATCGAATTCCGGTGCGCCGGAGGATTCTACGAGCTCCGTTTTAAGGAGCGCTCCAGTGGCAGAAAGATAAATTTTTATGCGGCAACGGAGATCTTTATCCAGGAGATATGAGGGAAGCTTCCAGTGTTGCCGGACAGCTCCGGGTACAGTCTGGACGTATCCGCCGAACTCGGAATTTGCCTCATCGGAATAATCACCGGTGAGCGCCGTTCCCTGGGAAAGACGGTTTCCTTCAATGACGAGTGCTTTCAGGTTTTCATTCGACTTCCCGTCTTTTGATCCCTTCTTCGTATCTTTTTTGACTTCTTTTTTCGCGTAATCGGAAAGTGAATTTAGGAAGCTCTTTTTCTTCTTTTCTTTTTCTTTGGCAGCTTCCTGGATGACGAGATCGTCTTTATTGATGACATCATCAGCTTCTTTCACGGCCTCAACTTTATCCGGAGATTTCACCGCTTCCGGTTCTTTCGGAAGATCGACGGCGTTTCTCTCCATCTCTTTTAATTCCTGGACGGTGAACTTCGGCATTCCCACCACATCCACGCGCACGGAGGAACGGATGATCTCAATGTCATTGGTTTTCCAGATCGTACCCACAAACTTGCCGACAGTGGCGGCAAGAAGAAGAAGGCATCCGTGAACTGCGCATGAGATCAGGAATTTCTTCGTGAATGTGGAATTACTCTCGATATCGACCACTACGGAACCTTCTCCACTTCTGTGACGAGCGCAATATTACTTACTCCCGCTTTTTTAAGGGCGGCAATGAGCTTCGCCACTTTCTCATACTTCAGGTTATAGTCTGCACGAAGATAGAGGACATCGGTCTTACTCGCCTTGAACTGCTTCTGGATATTAGCGATGAGCTGTTCTTTGGGAACAGCGTTTTTACCGAGGAAGAATTTCTCCGCGTCGGTGATGGAAAGAATAACAAGTTCCGGACGAAGTCCCACATTATTAATTTTCTGGGTCTTTGGAAGCTTGAGATCGATTCCGGAAAACATCATGGGCGCAGTTACCATAAAGATCACGAGCAGAACCAGCATGACATCCACAAGGGGAGTCACGTTGATCTCGGACATAGGACCTTTCTTTCCCGAACCCATTTGCATTCCCATGTCTCTTAGTCCTTCTTGATGAGGATTGAGCGTTCAATCAGGTTCAAAAACTCCTGAGAGAAAGATTCCATCTGTGAGTTAATGCGAACGATCTGGTTATTGAAATAGTTATAAAACCAAACCGCCGGGATCGCAGCCGCCAGTCCTACCGCAGTCGCAACGAGTGCTTCAGCGATACCGGGAGCGACTGCTTCGATGCTTCCTCCACCTGACGCCAGTCCGGAGAAAGCGTCAATGATTCCCCATACCGTCCCGAAAAGACCGATGAAGGGAGTAATAGCGCCGATACTCGCGAGCGTTGCGACTCTGAATTCCATTCTTTCATTGGCATTGTTGTAACCGGACTTGAGTGCCCTCTCCAGCGGCTGGAAGCCGTGCTGAGAAAAGTGCTGGGCGATGTTTCCCTTTCCGGTTGCAGAAAGTTTCTCGCTCACTTTATTGAGCTCCTCATAACCCTTCCGGTACATGAGGCTCATGGTACTTTCGTGATTTTCAGTTGCTTCACGATTGATGTCCGCAATGGATGTGCTCGACTTAAAAAATTGCGCGAATTTCTGATTGGCCTCAGAGACAGTTTTAAGCTGCTGCCACTTCTGCCAGATGATCGTCCATGACAACGCCGAAGCGAGGACAAGAAGAATAAGTACGATCTTAACGACCACGCCAGATTCCCAGAGAATCTGCCAAATGTTCAATCCACCATGCATGAATGTCACCTTAGGGTAAGTAGCTTCCTGCCATAGTCCAGGAGCCGGAGCCTATATTTGTAATACGAAAAAGATATCATCCAAATTGCCGCGAGAAAAGGCGGGCTTAATTTCGTCATCACTCTTGCCGGTGAGAAATCACTTCCCCACACCGGATCCAGTCCGAAAACAGCGCCCATAGGGGCAACGAACAGGAGGAGAAAACAAACCACGTTACTCCAGCTCCTGAAAGATTGTCCGGAGAGGTACATGAGAGATGAAAAAGAAAGAATCACAAACGGCAGGAGCCCATAATAATCAGGAACACTCATCCGGTAGGCGAAAACGAACAGGGCCGTAAATGAGAGGCCTAAAATTAATCGGTTTGGATTTTCTTTCTGGTTCAGCACATCATCGAGATAAGCGATGACGATAAATTCCACTCCGAAGAAAAGGAAAAGCCCGATGAAAGAGGCGAAGTGATAGTACCAGTATCCGAGGTTCTGCGGCACGAGATCCACTTTCGCGATTGAGAGATAACCAAGGGTCATGAACACCGGCACGACGATCGCCTCGGGATGGGGCCAGCTCACGAGTTCTTTCACCAGCTCACGAATGGATTTCAGCTGGTACAGCCTCATCGAAAACCATTTGTTGAGAAGGTACAGTGAAATGAGTTTGGAAGTAATGAGGATTTCCCAGCTGTTATTGTGAAGCCAGGCCTCGACGATTGAGATCTCGTGGTTCAACAGAAAGTGGAAAAAAGCACCAATGGATGACAGGATAACGACCAGGACCACATAGAGTAACTGGTAAGAGGCATAATACCGGATGTTTTTAAAAAGATTTCCGTCGCTCACAGCACTTTATCCGGAGGAGAAAGCCACTTCACCTGCATTTCCGGCGAAGGATAAAGTTTCACGTAATCCTTATACTGGTGATTTGTTTTCACCATGCGATCAATCTTCCCCAGAAGCCTGAAGTATACGTTCCAGAGCTCAGGATTTGATTTAAGGAAGCTATCCATTTTTTTTGTGACTTCAAACTGCTGCTGGAAAGTAAAACCCTTCTCATTAACCTGTTGGTCATACTTCTTGATCACTTCCTGGATCAGGGCCATATCGGGTTTTTTACCGTGAAAGCTGGTACCGGGCAGAGTCTTGAGTTTCTCTGTTTCAACCGCGGCCTTGAAATATCCCTGCTCCAGCCTGAAAAAATCCTCGAGGAGAAAAAGGGAAATCTCGAGCTTACTCAGGTCGAGTGAGCGGATAAAAGGTACGGAAAGGAGGAGAATGACCTCGCCCTCACTTCCTGGAAGACCGGCCCGAACAATCGATGGGTTGTTGAGAAGCAGGATTTTGAATTTCTTTTGATAAAAACCCAGGCCTTCAAGGATAGAACTAAAAGACTTATCGAGGCCATAATCCGGTTTCTGAAAATCCCATTGGAGCAGCTGAGCATTTTTCACCAGCCAGTATTCCGAGATAAATCCCCATAGTTCATCCTGGGTCGGGTAACTGTAGCGGGATTTCTCCACTACGCCCTGCTCTTTTTTCATCGCCTGAACTCTCTTCTGCTGGAGTTTTACAGACTCGGAAAGACCGTCCTTCTGCAGGACTTTCTTCACACTTTTGAAATTCACCAGCTCGAGTTCTTTTTCTTCCTGAAGTTTTGAAGAAGCAGCAAAAGCTGTCATCCCCAGGATCAGGCTAATGGACGCGAGTGTGACCTTGAATGTAGTGATCATAAAGTCGTCCCCAATAATAGAGTTCAGCGAGATCAAGATTTAAGGAATCATAGAACTTGGGATATTTTCCCTGAAAGCATTCAGGTCTTTTTTCAGATAAGTATTCTTTGAGAATAAATCCCCGGTGGTCAGCGACTTCAACATAGGCCCAGCTTGGATCGGTCTGAACCTTTGAACTTTCATAAACTTTAACCGGGTGAGCGCACTGGATGGTCGTGAGACTGGCAGATTCCTTCATGGCAGACTGATGAACATGACCCAAAAGCGGCTTCATGTAAAAGACGCCGACCATCCTTTCATCGGTGGCCTTGGTTTCCGCATGGGCAGAGAAAGCGAAGAGAAGAAGGAAAATGAATTTCATCTTACACCTTCCAGCGGAACTGGATTGTTTCCCAGTTGTGACACTGAGGACATCTCCAGAAAATTTCATCTGAGTTATACCCGCACTGACTGCAGAAGTGACGGGTAAGTGATGAGTGAAGATTATTCAGGAGACTCTTGGTTTGTCCCAGCGCCTCCTCGACCTTCCCTACTTCAATCAGGATCTTGATGTATTCCACCCGAAGCACATCGCTGTGTCCGTGATTTTTCATCCAGTGATCGAGAAGCTCGAACGCATCAGTGGTCCGGGCCTGGTCCTTCAGCAAACGGATCTTGGAGAGAACTACTGACGGTGAACTCATGAGATCAACGTCCATGAGACCGAGGAAGTAAGTCTTCAGTTCCGCGAGGCGGGCTTTGTATTCGTCGTGCTGGGGAAGTTTCTGTTTGAAATTTTCCATCGAGCCGAAAATGAACGTCGCGTACATGGGATGCTCTTTCAGAAGTTCAAGCAGAAGCCCTTTGGCGTTTTCCATCTGCCCGAGGACCAGATAAAGGCGAAGCCTTAAAATCTTCGCCGAGACTGACGGAGCAAAACGGAAAGCGTCTTCAAGCTCTTCCGCGCAGGCCTTGAATTGTCCGGCCTCAAAAAGTGCGCGCGCCTTTTGTACGAGGATGTGAGAGATGGTCTCGGACTGGTTTTCCTGCCCGACTTTAGAGAGCATGATCCGGTAATTGTAAGCTTGATCCCAGTCTTCGATATCCTCATAGATCCGACAAAGAGACTGGATCACATCCTGCTGATCACGGTTGATCTTCAAAACATCCTTGTAAGTCTCAATCGCCTTATCAACAAATCCGCCCTTATCAAAATCAAGAGCGAGTTCCTTCAGGGCCTGGAGTCTGGTTGATTCAGAGATACTTTCACGTGCGATCAGTGAGCGGTGAATTGAAATCGCTTTTTCGATCTCTCCGTTTGAGCGGAAGAGACCACCGAGAGCGAAGTAGGTATCGATGGTTTCCCGGTTAAGGTCTACTGCGTTCAGGAATTCCTTGATCGCGAGATCCTTATTCCCTTCGATGAGGTACTGAGTGGCATTGAGGAAGATCCGTGACTGAGCTTCAAAAATTGAATTCCGATATTTTTTTGAAAGCTTGACCGCTTTATCTCTTTCGATCACATAGTGATAAATCAGGACGAGTGTAATCCCCACTGCCAGAACGGTCAGGGCATTATCTTTTCCCCAATCTAAGAGAAAGGCATAATCCATTATTTACCCAGTTTAAACAGATACGACGGAGTCGTTTTTGTTTCGAGTTTTCCGCGGATAGAAGAAAGCGTGTCTTCTGTGTCCTGCATAAACTCGGCAAAAGAGAAGCGCTTTCTCTGAGGCTTCATGAAACGAAGTCCGAACTTTCCTTTGAGCTTCAGGTCTTTGTGAATCTGTCTGCCAGCTGTCCAGAGACCCGCGATTTCATCCACCAGTCCCATCTCTTTAGCTTCTGAGCCGTGGAAGATCTGACCCTGAGCGAGTTCGTTGATATCAACTTTGAGTCTCTTTCCGCGAACGGCAACAATATCATCTTTAAACTGCTGATGAGTTCCCGCGAGAAGTCTTGTGAGAAAGTCTCTTTCTTCCGGAGTCATCGGGCGGCCGGGATTTCCGATATCCTTGTAGCGTCCCGCTTTGATGGTTTCCTGTTTGTATTTTGCCCAGGCAAAGAGTTCCGAAAGGTCCGCCATCTGCATGATCACACCAATGGAGCCGGTGAGTGTTCCGGCATTGGCATAGATTTTTCTCGTAGCTGCTCCGATATAGTAACCACCTGATGCGGCCACTGACCCGAAGCTGGAATAGACCGGCTTGATTTTATCAATGCGTCTGACTTCCTCGTAGATTTCCTGGGTCGGAGCAACTGCCCCACCGGGAGAATCAATGCGGAGAATGATGGCCTTAATTTCTTTGTCTTCTTCCGCAGAAAGAAGCATTTCCACCGTCTTCTTCGATTCCATGATCTCAGTTTCGATAGGAATCACCGCGATCGCGGCGTTCTTCGAAGAATCGAGAAGGCTTTCGCCCATCGAACTCGATTCCCTAAGCTGGGAAACAGTGTAGAAAGCAAAAACAATGAAGATGAAAAAGAGGACAGTAACCAGGATAAAAATCCCGACAATGCCTTTAGAACGTTCGCGGCTCAAGGGAAACTCCTTCCAATGGATTTCAGAGCTTAAGTATAGCGAATGTTAGGAAAAAAAGGAAAATAAACGGTTTAGAGCAGACCTTTCCGGGCGCAGTTGTCTTTGCGCTTCTGGATGTCGGCTTCCGCTTTCGGGGTGAGACCCAGAGTCGCATTCCGCTTGAGTCTTTCGTATTCCTGCGTATAGGAGTCAGAGATTGAAGTATTTTCGATGACAAGGAAGGTCTCATCGTTTCCGACGTTGGCAGAATCCGACCAATTGTGTGAACCAACCAATGTATATTTCCCGTCGATCACAGCGTACTTGTGGTGAAGCTTGTCCCCGCCCGGAAGAACGGCCATACCACCATCACGAATCGGGCGCTTCCAGGGACGATTGTTGAGAACTGGCCGGCAATTCAGACCGAGCATTTCTTCTCCCAGCATATCCAGAAGTTCTGAATATTCGCGGTAAGCAAATCTCGATTCGATGATCACACCCACGTCAACGCCGGCGTTATGTCTTTTCTCGAGCGTGTCTGCCAGATTCTGTTCTGAGAAGACAAACAGGGCCGCCTTGAAAGAGCGCGTGGCCTTCTTCATGTATTGAGCAATGAGACCGTTTGTTGATTTCTCGTAAGGAATGGTTTTACTGGTCGGAGAGAATTGCACCGTGATCTTAGATGAACCAATCGTAAAGACCTGTGGTCCGCGGTAAGGCTTTTTCTGGCCGAATTTTTTTCCCCACATGATGCTGAATTCTTCAGCGAATGCTCTCGCCAGCTGAACTGAATCCACCACAATCAACGAGTTCGGATTTCCCCGGGAAGCTGGCGTCGAGTAATCACCGTGGACACAACTTAAAGTGAAGTTCGCCGTACTCATGACAACGGTTTTCCCGTCAATCACGATGAACTTATGGTGCATGAGAGATGAGCCGGAAGAGCCGTCCGATTTGTCATCAATCAGAGGAACTTTCGCTTTTTTAAGGATGTAAATGGCGTCTCTGCTTTCAAGCTCTGAGACTTCGAGTTTTCCGTTCTCATTGGCGTCCACAAAATTCCGGAGGTCACGATTATCTGTTCCCTCTTCATCGGCAGACGTTCCCGGCTTCGGGTGAAGAACATCGAAATTGTAGTCATTTTCAATGACAACTTTTACGTCCACGCCTTCTTTCTTTTTATCTGCAAGTGCCAGGGCCACGGATGGAAGCCTTAACTCCTGAACCGCGAGATGAACTGAAACTTTGGCGGTCTTGATTTTACGGACGATGACCGCTTCCAGGTTGTCACCCTGACGGGTAATTCCGCGGTAAGGGTCTTTATACTGCGATCGGGTATTGTGATTAAAATAGGCCTCAACGGCAAAGGCCGTTGGAAGAATCAAGAAGCTTGTGAGGACCGCAGCAAAGTATTTCAAAAATGACCTACTTATAACTCTGACTAATAGTTGAGTTAAACTCTCCTAATAAACCGTTCTCGTCATCCAAAATCCTCTTACTTTGTAATAACTAAACACCATTTGTTGCGCGTCAAGTCCCTGAAATCCGGGCTCTTCATTTTTATTTGGGATATCCGATGAGATAATGGGGTCCATGGAGGACCCGATATGAGGAAATGCTTATGATGAAAAATATCATCCTTCTGGCCGCACTTTCATGGGTAAGTTTCACTTACGCTAAGTCTCCTGTCGTTCAGGAGAACATGAATGACGTTGAATCTTTCAAGGTTGAAAAACCTGAACAGGATTTAAAACGTGAAGTTGCAGGTGGAAAATTTAAAAAGAAACAAGTCGAAAGGACTGAGTCGCCTAGCGAGGAGTCTGAGTCTGATTCTGAAGTACGCTACTGGCAATACTCGGAATAACGACCGGACCTGAATCTTTTTTCCAGAGATTCACTTTCTCGAACTCACTCTTCAATTGTCCGCACGCGGCGAGGATATCAGTTCCCTTCGTCGTGCGGATCGTGCACGTAAATCCCTTCTTAATCATCTGATCCAGAAACCACATGATCTTCGCTTCCGTAGGACGCTTGTACTTTGAACCAGGGTATTCATTGAAAGGAATGAGATTGATCTTTGATTCTCTGGGATTGAGTAACTTCGCCAGAGCTTCCACATCTTCCTGGGTATCATTGATATCGGCGGCGAGAAGATATTCGTAAGTAATCCGTCTGTGGGCCTTGAGAGGAATCTGCTTAATGGCGTTGAAGAGTCTTTCGAGGTCATAGACCTTATTGATCGGCATGAGTTCCGTGCGGACGTCATTTCTGGCCGAGTGAAGAGAAATGGCAATGTTCACTGTCGGGAAGTCGGTCGCGAGCTTTTCAATGGCAGGGACAAGCCCTGAAGTAGAAAGCGTGATACGTCTCTGACCAAGGCCCAAACCATTTTCCTGCATGAAAATCTGAGTCGCCTTCTTCATGTTTTCGTAATTATGAAGTGGCTCGCCCTGACCCATGTAAACGATGTTCGTGAGTTTTTCTGAAGTCGCAACGTTCTTATTAAGCCAGTCCTGAACCGCGATGTACTGACCGACGACTTCACCAGGCTTCAGGTGTCTCTTTAGACCCTGAGTGGCGGTATGGCAGAAAGTACAACCAACGGCACACCCCACCTGCGAAGAGACGCAAAGTGTGAGTCTCTCACGCGCGGGAATCGCAACTGTTTCAACCGTCTGACCATCGGTCATCTTCACCAGGAATTTTCTGGTGCCATCTTTCGAGAGACCGTTCCAGACGATCTTGAGAAGTGACATGTCGTAATTTTCGGTGAGAAATTCGCGGGAGGATTTCGAGACGTTTGACCACTCGGCCGGATCAAAAACCCATTTCTTGTAGACCCAGTCAAAGATCTGGGTCGCACCAAATGGTGAAAAGCCTTTCTCTTTGAGAACGGCTTTCAAATCATCATGGGTAAGATCAAAAAATGAGGGTTTCACAGTCCCTTTTCTAAGGGACAGGTATTCGTCTGGCAAGGGTAAAGGACCCTACCTGAAAAGAATGCCCTGGTGGTGAAATCAGATATCCGTCACCGAATCCCGGGAGCACTTGATTTTGACGTTTTTCCCTGACTTTTCTTCTATTTGCGAAATAGTCAGCGACTCCATTTGCTTATCACATTTCCGGGTTTTTACGTCCAATACACAGACCGAGGCGATCGAGGAATCATCCATCAGGATGTGCTTGGCCGTGATGGCGTGAATTTTCATCGTGCGGTTTACTTTCAGGCGACGGAGGGAAGCACTCCATTCGTTTGTCGCAAAGATGAGACCTTTTGATAAAGTGCGGATCTTTTCCTTGGCAAAGATTACCGGCGTATGAACGATTTTCATTTCACAGGAATGAGTCGCGAGAATCTTCCGAAGTGGTCGCTCATTCTGAGCGAAAGCTGAAAAAGAAATGAGAGCGGCTAAGATCACGACAAATTTCATAAGTCCTCCGGTAATGGAGTAAGAATAAACCAAAGTAATTCTTAGTTCAGGAATTGCGACAAAGTTTCAGGGGGTGTTTAAAGTTAAGACGGTTTTCAGGAAAAGAGCTTCCCGAATAAACCTTTTTTCTTCACGGGAGAGCTTCCCGCAACGGTTTCACCGAATTTCACAAAGATCTCGCGCAATTCTCTGATGTCCCGGGCCCCGTCCAGACCGATGTTGTAGTCCTGGACTGAGAGAAGCCGGACACTTTCTCCACCGATGTCATCAGAAACTCTCACCGCGAAAGCCTTGAGATCGTCGAGCGAGAGGAAAGTGAGATCAGAGAAATCCGCATTGGGATCGGACTTGGCCAGTTCACGAAGTTTTTCATCCGGGACAAAACCTTCATCACCAAAAAAATGAACCACCTTATAGCGCGCGGGAGTCCAGGACTCATTCTGATTCTGAGAGGACTGAAAGAAATAAATAAGATGCAGACTCATCAATTCTCCTCGAAGTGACCGAAGTCCAGGGCAACGGTCCCGTTAGGAAGAAGTTCCACCTGTACACCATCGGAAGTGGACTTTGCCTGTGCGCGCTCAGGATCAACCATCTTCATGAAGGCAAAATGCTTGTGCGTCCTGATGGTGACGGATTTCTTGTAGCTCGTCGGATTGTACAGATTGATCCTTCTCACATCGAGATAATTGAGATCCGAGCTACTGGTCGCGCGGATGTTCCAGAGGCCGAACACTTCGCGGTCCATGATCACTTCCGGAAGGGTCATCCGGATGAAGCGGAAAATATTTTTCCAGAATTCGGTGGTCGCTACTCCCGAGAGCTTACTACCTTCGAAAACGATCAGCTTCCCTTCTCCTAGTTCAGTAAGAGTGATGCTGGTCATGTAATTCACGTTCTGGAGATTCAGGTCATTTTCGAGATAGAAAACTTCAAGACGCTTTACCAGATCATTCGTAAGTCCGCTCTTATCCAGAACCACTTTGTGACCCATAAGAAAGAGTTTAAGCATCTGACCGAATGTCGTACGGTCCATATTGGCACCGTGGAAAAATTTAATCTTGTGCGAACTGTTCTCGATGGCCTCGGGAGTGAAGGGAATCTCCTTATGCATGTTATAGAGCCAGCGCAAGTTTGATTCGAGGAATGGGAGAAGCCCGTTTCTTTCCCACGAGTCATCACCGCTTGCGACAACATCCACCACACTATAAGGACGCCATTCCTGATCGAGCTCAGTACTGTGAGCGCGATAATGATATTTCTCTTCCACAGCATGCTGGCCGAAGTGATTAATGAGAGCTTTCGGAAGAAGATCCTTTTTTTCGTCGTGAGAAAGGAGGCAGCTCGAAACCCAGGTGTTCCGGGTGAAGAGCTCAAAGATGTCCCTGAAAAAATCAAGCTGCGTTTTCCCGGCGGTAAGTCCTCTTTCAAGCGTCTCGCGGGGACTTGAACCAAGAACACAGATCTCCTGGACTCCGGCCCAGAAAGGACCGAGCGCCGATTCAGCCGTTGCTGAGAACAATCCCTGCACTTCCTTGGCGAATTCATTCTTGAGAGTAAGTTCTTTTGCCGGATCGTTGATTTCAATCCCTTCGGGATTATTCTTTTTGAGATAACGTGAGAAGCCCTGTTCAAAGGCGACGGACGTATCAGTCAGAAAAGTTACGAGCTGCCCGTTATCCTTGAAATAAAATTGCCCGCCCCAGACTGGAGCTTTAATTTTTCTTTCAGCGATATATTTTCCAAATGCTCCGAGAAATCCGGTCCAGGCCTGAAAAACTTTCGGCTCATACCACGAGAACATTTTGTGAAGGCGACCTTCATGATCCAGGCAGGCCAGATGCGTTCCGGATTCTGAAAGACTGAGGGTCCTGGCGGCGGGAACCGGTATTCCCCCGTTGGGTAAAAAGGGCGAAGGCGTGAGAGGCATGAGCCAGGCGAATTTACGGCCATGCTGCGTTAGGAGAGAGGAAAGCCGGAAGAGGTCTCTTTCCGGGAGGATTTCTCCGAAGTCCCAGGTGTTCTGTTCGGCGTGAAAGCCCCAATTAAGAGGGAGAAAGACGATTTCGTCCCTGGGGAGCTCGAGGATCTGAGATTCCCATAGAGCAGCGGAGGTTTTCCAATAGAAAAACCATTGCTCTCCCGGGCAAACGACGTTTCCGCGACTGTTCATCAAATCCTTCTGGCGAATAGCATTGTAGGTTTAGTTTATCCCAAGAAAATGCGGGAAGTGTATTAAAATTATCAATGACCAAAGACAAATTTATCCGTTAGACTTTGATTCGCAAAAAAGGAATTTGTCTATGTGGTTTTTCACCCCCGAAGAAAAAGAAATTCAGAAAGTCTGTCGTGATTTTGCCCAGAAGGAGCTCGCTCCCTTCGCCGAAAAGCATGACCACGATGAAACCTTTAACATGAAGGCCATGAAGCACGTTGGTGAGCTGTGACTTCTTGGTATTACCGCGGATCCTGAGTTCGGCGGCGCGGGCATGGGGGCAACAGCGGCCACGATTGTGATGGAAGAATTCGGAAAAGCAGATGCGGGATTCACCCTCTCCTATCTTGCTCACACCATTCTTTGCGTAAACAATTTAAGTAACAATGGATCCCAGGCACAGAAAGAAAAATATCTGCCGAAGTTAGCAAGTGGTGAACACATCGGTTGCATGGGAATGTCGGAGCCTGAATTCGGATCTGATGCTGTCGGCATGCAGACCAAGGCCGTGCGTGAAGGTGATTTTTATTCCGTTACCGGAAATAAAATGTGGATCACCAATGCCCAGTGCGCGGACATTATTTATCTCTACACCAGAACTGGACCCGGGAAAAAAGATCTCACGACCTTCATTGCGGAAAAAGGCATGCCGGGATACTCGGTCTCAAAAGAAATTCACAAAATGGGTATGAGATCTTCACCAACGGGTGAGCTTTCTTTCCAGAAAACGAAAATCCCTCTCGCTAATCGGGTGGGCGAAGAAGGTGACTCCACCATTCACATGATGAAGAACCTCGAGATCGAAAGAATCACCATCTCCGGAATCTCTCTCGGTATCGCGCAGGCGTGCCTTGATCAGTGTATCAAGTACTCCGGCGAGAGAAAGCAGTTCGGAAAAAACCTCGCTCACTTCCAGCTCATCCAGAAGATGATCGCCGAAATGTATGCTGAGACTGAGGCCATGCGCCGGATGCTCTACACTGTCTGCTATGAGTACGATCACGGCCAGAGATCAAACACCCTCGCCTCTGCGGTTAAGCTCCAGCTTCCGAAAATGGCGACGAAGATTGCACTCGATGCCATCCAGCTTCACGGCGGTTATGGCTACTCAAGAGAATTCCCGCTCGAGCGAATGATGAGAGACAACAAGCTCAACGAGATCGGCGCGGGAACCAACGAAGTGATGATCATGATCATCGCCCGAAACCTTTTAAGAGAGGCCCTCGCTTGAATGACTTTCAGAAAGAATTAATCCAGAGCTTAAAAAAATTCTGTCGTGAAAACATCGAACCTCTTATGGAGCACGATGATCACGAAGGAAAGTTCCGGATGGAAATCTTCAAGGGTCTCGGCGATTACGGTGTTACTGGTGTGACACTTCCGACGGAATACGGCGGAGCTGGTCTCACCTATGCAGACTACTGTCTGGTGCTCGAGGAGGTCGCGAAGACTTCTGTTCCCTATGCCGTCACCGTATCCGTGTCGAGCATGGTCCAATCGATCCTGAAAGAATTCGGAAATGAAGAGCAGAGAAAAA
>JAKFFP010000295.1:0-19357 GCA_036675045.1 Bacteriovoracales bacterium | reverse complement strand
CGCCCAACCATTTTTTACATAAAACTTTGATTCTGTTCCGATATGAAACAAGCACCGGCTATTGGGGCAATAGGGAGGGATCAATTCTAATTGATCAGGCTTATTTGACATACGTTCTTAGCGATTCAAAAAACGCGCTAAGGATCTAGATAGGTAAATCCAGAATTTTAAAGATCCAGCACGGTAGGCGTTAAAAATTCTGCACAGGGGAAAGAATAATTATTTTCTAAAATTGTCCTCATTTAACTGCGAACAATTTAAGACTTGTACGCGAGAAGCAGTTTCCCGAATTCACTGGCGGGATCCACTTCATAAGGAAGATCGTTGAGGGCGGCCTTAATCGCTTCTTCGATGCCATTAAACTGGGGCTTGAAAAAATATCCCGTCACGCCGAGTTTTACAGCTTCATGAACAACTTCGTGACGGTTATCGGCGGTAAAAAAAATAAATGCCGTCTTCAGGCCTTTCGCGCGGACAATCTTCAGAATATCGAGTCCGCTCATGCGGGGAAGATTAATATCACAAAGGATGCAATCCACTGTCTGGGAATCCAGGACTTTAAGGGCATCGGGCGCATTCCCGGCGAGTGACACCTTTTCGGCATGCGGGCCCAGCATGAATGAAAGCACATTCAGGAGATGTGATTCGTCGTCGATGATAAGAAGATGACCCTTTTTCATATTCCCTAGAGCTTGGTTTCGAGCTCCGCCCATTCTTCAAAGAGGCCTTCCAGACGCTTATCCAGCGAATCGAGTAAATCCTGTGATTCCTGGACTTTCTTTTTGTCGTAGTTCTTAGCGTAATCGACAGCGGCCAGTTCGGCCTTCACTTTGGCGATCCGGGCCTCGAGCTTTTCAATCTCCGGACCCAATTCATTGTACCGGTTTCTTTCCTTGTTACTCATGCGATTGGAATCAGCTTTCTTCGCTTCAGGCGGCGGGGTTTTCTTTTTCAGCTCTTCTTCCAGATGAATCGCCTCAAGGAACAACTGCGCCTGGGAGAATCCTGCCTCGAATTTCTCGAGCTGTCCTTCGTGAAGGACCCAGCACTTATCGGTTACGTTATCGATAAAACTTCGGTCGTGGCCCACGATAATAAGAGCGCCTTCGTAGGTACGAAGTTCCTCTTCCAGGATTCCGATAGTCTCAAGATCGAGGTCGTTGGTCGGCTCATCGAAGATCCAAATATCACGGGCATGTTTCATGAACTGGGCAAGCTGGAGCCGGTTCTTTTCACCGCCTGAGAAAGTATGAATGGGACGCTTGATCTCATCAGACGAGAAAAGAAAATTCTCGAGGTAACTTGCCACGTGACGCTTGTCTCCGGTGTTAGAGATCACGAAATCGATCCCCTCACCGATCATGGTCCACGGGGTTTCATTATCCTTCAGCGCCTCACGCTTTTGTGAGAAGTATCCTACGTCGAGAGACTCGGGAGTCGTGACCTTGCCAGAAGTCTGTTCGAGCTCTCCCAGGATGATCTTCAGGAGAGAACTCTTCCCGGTTCCGTTTCTTCCCATCAGCGCAATCTTGTCACCCTTAGCAATCGAGAAATTGAGGTTCTTAAAGAGCTCGCGCTCACCGAACTTGAGCCCAAGGTCCTCAGCCTTCACCAGAATCTTGGTTTTTCTTCCGGAGGCCTGAAGATTAAGTGACACCGACTTGTGGGCCTGGGCCTTCAGGTCCTGAATCGCTTTATTGAGGGTGCTGTAGTCTTCGATACGCTTTTTGGATTTCGTTCTTCTGGCCTTCGCCCCTCGTCTGATCCAGGCCGTTTCTCTTCGATTATAGTTCGAGAGTTTATCGAGTTCTTTTTCACGGCGTTTCTGGTCTTCAATAAGGAAATCCAGATACTGTTCATACGTTCCGCTGAATGAACGAAGTTTTCCCTGCTGGATATGAATGATCCGGTCAACGACATTATTCAGTAAGCTTCTGTCGTGGGAGATGATCATGAATGTCTTACGTGATCCCTGCAGCTCATCTTCAAAGTCTTCGATCGTTTCAAGGTCAAGGTGGTTGGTTGGCTCATCCCACAGGATGAGCTCCTGGGGAGCGGAAAGTCCCAGCGAGAGAGCGATCTTTCTCTGCTCTCCACCGGAGAGAGTAATCATCTGGCGGCCAAGATTTTCCACGCCAAAAAATTTCAGATAGCTGACGTACTGGGCGTGCACCTTGTCCTCACCGAGCTTCGTCAGCTCGTCATAGATATGAGACTGCTGATTGACGAGCTTTTCAAAATCACCTTCACCCAGTGAGAGCTTCTCATCAATCACGTTGAGTTTCTTCTTCAGCTCGCGCATGACGGGATAGAACTCGTAAAAATAGTTTTCAATGTCCCAGTCGGCGAGCGCCGGGAGTTCCTGCGGAACATAGAAGAAGGAGAAATCCTTATTCTTATCGTAGATGAAAGGAGGAACCGTCGTATCAGGAGTTACAAGTCCGGCAATGACCTTGAAGAGCGAGGATTTTCCGTGACCGTTAAGCCCCAGAACACCGATCTTATCACCCTGGTTCAGGGTGAACGTGACATCTTTAAAGATCGTCTTATGCGGATAATGAAGGGAAAGATTCTGAAGCGTGAGAAGAGTTGTCATATCCAGGGACTATAACTCTTCTCACCCGAAGTGTTAAGGATTGACTTGCTCTTCTACGATCTGAACATCTGACTGATATTCGGGAAGGCCGTCAGCATAAGTCGGTGTCGCATCTTCCAGCACGGTTACTACCGCAGTGGCCGGGATGCACTCACAAAACCGTCCATATTTAAGGACATATTTCGTGACACCTGGCTTGATTGTTATTGACTTGATATCGGTCAGCGTGGTGATCCCCGCCTGATTGAGCTTGGCAACAACTTCCGGGCTATTCACGAGGACGCGACTGACCATCGAAGCTTCTTTCGAGACAGGGACAGCGAATGATGACAGGGACGAAAAAATCAGGATAGCAATAAGTGTGAATTTCATCAAATCTCCAGGATTAATAATTGTCCGGGTTCTAGCATGTTTCCTGCTCACTTCGTGCAGGAGTGTGAAAGAACCATTGCCTTCAAACATGGAAATTTGGATTGGTAAAAGCCGGAACGAAGTTGAAAGAGCATTTGCGGACCTGACTCCCAAGACTGAGAACAACCGAGTTACCTACCGGGACACCGATCCCCTCCCGACTCCTGCCAAGTGTGCCGTGATTGATTGCTATCCCTGGACCGGCGGGCGGCGGATAAACTGCACTTATGTTTTTAAATTTGAAGATGAGAAAGTTGTGAAAGCGATTAAGGAAGGACTTTGCCGGCCAGGCGACAGGAAAGATTGAGCTCCCCTTCACCCAGCCTATCCAACAATGACTTCAATCTTGTCCTGAAGAATCTCTTCTCCATTGAGTGAGGCCTTACAGCTGAGTTCAGCTGCCACAGCAGACTCCGAAAGAAAAATCAGGACAAGTAGAAGTCTCATTTTCAGAATGAGGCCACGGCCGAAAGCGACAGAGAAAGAATCAGTCCCACGACTAATCCGGTGATCAGAATTTTCATAGAGGCTCCTTTGATTGGCCGGAACCTAACAAGGCGGGAACATTCTGAGGAGTAACTGTGTAGGAATTTCAGGAAGAATAAATTCTCAGCCGAAAAGATCTTTCATCGTATCGAACATCTTCATCCTGGACAGATGATTACGGATGAAGGTCTTGTTTTCCGGTTTGTACCAGAAAAAGAAACTACGTTGTTTGGTCTTATCATCGAGAGTGATGGCCGTTTTCACGGGCTTCAGCGTGTAGGGGTGAAAGCCGGAATAATAAATCTCTGTGGCAACGGTCATGGGAGTGGGTGTAAAGTCCTGGATCTGCTCGAGCTTATATCCCAGGGTCTTCGTTTTCACGGCGAGTTTTGCCATGTCTTCCGGAGTACACCCCGGATGACTGGAAATGAAGTACGGGATAATTTCCTGCTTCAAATTCTTTTTCTTCGAGACTTCTTCGAACCTCTTCTTGAATGTCTCAAAATAATGGAAGGCCGGCTTCCGCATAAATTTCAGAACTTCATCTTCCGTATGTTCAGGTGCCACCTTGAGGCGACCGGAAACGTGATGAGTAACAAGTTGTTCAACATAGTTTTCATCTTCTTTCGGATGAGTCGAACGAGGATCAAACATGAGATCATAACGAAGACCCGAAGACACGAACGCCTTCTTCACTTTCGGGTGCTTTGAGACTTCCTGGTAGAGTTCAGTCATCTTTTGCGGATTGGTGTCGAGGTTATGACAAATCTGCGGGAAAACGCACGAAGGAGCGGCACACTTATCGCAGAGATTCTGATCGATTCCTTTCATCTGATACATGTTCGCTGACGGTCCGCCGAGATCAGAAAGATAGCCCTTGAAGTCAGGCATTTTCACGATCTCATCAACTTCTTTCATGATCGAGTTTTTCGAGCGTGATGCGATCATCTTCCCCTGATGGGCCGAGATCGTGCAGAAACTGCATCCACCGAAACAACCGCGGTGAGTATTCACCGAGAACTTGATCATCTCAAACGCGGATATCGGTCCCCGGTCTTTGTATTTCGGATGCGGCAAACGGGTAAAAGGAAGATCAAACGAGGCATCGATCTCTTTTTCCGTCATGGTCTGATAAGGAGGATTGATAACGAGGGTCTTCCCTTCCACTTTCTGAATGAGACGTTTGGCGAATTGCTTATTACTCTCCACTTCAACATGCATGAAGTTCTTTGAGTATTTCTTCTTATCTACCAGGCACTCTTCGTGTGAAGTGAGTTCGATGGTATTCCACTGCTTATTTTTCGGGAGTTCATCCCCTTCCATGAGAAATGCCGTCTGCGGAATAGTCCTGAGACTAGAGAACGGAGTTCCGCGCAGGATATATTTCACGATATCGCGGATGGGCTGCTCCCCCATTCCATAGACGAGAAGGTCCGCCCCACTCATGGTGAGGATATTCGGCATGAGCTTATCCGACCAGAAATCGTAATGAGTGACTCTTCTGAGAGAGGCCTCGATTCCGCCGAGCAGAACCGGCACTTCGGGATAGAGTTTCTTCAGCGCTTGCGAGTAAACAGTGGCGGCATAATCCGGCCGGTACTCCGTTGACCCACCTGGAGTATAGGCATCTGCCGAACGCATGCGTTTTGCGGCGGTATACCGGTTCACCATGGAGTCCATGTTTCCGGAAGTCACAGCGAAAAAATATTTCGGCTTACCGAATTTCTTGAAGTCACGAAGATCGTCGCGCCAGTTAGGCTGGGCGATGATGGCAACTTTGAGTCCCAATGATTCGAAGATCCGGCCCATGACTGCAGCACCGAACGCGGGATGATCCACGTAAGCATCGCCCGTGATCAAGACCACATCCAGCTCGTCCCAGCCGCGCTTTTCTGCTTCTTTTTTGGTAGTAGGGAGCCAGGCCGTAATTGGCAGCTCTTTTGGGTCAAAGTTCATTTGGGGGGAATTTAATCTCCCCGAAGGACTCTGACAATGAAAGGGTATTTCTTACAGAGCTGATCAGGCCGATTCTTTCACGTAGTTCAGGAAACTTCCCTCGTAAATCGCCAGATACTCTTCCAATGGAGTCCCCTTATGGGCCCGGAAGACCTCCTGGAAGACCTTCCAGAGATTATCCTGAGGATGGGTCAGGAGGGCGTAAGCGAGTTCCTGGCTGGCAAAAAGACATTTCGAGAGATCCAGAAGATCAGCGTGGACCCCGACCGGAATATCGGTCCCGAAAAGGTCACCGTGGTGCTGGCGGATGATATACACCGACTCAGCATTTCCGATCTTGTTAAGCTCCACCATGGAGGCGGAAAGCGAAGCATGCCATTTGATTTCTTCTCTCTCTTCTTCCGGGAGAAGAGTGATATCCTGATGATGACGGTAATGAAGGTGTTCAGGATTTTTCAGCGACATATCGCTGAAGAAGGCTGAAGTGATAACGCTCTTAATCTCTTCCTGCTTATGAGCGCGCGAGCGTCCATCAAGGATCTGAGTGGCGATAAAAGATGTGAGCTGGATCATCCGGTAATTGAGATCAAGCTCGGGTTTCGACCGAAGATTTTGCAGATAACTGATGGCCTGAATTCCCTTCCCTTTCTGGACATCATCGATCACCTGATTCATGAGCGTTTCACAAAGCTCAATCACCCGCGGTTTAAGACCGATGGAAGCAACAATGTCCCGAACCGTGCCGAAGACTTCACTTGTCGCCTGCTCTTTGGCCTCCGGGGTGTCGTAGTCCATCTCCACCCGATTGATCATGTTGTTCATGAGAATATTGGCGAAGTCTTTTCCGAAGCGTCTTTCAAAAAACAATTCTTTCACACCGCGGGAGCGGTAACTCTCCAGGACATCAACATCCATCGCTTCAAACGCGGGAATGCGCTTGATGAATTTTCCGGGTGAGAGCTGGAGGAAAAGCGGAAACGGCATAACTTTAAAATGGATCAAGCAGTCCAGGGGAATACCGACATAACCCTCTTTCGTTTCTTCTTTCTCGCCGAGAATATCTTTTAGATGCTGAAGGAGCGAAGGCCAGTCAGATGAGTGAAAAACTTTCGAGAAGCCGGGGGAATCCTTGTCAGAAATCAGAATCATGTGAGTGATCTGATCTTTCCTTCCGTCCACAAAGCCGGAAAGCCTCTGGAGGTCAGATTTATCGGAAGGCGCATCGATCACAAGTACATCGAGCTTGGGAAAAATATCGAGCATGGTTTCGAGCTCGTCGACCGTGTCGTAGAAAACCGGAAAGCACTCCCGGATCTTTAGGCATTCAGCATCTAGATAAGAGCGAAATTCCGCCCTTTGGGTATAAACAAGGACCTGATTCATGAAAGCTGTATCGACCTTTCGCGGCTGAAACTTAAGGTAGCCTTCAGATTTAGTAAAGTTCTCCCAAGGTGTGTTCAGAGACCCTTCACAAACCCCAGAAATACCAGCTTTTTCTTACGAGTGAGGGCCTTAAAAGAGGCCTCAAACTTTGAAGCGGATGAGCGGTCCTTGAAGCGCTTTTTGAAGATCATTTCTGAAGGGGCGGAGGTCCGGAAAAACTTGGCCCCTTTCTTCCCGGAAGTGTGTTCTTTAAAACGTCGTTCCAGATCGGTGGTGATCCCGGTGTAGAGATGTCCTTTCTCGGTTTTGATTACGTACGCGTACCAGTGAGTGGCCTTCATGTTATGATCTTACTCAATGAGAGAGAAATTTGTTATCCCTTTTTCCGAGTTCACATTCAGCTTTGCCCGGTCCGGTGGATCGGGAGGACAGAATGTGAATAAAGTTAATTCCAAGGTGAATCTCACCTGGGATCTTCGTAACTCACCTTCTCTCCCCTGGGACGTGAAACTCAGGTTTCGGGATCGGTTTGGGAATGTCGTGAATGATGAGGGTATTGTCCATCTGACGTCTGAGAAAGAACGGTCCCAGAAGGCCAATGTCGATGATTGCATTAAAAAGCTTCACGAGATGATCGACAAAGTCGCGGTCCCTCCCAAGCTCCGGAAGAAAACCAAGCCGACTAAAAGTTCAGTCAGAAAACGCCTCGACTCCAAAAAAATTCATTCAACGAAGAAGGAATCTAGGCGGAAGATTTCGAACTAAGGCGTTTTACTTACGCATTCCATGTTCGAGTACCCTGCAGGAAGCTTGTAATTCTTGTGCTTGATGATACTCCAGGGAACCGCTCTTTTCGTCTTATCGAAAAGATCAAGATATTCCATCTGCGGATGTGACTCTGAATCGGGATCAAAGAAGAATTTGTTTCCGGCGATCCCACAGCGAGTTTCTTTCACGGGATTTTTAAGCGCGCTCTTTGCCAGAGGATCATTCGATAAGGAAAGTGGTTCGACCTTTCTCCACATTACAATAAGGGCCAGGTGATAGCGCGGTCCCTGGAACCAGCGAAGCCTGATTGGTACTGAGCGGTTTTTTTCCATGCGCACTAACTGTTTCGAGCAAAAGAATTTGGTAGAAGTCTGATGGTCTCCACTGATGAGATTCTTATCCCCTTCCTGTTTTGGAATATCCAGGGTCACTCCATCGTCGGCAATAATACCGATCTCATAATAGCCTTCTTCATCACCTTCTGAGAGCTGAAGCTCACCGGTGAACTCGATACCGAAATTCTCAATCAAAAGCTGCCCCATGGAATTCATGAGCATCGTTCCGTCTTCACGCGGAAAACCTTTTTCAAATTTCTTCGTAGGAATATTGAGCTTACTTATGAAGACCGTCCCCTCAAGGACTTTTCCTTTCGCGAGAAGCTCATTGAAGTTCTGGATCTTATCAGGAGCTCCGTCGTAGATCTTCCCGGCGAGACCATATCCATAAAGGATATCCTCACCGTCTTCCTTGATGACTTCGCACATATCTTTTTCAGAAGGAGGAGGCGGAGGATTTATCACCACGCCGCCGCCGGAGCTGGCACCACCGGACGAGGCCGTACCACCGGACGAGGACGCACCACCGGACGAGGTCGCACCACCGGACGAGGTCGCACCACCGGACGAGGTCGCACCACCGGAAGTCAAGTTACCACCGGAGTCAGCTCCGCCACTCTGGCCCCCACCGGAGCCGCCGGAAAGAATGACTTCATTCAGGTCTCCCCGGACGGGATCGACTTTTGAAAAGAAGTCACTTCCTCGTTCGCTGTTGCATCCACAGGATGCGAGGATGAAACTGATCGCAATGACCGGAAGGTTGAATTGATTGACCCGCTTCATGTGAGCTCCGTTTAAGTTGTGGCGAGGACCAGTTTAAAGGCTTGAAAAGTTTCATGCCTTAATTCGGTCAAGAGAAATCGTCGCCGCGAAAGGTATCGGGGTCTTAACTCAGGATAAGATTTCTTAGGATCGGATTTAATCGCAATGATTGCCAGAGAAATCTGTCACACCAATGGTAATGACTTAAGATTAAATTGCATAATTCAGACCGCAATCCGGGCACTCTTTCAGAGAGGGAGAGAATTGAGTTCCACAGGCCTGGCAAATAACGGTTTCCTGAGAAGGATCAAAGACCTGAGCGAGACTTTCGAAATCAGGAATGTGGCCTTTCAGATGTTTCAGATAATCATCCTGAAAATAAGCTGCAAGTTTTTCTGAGTCTTCTTCCTTGCCCCAGACTTCTACCGTGACCTTACAGCCGGTGGTGCATGTATGACCGTTTGTCCGGAACTCTACACTGACTCCCACTTCCTTTAATTTCAACTGATGGTTCTTTGCTTCGTGAATGTCCATGACTCCCAGGAATAATCCTTCCATGCTAACTCCTGAACTTTTTCTCAAGATATGAAAGATAATCATTCACCTGGATTTCACCCACGATGTCTTTGGCGGAAATACTTCTTCCATGCCGATGGATATTCTCCTTCAACCATGAACGAATGGGAGAGAAATCTCCCTTTCTCACGAGACCATCAAAGTTCTTCAGCTCTTCTTTCATGATACGATGAAGACTACCGGAGATGAGATTTCCCAGAGTGTAAGTAGGAAAGTATCCGAAAGCTGCACTTGCCCAGTGAGAGTCCTGAAGAATCCCTTCCGCATAGGATTTTGGGCGGATTCCCAGGTAAGATTCATATTTGTCGTTCCAGAGTTCCGGCAAATCTTCTACGTTTACATCCCCGTTAAAGATCGCCTCTTCTATCTCAAAGCGGATAATGATGTGAAGATTGTAATAAAGCTCCGGACTCTCCACCCGGATGAGTCCCGGCACGGATTTATTAAAGACCTTATAGAGAGTCTCCTCATCGATTCCTTTCATCACCTGCGGGAAAGTCTTCACCATCTCGGGATGAATGAATTCGGAGAACTCGCGCGATCTTCCAATCACATTCTCCCAGAATCTTGACTGAGACTCGTGAACGGAAAGTGAGACGGCTTCCTGAAAAGGAGTTCCCTCCCAGTCCGCAGGTAGCTGGTGCTCATAGAGAGCATGCCCCACTTCATGCATGGTACTCGAAAGAGAATCGAGATTTTCCGTTACATAGCGGGTAGTGATCCGTTGGTCTTTGGGAGAAATATTAATACTGAAGGGATGAGTCGATATATCAAGTCGGGAAAATTCCCGGGGAAGCCCGAACAGAGCAGAGACTTTTTCAGAGATCGCTTTTTGCGCCTCAATGGAAAAGGGACCCTCGAGGTCGTTGATCTTAACAAAGCTCCCCTCTCTTTCCACTTTATCGCGGAGTCTGATCAGGCCGGTTTTCAATTCCTGGAAGAGTACTGTGAGCTTTGCGGAATCAAACTCTCTATCATGAAGCTTAATCAGGGCATCGTAAGGTTTTCTAGCCTTATAGAATTTCGTCTCCTGCTTTTTCAGCTGAATCAGCTTTTCAAGATGCGGAGAAAATCTTTTCCAGTCACTCTTCTTCCTAGCTTCCGCCCATTCATGATTGGCGATCGCCGTCGCATGAGAAAGTTCCAGCACATGCTTAAGTGGGAGCACGGCCTGCAACTCGTAATCATAGAGAAGTTCTTTCGCGAGCTTCTTTTCCAGGGGTTTAAGTTTCTGGGTTTTAAGATCATCGAGGAGATTCTTATATTTTTTCCCGGTGATGTGAGAATGAAGTTTTCCCTGGATATAGGAAAGTCTTTTGGCCCGGTCTTCAATCGCCCCACTGGGCATCATGGTTTCCATGTCCCAGTATAGAAGTGACTGAATGGATTTCAGGTACGAGTATTCTTCGAGGTATTTCCGGATTTTTTCAATGCTCATCCGGAAATTATAACTTATTTGAGGAGAGCTTTGTATTGATCTTCGTCAAAACCAAAGGCGAGAACCTTTCCGTTTTTCTCCAGAATGGGACGTTTGATCATGGAACTGTTGCTGCAGATGAATTCAACCTTCGCCTTCTCAGAAAGGCCCTCGAACTCTTCTTTATGCTTTTTATAGGTAAGACCTGACTTATTCACCGGAAGACCGCCAAAGGCTTCCGACCAGCGTTTCATGTCGTCTCCTTTCGGAGAAGTCTTCTTGAAATCCACGAATTCGAAATCTACTTTCTTTTTTTCAAGGAAAGTTCGTGCTTTCTTTACGGTGTCACAATTGGGAATGCCAAATAGTTTCATGATTTGTATCAGATGAAGCGGGAAACGGTTTTCAGAATGGTTTCAAGCTCAACGGGCTTACTGAGAAATGCGGAGATATTAAAACTCTTCATCTTTTCTTTTGCGTTGGCCTCGGCCGACATGACCACCGTCGGGATCTTCGACCAGGATTCATGCTTTAACTGCTCGGTACGGAAGGCATATCCATCCATTACCGGCATCATGAGATCAATCAATATAAGATCGGGGGAAGAGTTGCCCTGGAGATAACGAATACCTTCAAGACCATTAACTGCAGAAGCTACGCCATAGCCTTCACTTTCCAGGAGCTCAACGAGGAGTTCGCGGATCGAAGTATCGTCCTCTACAACTAATATTCTTTTGGTCATTAATATATAAGTACAGTTTTATGAAGGAGAAGTCAATAACCCATGAAAATTATAGATAAATACCTCAATTGAAATGACGCATTAACGACTTCGGATTTCTAACATAAGAAATCTTAAATGTGAGGTTCCAGAAAGGCCTTCTGATAGCTTTTCAGGATGAATTCATAGGTTGGTGTCAGGGGATTTTTTTTGCGCCAAATCTTAAAGCTCACAGAGCCTCCGAGTCCCCGTGCGCTTTGCGCCGATGGAGAAATGAGTGTGATGGCCTCAATATCGCGGGCGTCCGGGAAAAGTCGGTAAAACCATTTCTCTACACCCCTGGAAGTAAAATAGAGTTTCCTGATTTTATTTTTGCGGATGATGTTCAGGAGTTCTGTATTCCATTCGATGTCGAGCAGATCCTTATCCGAAGCGCGGCCTTCACGCCGGACACATGAACGGATGACGTCACCTACTCCGATATGCTTTTCGGTCAGAAGCCTCACGATATCTTTTTTTGTTTTTAGTTTTACGCCGAAAGTATCGCCGATCAGCTTCCACAAGAGATTCTTTTCTCCGCCGAAGAAAAATCTGATCTCATTTTCTTTGATTTCGTGCTTTCTGGAAGGATCGCTGAATTTACCTATGGGGAATGATCCGATCAGCATGGAATGACACCCTTTCGGGATGAAGGCCTCGTAGGGATGATATTCTCTCAAAGAGGAATCTCCATGATGAAAGTGGACCCCTTGCCCAACTCGCTTCTCGCGTAGACCGATCCATTATGCAGCGACATGATCTCGCGTGAAATATAAAGTCCCAGACCCAGGCCCGAAACTTCATGACTTGAGACAGCTCTTTCAAAGCGATGAAAAATTCTTTCACAATCTTCTTCGCGGATGCCTTGCCCAAGATCAGTGATCTCGATCATTACCATCTCCGAAAGTTCTTTCACCGAAATGAGTACCGGTGAACCTGCGCCGTATTTCATGGCATTGATGAAAATGTTCACGAACACCTGTTCCAGTCGATAGCTGTCGGCGTAAACCTCCAGCGTCCCGGAGTAATCTTTCATGAGACTGCACCGGGTTCGGTTCTTCATTTACTTTGTAGAAAGTTCCGTCGGATTTGATGATGGCCACAAGATGATTCGGCAGGCGCAGAATCTCCCTGAACTCTTCAATAGTTAATTCATGCGAGCGGCGACGGAATGACATGGCCTGGAGAATGACAAAATGCAGGAAGAAAGACAAGAGATTGGGTCTAAAGATTCCTGTTAGAAACGACAGTTTCCGATAAGCTTTTTCCCGTGGCGGGAGAGGACGGCTTCATGGTGACGACCAGAATTTAAGGTTACCGTAAGGTCTCCGCTCTTAGTACGGAAAACCAGAGGAGTTGGACCTTCCTCGACTTCCAGGTGAAAGGCCATCTCTACCAACTCACCATCCAGAAAATAACTCCCATCAAGACAGGCGAGATCAATTTTATCTCTTTGGAATTTGCAGGTCAGGGCCTGAGGGGAATCTGATATCCCATAGACCTCGCATAAAGGAGCAGCATAAGTCCGGGATGATAAAAGAAGAAGAAGAACGAACAGAAATTTCATCCGCGTCCCATTCCGATGAGGCTCAGGAATTCGCCTCTAAGTTTTGAGTCTTCACGGAACTTCCCATCAAGGGCAGAAGTGATCATGGAAGCATTTGCTTTCTTGGCACTCCGGCAAGTGAGACAGCCATGTGATCCTTCAATAACCACCATGACACCGGCAGGTTTCAATTTCTCTTTGATGGACTCCATTATCCCGTAGCACATTCTTTCCTGAAGCTGGGGCCTCTGAGCATGACAATCAACGATGTGAGCAAGTTTCGAGAGTCCGACCACACGTGAATGCTCTCCCTTGGTGGTATCCGGTAGATAACCGACATGTGCTTTCCCTTTGAACGGAAAGAAGTGATGACTGCAAAGTGATGTGTAGTCGATGTCTTTCAGGATAATGACTTCGTTATAATTCTCGGCAGGGAAAGTGGTACTGAAAATTTCATCCTGATCCGTCCCGAGGCCCGAGCAGATTTCCAGAAGCGCGCGCGCCATCCGGTTGGGACTGCCGATAAGATTTTTATCATCAAGGTCAATCTGCGGAAAAGCGAGCTTCAATCCCTGAAGGACTTTCTCGTATCCCTCTGACATGACGGCCCTGGCAGCATTCAGTTGTAGCGCGCGCTCCTTCATTTTCCCGAGTTCGGCATCGAGAAATTTCTCCGGATCATTGGTCCGGGCAAGAGAACGGGCGAAGTCTTTATTGAAAGATGTTTCGAAGGGCATAATTCCACCTGGTTGATAGATGAAATATAGCGGGGCCAGATCAACTTGAACATCCGGATAGAGTAGAATTTCCATGGTTCAGGAGGCCTTTTCCTGCTTTTTTACCACGGAAAACTTTCCATTGGGCTCTATGATCCCCCATTCGACGTCAGATGGCTCCAGAACACCCTGTTGTCGCAGGGCCTCGTGAAGCTCCTGCATAGTCATCGATTCCTGCTTCAGCATTTTCTGATCGAGTTTTCCTCCCCGGATCAGAATCTTGGGAGTGCCATCGATGAGTTTTTCCGCAGGTCGCGATTTAAAAGTAAGCTTATTGATCACAGTGTTGAGAAGAATAAGTGTTCCGAATGACAAGAAGCCACCGAGGATACTTTTGTCATCATCGAGCAGGGCATTCTGAAGTGATTCAGACATAATGAGCATGAGAACCAGGTCGAACGGATTGAGTTCGGACAGATGTTTTTTTCCCCACAAGCGCATAACAATCATCGCGAAGAAAAAAATGGCGGCTGCCCGGACAATGATTTCATATTCAGGACTTTGCAATGACCACATGGGGGCCTCCTGGTTGAGGCAAGTTTATCATGGGGGCAAATGAAGGAGCATGGGACGGGGTCAAAAAAAAGGGGCCTCTTCTTGAGGGAGCCCCTTTTTTAATCCGGATTTGCACTGCGGGATCTTTGAACAGAATCACCCGTATCGCCGATCCTTTCTGTGTTGAGAGACCATATGTTAGGGGTCTCTTCCGGAAATGGATTTTTTGAATTAAGAAGGCCACCATGAGGCGGCCTTCCTATACACCCGGTTCTCAGTATTTCTACTTTGATGTCCACTGGTCTCTTTCTTCATCCTCAAAATCTACTCCTGTAAACTTTTCGGATTCTTTGTCGGGACCAATGTCCCCGGATAAGGCTATTTTATCAGGCCCGGTCTTTCGGGTGAAGAGCTTCATTCCAAAACTTCCCGCAAGAATCCTGAGAGCATCACTTCACTCTCGATACGCTGTCCTCTGACTCTTCTATCGGTAAATAGGACAATGACAGCATGATTGAAATCGGAATTTCCGGATGGACTTATGATGGCTGGCGGGGAAATTTTTATCCTCCCGAGCTATCTCAGAGTAAAGAACTGGAGTTCGCTTCCCGCAAACTTCCTACAATTGAGATCAATGGCACTTTTTATTCTCTCCAGCGTCCCTCAAGTTATGAGCGCTGGTATGATAAAACTCCCGCTGATTTTATTTTCAGCGTAAAGGCCAATCGCTACGTCACGCATGTTAAGAAGCTCAAAGATGTTGAAACCCCCGTGGCCAATTTCTTTGCTTCCGGAGTCCTGAATCTCCGGGAGAAGCTCGGGCCATTTCTCTGGCAATTTCCGCCGGGACTGGGATTTAACCCCGATCGCTGGAAGACTTTTCTCGAACTTCTACCGAAGGATTTTAAGGAAGCATCAAAACTTGCCCGCAAGTCGGAACTGCCAAAGGAGAGAACGAGCTTTAAAGTGGATGAGAACCGACGTTTACGTCATGCCGTTGAAGTAAGACATCTGAGTTTTATGAACCCCATGTTCGTGGATCTTCTGCGGGAACACAATGTGGCGATTGTCTTTGCGGATACAGCAGGGAAATGGCCTTATCTCGAGGATGTCACCAGCGACTTTATCTATCTCCGGCTTCACGGTGAGAGCGAGTTGTATGTGAGTGGATACGATGAAACGTCGCTGGATTTCTGGTCCGAGAGGATAGAAGCGTGGAAAAATGGCCGGCAACCCGAGGATGCTCTCACTATTACCGACGAAGCTCCTCCGATTAAAAAGCGGGACATCTTTGTGTATTTCGATAACGACGCCAAGGTCAGAGCGCCGGTGGATGCCCAATCTCTGATCAGGAAAGTTTGTGGCCCTGAACTTGCTCACTAATTCCTAAAGGAGTGTCACATGAAACACATGACCTATCTACTTATGCTCGCGATGATGCTGATGGCTTCATTCAGTGCAGTGGCTGAATCGCCTGAGGAACAGGAAGAGGGCGAAGAAGAAGAAGTTGCCAGAACTTTCTAGAATTCTCCCCAGTCACATTGAAGACAAACCAGTCCCGTTTCTCGCCACATCTTAACCACCTTGGCCCGGTCATCGATAACAAACAGCACCTGATAAAATGGCTTAATCTGTTTTTCATAGATCTCGCGTTTTACGACTGTATCATCCCGGTAATCCTTGTCTTTTCTCATCATGAGTTCGGTGAAAGGAACATCGTGCTTTTTCAGCCACTCGGTGGTTTCACTTTTCAGCTCGTCAGTCCTACCGGAAACCAGAAGGACATGATGGTCATGAATCATTTTGCGGATGATTTCACGACACCAACCGTTGATCTCATCCTTGATGATATTCTTGTTGAAATTCTTCCAGTCTTTCTTCTGCCCTTCGACAAATTTCCGCCGGTGCGTAATATCGGCCAGTGTTCCGTCGAGGTCTACAATAATGGCCTTCTTCATCTTTTCACTCTCCTCCCATCATCCTATCCTGAATCGGGAGGATGTCATGCCACTTCGAATTTCAGAGTTTTTTGGTTTTCTTCTGGGCTATCCCGCTGGTCTCTTTCTCGCGGCGGGAAGCATTTTGCGAAACGCCAGAATCTTTCATCCTCGCGGGCTCCTTTTTTGTGGGGAAGTGGAAACCCTTCCCGACTCTCCGATCACGCTGAGTTCCCATGCCCTCATCAGATTTTCAGGCGGATGGTGGAAATATAAAGAGTGGCCGGATGCCCTGGGAATTGCCGTCCGCGTGAGCGAGCAGAAAATAAATTCCGTGCATCCAGGAAAAACCGACCGGGATATTCTCTTCGCGAGTTTTCGCCACCCCTGGGAGCTGTTCATTTCTTCCCTCTTCACGGATCACCATGATTATCTGGCAAACAGTTACTACGCCATCTCGCCCTTTCTCCTGGATGATGGACGGAAAATTGATTTCATGATTGATCCCGTTCGTGGTCTCCGTTCCGTGGGGACGCGGGAGGAAAAGCTCATGGGAGAAGTCATCGGCGGGAAAGTTGTTCTGCGGGTGATGGTCAAAGAGACATCAAATAAGGCCTGGAGAATGGCCGCGCGGATCCGGGTGAAAGAAGAGTCCGGATTAGATCAGGAATCTCTTCGCTTTCATCCCTTCCAATGCGGCCCCGACATGAGGCCATATGGTTTCATTCATCACCTGCGAGTAGGGGCCTATAAGATGAGCCAGTGGGTTAGGCCCGGGAAAGAATTTGCTCCCGGAGAACTTACTATTGATTGACCAGATTTTCATTCCCAATGAAATGCTTCACCATCTTCACAACGGTTTCATAATCCATCGGCTTTGACATATAACCGCCCGCTGTCTCAACATTGTCCATGACATTTACCAGATTTCCATTTGCTGTCATCATCACAACGGGGATTTTCGCGAGCCTGGGATGCTTTTCTTTTTCCTGGAAAAAATCCTTTCCGTTCATCACCGGCATCATGTAGTCGAGGAGTACGAGATCCGGAAGTTCGGAATCAGGAATGGCCTTCAGATAATCGATCGCCACTAATCCGTTCTTCGCCCAGACGGCCTCAAATCCCTCAAGCTCCAGCATGTCAGACACAGACTGACGTATTGATTCATCATCATCGACAGTCAGAATTTTCTTTAGTTTCATCGGGCCCCTCCGGGAAAAGGAAAATAGACTTCTCCTGGCGGATGAGCAACTGGGAATGAGTTAATTTGCTTTTAACATCAACAGAGCTAGTCATAATTATCGCACCCCTTCTTCTGTCTGAAGCCTGAGTGAATTCTCGCTACTCACATTGTGGGCGATATCCCGGAGTGATAAATTATTACGTAGTAAACCAAGGAGGGATTTATGCAAATTTCTGAAGTCATGCATAGAGACGTAAAATTCGCTAATGTTAACGATTCCATCAAGAGTGTGGCTGAACTCATGAAATCCGAAGACATCGGATCAGTTCCGGTGATTGACGGAGACAAGGCCGTGGGTTTTGTTACCGACAGAGATATCGTGATTAACTGTGTAGCTGCCGGTCATGATCTCAATGAATCTATCAGCGACGCCATGTCGAAAGAAGTTTTCTGCGTAAAAGAAGACCAGAGCCTGGAAGAAGCAACCAGACTCATGGCCGAAAAACAGATTTCCAGAATGGTAGTAGTTGATAAGTCTGAACGTCCGGTGGGAATTGTGAGTATGCAGGATCTGACTGAAGAATCAGAAGATCTCGCGGAAGAAACTCTCAACCGGATCAAGCAGTAAGGACAAGAGTGAAATACGAAAACATCCCTGAGTTTATCAGAGAGAAAGTTGCTGATACCTGGCTGAAAGAGCAGCTGATAAAGCTCTATCTGAAGAGCCCGCACAAAGTGCAATATCTGCTGGCCCGCTATGGGGTGAAGTTTCTGGTAAATAAAAAGCGCTCTGAGCTTCAGGAATTTATGCGGCACTAATCCTCAGGTGAGTCGAAATGACTCACCTGCTTTTTTTATTCTGAGTCATTCTGACTCAAATTCCCCCTCTCAATTCTCCGACCCATTTTCTCACTTTTAAAATTCTTCCTCTTACGTTGACTCCGTAATTTTATCCGTGCAACCATTACACAAACGCAAGATTGTTACGCGGAGGAATGTGATTGAAGAAGACCATGTGTTTTTTGTTCATCGTGCTGTTTTTTATTTCATGCTCCCACGCACAGGCTGAGGCCCTGGAGGAAAATTTCGAAGTCCGGACTACCCTGATCGGTTTCTCTACCCAACAGGAAAAGAAAGTGAATGCGGCTTCCCGACTCATCAGAAAAATTGTCCGCTCAGCTGAATTCAAAGACAAAATTCTCAATCACGCCTGGAAGGGAAAAAAAAGATTTGCCGACAACGGTGGTCTTACGAATGAGCAGATCTATCAAAAAATCCTCAAGGGCACGGAAAGACAAACAAACTTGGGGCCCAATAATACCATGGACCTCGAAATCGAACTTTATACTGATTATGACTCCATCACTATCGGTTACACTTATCCTTCTATTGTTCGCATCTACATGAACCGGAAGTACTTCAATAAATTCCGCCCCTTTCAGGTGGCCGACAATATGATGCACGAATGGCTTCACAAAATCGGCTTCACTCACGCGGTTAAGAATACTCCGGAACGTCCATTCTCTGTTCCCTATGCCGTGGGATATATTGTGAAGAAAATCGCCCGCCGGCTGAATCAGGAGCATGCCCTGAAGGATCTGGATCTCCTAGCGGTTGAGTAATTGCTACCGGATAAAATTTCCTCCATTGTTCCCCGACTCACGAACTGTCAAAATTCAAAAGCTGTTTCCAGGATGGAAACATCCTCTGCACCAGGATGGTTTCGTGAGTCGAATCTTCGCTCTTCTTATTTCTCTCTTTTTAAGCTCCCCCACACAGGCATCCATTCCTGCGTGGAATGCTGACGTCCGTTTCGTAAATTTCAAAGAGCATCAGGAAGACAAAGTTCGTGAGGCCATCTCGCTTATCCGGAAAGTCATCGCTTCTCCGGAATTCAGAGAACGTATTCTGAATCACACGTATGAAGGGAAACTGACTTTTGTCGATAATCAAGGCCTCAACAATTCTGA
>JAKFFP010000261.1:0-3404 GCA_036675045.1 Bacteriovoracales bacterium | reverse complement strand
CGGCAGGTCGAGATCGTCGGCGACCGCCTTGTAGGTGATGAAGCCACCCGCGACGTTGAGTCCGGCGGCGTGCTCACGGATCTCGTAGAGGATTTCCTCCACTTGAAAAGTCGCGGGAAGAGTCTCAATGAGAAAAGTCGCCTTCAAAGTTCCGGTCGGAAGACCCATCTTTGTCTGAAGGGCCACGAAGAGATCATTCCACCAGCGTGCCTCAAGAAAATGCTCACATTTGGGAATGTAATATTTCGGAGTGAGGTTTTTCTCGAGATAAATACAGGCGGTGTGAAAAAAACAAACCGCCAGGTCAAGAAGTCCCGCCGGAACCGGCTCTCCTTCGAAAAGTATATTACTTTCTTCGAGATGAAGTCCGCGGACGCGAACCATGACATAGGCCATGTCATCCGGATTCATTTTATAAGTCTTGCCGTTAACTTCTTCGGAAAGTGTTCCCGCCACCGCGCCCATGACATTCCGGTAACCATGGATCACGTTACAGAAACTCGGCTTCATCGAATCCTCAAAATCGAGCATGGCCATATCCGCCCGCGCTCCCTTTTCGTTCCGGGAAAGCATATTGATGACCATCTTGGCAGAGTTTACCGGTCCGGTGATTTCCACCCGCCGCTTCTGCAGTTCTTTGGGAAGGGGATCAACTTTCCAGTCTCCCGTTACCGCCTCGCTGGTACGGTCAGGGAAGTCCGGCAGCTCACCACAGTTCCAGGCAAACTGCCTCTGTCCGCGCCTCATTAAGAGGATATCCCGCGCCGGGGCCAGCTCGCGGATAAGGGGGGCGAGAATTTTTAATAAACTCTGCGGAAAAAGATCCTGGTATTCACAGGTCCAGTATTCTTCCGGAAACTCGAAACCCTCACCGATCTGCACATGGGCCATAAAAACCTCCGGAGACGATTTAAGGAGGAAGGCATGGGCCCGTCAATATGCAGGACTGTAATTGTCAGATTAGAAGATTTTTCCCCTCAGAGATAACAATCTGAATATTCTTAATATGTACTCCCGCTGTCCGAATCGTGGGGCATACATAAAAAGGTTATTCATGAAGTCGCTAGGTTTTCTGACTCTAATTCTTTCGCTTTTTTCGCAGTCCGTATTTGCTGGTCCCATTCCCGGCGTTGAGGGTCCTTTCGTTAATTTTGAGAACGGTAAAATTGTCGTGACTCTCAAAATGCAGGAAGCCGTTCACCCTACCGGATTTTCCTTTGCTATATCTGAAGAAAAAAAATCTACCGTCAGTTACATGCCGAATATTGAAGATGGCGGGATGATAGTTGAACTGAGTCTCGATATCGATGAGCTTAAAAACGTGGAGACAATGGAAGGCGAGAATTCCACGCTCGCTGATGGAAGGGCCATCCCGGGTGTTCCGGGTGGAGCACTCAAAAATTCCAGGCGCGTGGATCGCGGAAATGATTTCACGACTTTTCATTCTCCGAAGTCTTTTGGGGTCGCCATTCCTTTTCAATGGAATCTGGGCTCAACCAGAGATGGTCATCACTGGCTGAACTGGAAAGGAAAGAATATCGGGATGATTTCTGTGGTGAATGCCTCTCAGGATAAGAAGGCCTACGGAATGATCTTTCTCCGTTACTCTGCCCTTCGCGGGAATTCAGAGCTGATGGAAAAGCTGAACCTTTCTAAAAAGTCTAAATTTTAAAAAGAAATTCTTCCAAACTCGATTGAAAAGAGTTTTTCACTCACCGTTTTTTTGAGTTTCAGAAGATTTGTCCTGATGGTCGGTGCCGGAACCGGCGCATCCGTCAGTTCTTCATCCCAATCTTCGCCTTCCAATTTATTTCCCTTCACAATCGTAAGCTGGCGATTAAAAAAATCGTTCATGTCGACTGGATGTGGATTATGTTTGAATGCTCTCATGGAAGGCCTCCGTTACGCCTGAATGTAAGGCCCAACGTATTTCCTGAACAGACAGAAATCCCGTCTTAAGGCAAAAAAAAGACGGAAGGATTAACCTCCCGTCATTTTTACACAATAACAAATATGGAGCCTAAGCGTGTGCGTGTTGGCCTGCCGAGAATTGTTCTCGCGACAAAGGATTCCTGAAATTTGCCACAGAACCAAGTGCCCCACCGAAGACTGAAGACAGCGCTCCCAGAAGAACCAGAAGGAAAAGTGCCCAGCCAGTCGCCTTCAGGACGTCACTTGCCGCAGTAGTGGCTTCATCAACCGCTTTCTCAGCACGTGGTTTCAACTGGGTGATACGGAGTTCAGCCTCTTCAGGTGATATACCGGCCTGTAAAGACAGATAATTTCTGGCGCTATCAGTGTTTCCACGTACCAGCCGGCTGGCCACCCCACTGGCAACCCATGCGGGATCAGAACGGAGACTCAGATCACCCAGTGAATCTTCCACATACTGACTAATGGTATTGATGACCGCAGGTTCCCGGGCCACATCAACCGTCCTTCCCGTCGGAATGATGGAAGAAACGGTCTGATAAAGAAAGAAGCCGAGGAAAAGCGCCGCGATCACGAGTCCCTGTGCTGACCCCACCCGTCCGTTCTGAAAATTGGAGATCCGGGCCGAAAAATAGGAGCCAGTAAAAATCGAAATGAGCGCGGAAGAAAGAAACCATAATCCGGTGAAGATACCCGCACCCTGGGCAGTAGTGGCTTCAGTCAGGCCGATCCCACCGAAGGCCATCCCCAGTCCGATGAATCCGGTCATCATGAGAAAAGTTATCAATACGCCGGCAACCACAGAACGCCAGCTGATTAAAGGGTGCATAGTATGAACTCCTTAGTTTAATAAAACGGCCGGATTTCTCCGGCCGTCTTTGTTGTCCCTATCTGCATTAAGGGCCAAGCAATCCGCTCCGTCCTTGCTACAGTCCGGGGACATAATCATGTTTGCAAGAGCTGTTCCAGATCCGGGAGCTGTAAGGGTGGAAGATAATGATCAATGAATTCTCTCTTCCAGACACCTTTCTCTCCTTTTGAGGTGAAATGATACTGATAAAACTTCGCCCGGATCCGCTCAGGCTTTTCTCCCTGCCATGGATCATGAGCAATCAGCTTCAGTGTCATGGGATCGGCTCGCAGAAGTTTCAGAACGAATCGGATGAACCAGGGTTCATAACCCCAGAGATGGATTTTTTTCTCAGCGACTCTGACCGAAAAAGGAAGAAACCACATGAGCCAGTCAAGTCGAAGATGATAAGGGGCAAAGACTCCGGGAATCCGGTTGATATTTCCGGGCTTCCCCTTGAATTCGTATTCCTTCCACTCTCCGTTTTTTTCTCCCTCCAGGACAATCTCGTATCTTTCCTTGGTGACACTCCCGAAAGCGCCATACGCTCCCACCAGGTGCCATCGGTTCCAGCAGTAGTTCATCTTCTGGCGCTTGGCCCACAAGTTTCTTGCTGGCTCAA
>JAKFFP010000043.1:0-3430 GCA_036675045.1 Bacteriovoracales bacterium | reverse complement strand
CGAGCCGCGAACGGATGAATTCTTTCAGCTGCCGATGCTGGTGGAGAAAGCTGATCGAAGTAAGGCCCATCATGATAAGAATACAAATAAACAGAAACCAGTCCGCAAAAGTCCCCGGGTAACCGTACAAACCAAGAAGTGTCAGGCCAACCGGAGAAGTAAAAGCAAAATAAGAAATGGGATCGGCCAGGAGAGTTGTCAGAAGGATATAGATCGTTCCGGCAATCGAGAATAAAAGGATGAATTGTTTTCCGTCCAAGGGGACTGCCGGATCAAAATTCCGGAAGAAGTGATGGGACCAGGCAATACCAAAAAGAAAGAATCCAATTCTCAGGAGTCGATCTGATAAGTGTGGGTTTGTTTTTACCATCACACTTCCTCGCCAACGTAATACCGCTCCGAGTACTGCTAGTCCCATGGTAACCCCCCAGTAATGGGACTGAAACCCGGTCTGATACCAGAGAGAAAGAGAGATAACGAGAAGCTGGGCAAGGTAAGCAAAACGATTTCTTGAAAGATTTGTCTTTCTTAATTCGTCGGCTATCTCGCCCGAACGGTTCATTTAGTAAGCGCGCTCAAGAGCGGCGATACGATCTTCCAGGCTCGGGTGAGTCGAAAGAAAGCTCATCATGCCGCCTTTTTTCGATGAGATCTTAAGCGTCTGGAATGCGGCCTGATCATCACCGGTGTTATCCATTTTCTGCTGAAGGCGTCGAAGGGCCGCGATCATTTTCTGTTTCCCCGCTACTTTCGCGCCACCGGCGTCAGCACGGAATTCGCGAAGACGGGAAAACCAGGTCACAACAAACATGCCGAGGAATCCGAAAACCATTTCAAAAACCATGGTCACAAGGAAATTCGGAACAATCGGACGATCATCATCACGATCTCCACGCAATGCCTGAGCAAGAGCGAAAGAGGCAATGCGGGCAAAGAACATCACAAAAGCGTTCACCACACCCTGGACCAGGGCCATCGTTACCATGTCACCATTTGCGACGTGAGCAACTTCGTGGGCCAGAACTCCATCAACCTCATCAGAGTTCATCTGACTAAGAAGGCCGGTGGAAACAGCTACCAGAGATTTATTTTTTGAAGGACCCGTAGCAAACGCGTTCACTTCAGGTGACTGATAAACACCCACCTCAGGCATTTTTTCGATTCCTGCAGTTTTGGCCATCTGATGAACACGTTTTACCAGATCACCATAAGGTCCACGCTCATCAACGATTTCAACTCCCATCATGGTCTTGGCCATGAACTTTGAAAGAAGAAGAGAAATTCCGGAACCGACAAAGCCCCAGATCAGACAGAAAACCATCAGGGCAGAGTAATCGATCCCTGAAGCAGTGAGATAATTGTTGAGGCCCAGGACTGAAAGCACAATCGAGACCGTCATCACGACCAGAATGTTGGTTAAGGCAAAGAGAGCAATACGTTTGAACATTGTTCTAACTCCGTAAAATTTTGAAGACGCTTAACACAAGTTAATGTCTTTTTGGGCCACGTCAAGGGGAGTGCCGCTCCCCTGCTTGATTCAGACCAGAATTATCTGCTAAACATCGATGTTTTTCATTCAGAAAGAGTGAAAAAGATGCACGAAGTCATAAATGCACTCTGTCATTATCTTACATAAGATTGTCGGTTATTTTTGAGATTGTTAGGCTGTCTTCCTATAGCACGAAAAGGATTTTTTGCATGATTAAGCCGCTGATGTTTTTGACCTTCATTTTGGGCCTGTCTTTACCATCCTTTGCCACAACCCAAGCGGTCCTGGAAGAGACTCTTTACTTCGACTTTCAGAAAAATATTCTCGATAAGAATCTTTCTCAAAAAGGCATGAACGGCTTCTCTGCTTTTGAGCAGGGACTTTTTGTTGATGCACTCTGGGACCTCGCTGAAGAAAAATCACCGGAAGCACTCCAGACCCTCGACCGGCTTCAGACTTTTCACTACTCGATCTTTGAAAAACTCCGCATAGGTATTCTCCGTATCAAGTACCGGAGAGCTGAGGCCCTTCCCGAAGAACTGGTTGTTGAACTGGAAAACGCTCTTCGTGAGCCAACGACTGATCTACGTCTGGTCTACACCATCGCGGCGTATGAGGAAGAACTCACTGGCGCCGGCCACACCAGCCTTGTTCAGACGGCGCGCGGACATGAAGAATATTTCGATGTTGCTGAAGACGCTGAACGCAAGAAAGAACTTTCTAAAGATGTCATCGCGGATATTTTTCATCTCGCTCCGGACGTCACGACATACATGAATGGCGAATACGTGAAGTCGGTGAAGATTTTCATGTTCTGCCGCTCGAATCGTTTGTATCCCTGCCTTATGACGATGAAAAACGCTCATGGCGAAGTGGTAAGAAATGTTGATGGCACGATCTGGACCCACAAGGCGCTGGCCTCTTCGGCCCGTGGTCTTCCCAGCTACGTGAGAAACGGAAACACTCCCGCCGGTATCTTCACAATTGATTCAGTCATGCCGACCGCTGACCAGCAGATCTCATACGGTAAAAACCGCCGCATGATCCTGAACTTCATCCCGAAATCAAGAAACGAGAAACTTCTTCGCTCACTTCTTCCGGAAACCAGTCAGGATGAAGAATGGTGGCGGCCAACGATTACTGCCCGGGACATCGGCAGAAATCTTTTCCGTATCCACGGCACTGGAAAAATTAATAACGATCCCCAGGTTCCCTACTATCCGTTCATGAGAACTTCCGGATGTATTGCTCAACGTGAGAATACTTACGAAGGCATCACTTTCAATGATCAACGCGTTCTTCTGGATACGATCATGAAGTCCCTTGACCTTGAACCGTCATATGAAAATGAACCTAAAGTGAAGGGCCTTATTTATCTCGTCGAAGTCGATGACGTTGATGAAGTCGTTTCCATTGATACTCTCCGTTCTTACGGCATCGAATAATCTGTGATCACAGAAAATCTTCCTCATTACGAATTACTGGACTCTGGTCTCGGGCGCAAGCTCGAGATCATTTCCGGCGTTCGTGTTGTTCGCCCCAGCCCTCAGGCGATCTGGAAACCGAATTTAAAAGACACTGACTGGAATTCGGCCACCTCAAATTGCCTGCGAACCAAAGACGGCGGCGGGAAATGGGAACATAAAAAAGAACCGAATCCCAATCTCACTCTTCCATTTGAAATCGATGGGAGAAAACTTCAGTTTCGCCTGAAGTTCACATCATTCGGTCACTGTGGAATCTTCTTTGAGCAGATCCCGGTATGGGAGTGGCTCTATTACGAAACAAAATACCTGAAGGAAAAACTGGGGCGGGCACCGAAAGTCGTAAACCTTTTCGGCTACACGGGTTGCGCTTCACTGGTCATGGCGGCGGCGGGTGCTGAGGTCTTTCACGTGGACTCTTCCAAGGGTGTCCTCCAGTGGGGTCAGGAAAATCAGG
>JAKFFP010000263.1:0-3431 GCA_036675045.1 Bacteriovoracales bacterium | reverse complement strand
GGTTTGTTTCCCGGCATTGATGAGATCCGGATCGATCGTTTCTTCAGTGGGGAATTCACCCATGCCGAGGATTCCATTCTCAGACTGGAACATCACTTCGATGCCCTTCGGGATGTAGTTGGCGACGAGGGTAGGAATACCGATTCCGAGGTTAACGTAATAACCATCACGAAGTTCGCGGGAAATTCTTTCTGCAATCTGTTCGCGTGAAAGTGCCATATATATCCTTCTCTTATTTTTTAATTGTTCTCTGTTCGATGCGCTTCTCGAAAGTCCCTTTGATCAGGCGCTGGACATAAATGCCCGGCACGTGAATGAAGTTGGGATCGAGTTCCCCCGGTTCCACAATTTCTTCCACTTCCGCGACCGTGATTTTTCCCGCGGTCGCGATCATCGGATTGAAGTTTGCGGCGGTCTTTCTGAAGATGAGGTTTCCGAATTTATCGGCCTTCCATGCCTTCACGAGTGCGAAGTCCGCTTTCGGGAATGCTGTCTCAAGTACGTAGGGGCGACCGTTGAACATTTTCACGTCTTTCCCTTCGGCCACGAGTGTTCCGTAACCAGTGGCCGTGAAGAAGCCCGGAATTCCCGCACCTGCGGCGCGGATTTTTTCGGCCAGAGTTCCCTGCGGCGTGAGTTCAAGCTCCAGCTCGCCTGAGAGAACCTGCTTTTCAAACAGCGCGTTCTCACCGACGTAAGAAGAGTACATTTTCTTTACTTGTTTTTTTTCCAGGAGGATTCCGAGACCAAATCCATCGACACCGGCATTGTTCGAGGCAATGGTAAGGCCCTTCACACCCAGGTCGTGAACTTTTCTGATGAGGTTTTCAGGTATTCCACAAAGACCGAAGCCTCCGACCATAAGGAACATATTGTCCGAGAGTCCAGCGAGAGCTTCGTCATATGATTTAACGACCTTATTAAAACCTGCCATAAGAGATACCCCTTCCAAAAATTTGTCCGAAGGTTAACATAGAGGAAAGAAGAGGTGAATCATGAAGAAGGCCATCCGGTTCTTTACCCGTATCTGTGAATCTTATTTACCGGATGCATTCGTATTTTGCCTTCTTTTGACACTCATTGTCTTTATCCTGGCGGCGTTTTTTACACCCCATTCTCCTATGCGCCTCATCGACTTCTGGGGGAAGGAATTCTGGTCTTTGAACGCCTTTGCCATGCAGATGGTTTTTGTCCTCATCTCGGGCCACATGCTCGCGGAAACTCCACTGGTGAGAAACCTCATCGCCAGGATCACCACCATTCCTAAAACTGAGGCCCAGGGTCTTGTTCTCGTTTCTTTATTTTCCACCATCGCTTGTTTTATCAACTGGGGTTTTGGTCTCATCGTCTCGGGACTCCTGGCAGTTTCTGTCGCGAGAAAACTAGGGAAGGTGAACTTCGGATTGTTCGTGGCCACTGCCTACGCGGGATTTCTCGTGTGGCATGGAGGGATGTCGGGGTCCATCCCGCTGAAGATCGCCGGCGGAGATGAAGTCCTCAGAAAAATTTATCCCGATCTCGCGATCCCCTTATCGGATACCATTTTCTCCTGGTGGAATCTTCTCATCGCTTTTCTCCTTTTTGTTTCCATCCCGGTGATCGCTTTATTCCTTCGAACCGAAGACAAAGTCGTTGTGCCCGCGGAAGAGGAAATCACGGTTATCCAGCAGGATGGAAATACCTTCATTGATCGGGTCGAGAAGAATCCCATTCTTCACTACATTCTCTTTGGTTTCTTTCTCATCGTTCTTATTCGCGCCTTCATGAAAAATGAAAGCTTTGATATTAACCGCGTGAATTTTATTTTCCTCTTCCTGGCGCTGTTCCTTCACAGAACTCCGCGGAATTTTCTCAAAGCACTTCAGAACTCAGTCGGCTTTGCGAGCGGGATCATCATCCAGTTTCCCTTCTACGCGGGTCTGACCGGAATCATGCAGCACTCGGGACTAGCGGATCAGATCTCACAGACCTTCGTAAATATCTCCACCGTGAATTCATTTCCCTTCCTGGCTTTCTTATCCGGGGGAATCGTGAACTTCTTTGTTCCAAGTGGTGGAGGACAGTGGGTCGTTCAGGGTCCGGTGATGATGAAGGCGGCTCAGACTCTCGGCGCGGCCCCTGAAAAGATTGCCATGGCCCTGGCGTGGGGAGACGGATGCACGAACATGGTTCAGCCTTTCTGGGCCTTACCATTACTCGCACTCGCTAAGATGCAGCTAAAAGATATGATGGGCTACTCGATCATTTTCATGATCTGGGCGGCCATCGTGATCGGAAGTGTTTTGTTGATTTTCTAGAAATCAGCGATCTGATCAACCAGCTGAGGGAAATCCACGAATGGGTTTCTCACGTTCTGGTGACCGGCAACGATTTCGTGCTTGGTTCTCTCAGTAGCATCCACCGGATCAGCTTTGTGCCAGGCGCGGAGAGCTTTTTCCTGGTTCTTAGAGATCACCAGGTTGTAGCGAACAGAGAAGTAGAAAAGTGAACGGGCCACGTTCCCGCGATGACTTCTCGGCGGTTCAAAGAGCATTCCGCCTTCGCCACGGAAAAGAGTCGAGTTATCGCAGTTATCAACGGTCAGTTCATTCGGAGCATCGCCTGCGACACCGAATTCATGGTTACCGCGCTGGCTGTTTGCTTTTGAATCCGTGAGATACAGATGATGCATGTCGGATTTCTGCATGCCCTTTTCAAATCTGTTGGAGAATTTACTCTGGGGCCACGTGTGCTCAATGTTGACACTCGTGTGCATGTTTCCGACTTCAGAGGTTGATTTGAAGGTGAACTTCTTTCCGCAATAAACGTCAGTTACGAATTTTTGATTATCTCGCATTTCCAGATCGCGCTCTCCGAACATGATGATCCGGGCCTGATCATATCCCACTGATTTGTGAGCGTAGCAGGCAGCGGCACAGCGTCCGACCTGATCGTAATCGCCTTTACTGGAAGAATGGGAGTCAGAAAGAATCCCGTAAAGCTCATTGATCGAAACCCGATTGGCCTTGAGATTTGAGTAAAAAGACTTAGGGTAGTAAGCGAGATCACCGTTGGGCAGTTTTTCGAGAACCAGGCCAAAGGCATTAAATGAGAGAAGAACGAGAGTGAAAGTGAGCATGTTTTTCAATCTAAACTCCTGGAGATAATGAAATCATCCTAAAGAAGTCAGACTTAAATGTCACTTATATAAAGTATTAAGTTAACTTAACGATCATCCTGATATTGATGATGAAATCCCACGAGCTGCAATGCTTCCAAGAGGGCCTGATTTATAGGACGGCGCACCAGGATTTCGGGAGTGCCCAGAGACTTCATCCGCGAGTACCAGAAAGGAATCATCGGCGTATTGCCAGTCGTTCTTCCCTGAGTGACTTCCAGAACTTTTTCCGAAATCTGATTTCTGATCTCCTTACAGACAGACAGGGAGACAT
>JAKFFP010000325.1:0-3433 GCA_036675045.1 Bacteriovoracales bacterium | reverse complement strand
GACTGATACCAAAAGGCCCTTGCTCCGGGGGCGTGGAGCAAGGGCCAACCAAGCGTTCGTCACGCAAGGTGATCGCCGCATGACCCGGGTAACAGGGGGAAACCCCGGTGGACGGCGATCTATGTCATTCAATATTCTGAACAACTCCATCGATGAAATCACAGAAGCCGATAAGTCCATTGAGCTCAAGTCGCAGATCGAAAAACTTTTAAAAAGTTCGAAAGTCGTCCTTTTCATGAAAGGAAATGCCGCTGCACCGATGTGCGGATTCTCTGCGAACTCAGTCTCAATCCTGAAGCAACTCGGGGTAGGCTTCAAGACCTTCAACATCCTCAATGATCCTGAAGTCCGTCAGGGCCTCAAGGAATATTCGAACTGGCCGACGTACCCGCAGCTTTATGTGAACGGGAAACTGGTCGGTGGAAATGACATCATCACGGAAATGTATCAGTCAGGTGAACTTCAGGATTACCTGAAGAACAGCTGATCCATGAACAGAGTCATTGGTAAGATTGATCCCTCCGATAAGCATGTAAACATTTACGGCGCCGGTTTCTCTGGCCTCATTCTTGGTTATTACCTGAAGTCTGAGGGCTACAAGATCACGATCCATGAGAAATCCAACAAGGTCGGCGGCAAGATCCAGACGAAGAAAGTTGAAGGCGGTCTCGTTGAAAAGGGTGCCAATGCACTTTATCTCAATGCTGACGGTCTCGAGCTTTTGAAAGAACTGAAGCTTGAACCTCTTCCTGCTGCCAAAAAGTTGAAGCGCTTGCTGATGGTAAATGGGAAACCCAGAAGACCTTTTCAGATGGGACTTCTTTCAAAGCTCGGCGCGAATGTTTACAAGAAGCCTCCCCTCATTACTGATGGATTAACGGTCGCGGAATTTTTCCGGCCTCTCCTCGGTCAGGAGAAGGTCGATCGTTTTGTTTCACCGGTGCTGTCGGGCATCTACGTTGCTCCTTCTGAAAATCTTCATTTCCGTTCGGTTTTCCACCAGGTGGGAAACAAGGCGCAGTTCGAGTCTTATTTTGATTTCATCAAGCACATGCTGAAAATCCAGAAAGCTGAACCGAAGCTGGAAGTCTCCGGTTCGGTGAGCTTTGAAGGCGGCATGCAGACACTTATTAACCGCCTTGCCGATGTGCTGAAACACGATATCAAGCTTAACTCAAAAGATTTCAAGCTGAAGACGAACACCATCATCTGTACCGATGCCATGACTGCTTCTGATCTACTCTCTGCTCATAAGCCTGAGATGGCCAAAGAGCTCGCTCGCATCAAGTATACGGAACTTTCTAGTGTCACCGTTTTCCTGAAGCGCGAGCTCCGTCCGCTCAACAAGGCCTTCGGCGTTCTTATTCCCCAGGAAACGGGCTTCAATGCTTTCGGGATCCTGAACAACAAAGCGATCTTCCCGCGCAATAATGAGAATCTGCTTTCTTACACCCTCATCAGCCGGAAGAAACTCAGTGAAGATGAAATCCTGAGTGATCTCAAACGACTCTTTCCGGAAATCGGAAAAGAAGACATCGACCACACTGAAAATAATTACTGGGACAAAGCTCTTCCTCTTTATGATCTTCAGAGATATCTCTCGGTCAAAAAACTGCACCAGATCGCTAACAAGGAAGGCAATCTCGCTATTTTCGGAAATTATGTCGCCGGCATCAGCCTGCGCGAGATGATCAGCTCCGCCCGAGCGTTCGCTAAAGATCCTGTGAATTATCCGGAGACAACATAAGCAAGAAAGAATTCCCCTACCTTCACGGTTTTTCGGAGACAGAACAACAACGACTCCGGACGCAGGCGGAATTCGCGGAACATTCTGTTTATCAGAATGTTAATTTCTCAGGGGCAAAAAATATTCTTGAAGTGGGATCAGGCGTCGGGGCGCAGACTGAAATTCTTCTCCGTCGCTTTCCAAAACTTCACATCACCGGAATTGATCTCAATGATAAGCAGCTCGATGCCGCTAAAAAATTCCTGGCGACCCAGCCGAATGCTCAGGGCCGGTACGAATTCCAGAAGATGAGTGCGGATAACCTCAAGTTCGAGGCGAGCTCCTTCGATGGAGCGTTTCTGTGCTGGATTCTTGAGCACGTTCCGAATCCGGCCCAGGTACTTTCAGAAGTCAGACGCGTTCTTCGTCCCGGTTCAGAAATCGTCATCACTGAAGTCATGAACTCATCTTTTTTCCTCGACCCCTACTCACCTGCCGTGTGGAAATACTGGATGGCCTTCAATGATTACCAATACGATCATGCCGGCGACCCCTTCATTGGTGCCAAGCTCGGAAATCTTCTCACGCAAGTGGGTTATCACCAGGTGAAAACCGAAATCAAGACATGGCATTTTGACAATCGCCAGCCGGTACAGAGAAAGCACACCATCCATTACTGGACCGATCTTTTGTTATCCGCTGCGGATTCACTGGTGAAAGAGAAGTATGTGGATGAGGAAACGGTCATCAAGGCGAAGGAAGAACTGGATCGTGTCGCCAATGATCCGAACGCCGTATTCATGTATTCATTCATGCAGGCGTCAGCGAGAGTTTACTACTGATTACTGTCTTCCATGAGCGCGCAGGAATGCGTGCTTAAGTTCACTCCAGAGGAGTGACTCTTTCCTCTTAGATAAAATTTCCCAATGATTAAACTCCGCAATCGCTTCGAGAAGCTCATTCGGCTTCCATAAACGTGACGTGCTCTGGATGTCCTTATCATAGGAGGTCAGACGCGGTTTTTGAGCGAGATACGAAGGATCCATCACCTTAATGAGATGTCCCTGCATGAACATGAAAAGGCTTCTCATTTTATCGAAGTCACCCTGAAGCTGGATTACCTTATGAAAGAAGTCGAGACGCCTTTTCCGGCAGAATAACGAGGCGAGTGCAAATTGATCGAGCTTTTCAACCAGCAGGAGATCCTGCACTTCCTTAAGACCCACTTCCTTCGCGTCCGGATGATTGAGCTTGATGAGACTGAGCGAATTGTAAAAAGTCCCGAGGTTATTTTCAAGCGAATCAAGAATCCATCCCTTTGCATCGTAGCTCAGGGGAAGTTTCAGGTAATTGCATACGAAATCAAGAAGCTTATTCGGCTCCCAGAATTTCGGAGGCTCTACCTGAAGGGACGTAATCTTCCCTTCCTTTTGAATTTTTTTCCAGGTCGTTCCCTCAGACTCGAAACTCAGGAGAACAAAGCGTCCGGTGATATCAAGTGATGTAAGAAGCTCAAGAGTGTCGGCGGGAATATCCTGCGCCTGATGGATGAAAAAACTATCCTGAGTTCCAAAGAGACTTAAAGTCTGGAACTCCTCTTCGATCCAGGATCTCGTGACTTCCGGGGCCATTTTGTAGAGGACGTTTCTCGAAGAGACTCCACGCAGGAGATAGTCTTTGGCGAGTTTCAGGCAAACAGGATCAAAG
>JAKFFP010000296.1:0-3435 GCA_036675045.1 Bacteriovoracales bacterium | reverse complement strand
CGCCCAACCATTTTTTACATAAAACTTTGATTCTGTTCCGATATGAAACAAGCACCGGCTATTGGGGCAATAGGGAGGGATCAATTCTAATTGATCAGGCTTATTTGACATACGTTCTTAGCGCTTCAAAAAACGCGCTAAGGATCTGGATACGTAAATCCAGAAATTTAAAGATCCAGCAAGGTAGGCGTTAAAAATTCTGCACAGGGGAAAGAATAATTATTTTCTAAAATCGTCCTCATTTAACTGCGAACAATTTAAAAATTACCAGCGGTACGAAATCCCCATGAGAAATCTTGGCCCTGCGACCGTGCGGTCGAAAGTGTTTCCGGCTTCATCGCGATCAAATTTCTCGTTTCTCGCGTAGTAGTCGACAATAGCGCGGGCACCGAAACCTTCCTTGGTATAAAACTTATAACCAAAGCCCACTGCAAAACCGCTGGTTGCTCCATTGGCCGATTGATCCTCATCGGTCGGGCGCGTGAGGCCTGAGCTCACACTCGAGCGAACGGAACCGATATTGATGGAAAGATTAACAAACGGGATGAACTGATAAGTAGCACTCGGCATTTTGCCCGGATGCCAGTTCGTTCCGAAGGTAAATTCAGTGATGTCATTGGTGGCAGAATAACCATTATACGACTGGGCATTTGTTCTCATGAAATTAACAGAAGCCAGGAGTGAGAACCGTGAGTACCACTCGCGTTCACGACGTGAGTATAACTCTCCCCCGAGACCAATGTGATGGGATGACTGACTGTTGGAAAATTTCTCATCTCCAACATCTGCCTTCGTTACCGCAGATAAACCTGAAACGTTAAGGAAGGAGAAGACTTCAATGTTTCTTTCTACAATTGTCACGTCTTCCAGTCCGCGCAGGTCACCATCGCTGATGTTTTCTTCCACACCTGAGGCCTGATTCAAATCCATCGCGCCTTCTGCAAGCGGGATCCCCACTGCTGCCGGATCTGACGGAAGTTTGGTTGGCGTGTCTTCCTGGACCAGGGCCTGGGATTCGTCTTTGGTAATTTTCACCGGCGGAGTGATCTTGATTGTCATCACAGAATCATTCACGATGAAATCTGCGTTCACGAGACGATAAACTGACCAGACTGAACGAGTGGGAGCAACTTTAATACAGACGGCGCGGGCAACAATTCCTGCGGTAACGAGAAATCGCGCATGATCGCCTTCAACGAGTCCGTCTTCGGTTCCGCGATTAATCATGAGAGTTTTTCTGGAATCAGAGGACTTAAGAATTCTCACGGTGAGCTTTTCATCCACTTCGAGTGAAAAAGCATTGAATGAGAAGACCAAAGCAGCGATCAGAGCTAAAAATTTCATCCTTCTTCCTTAAAACGCATAGAGAAGCGCGATTCCGGTCCGCGCTTCAACAAGATTGGTCCGATCCGGAAGGCGCGAGCCGTACCGATCAAACTGATATCTTTCTAACTGTAATGTTTCCACGCTTCCCGCAATCCGTAAACCAAAGCCGTTTCTGATATTGTAACGAAGACCGGCCTGGAGTCCGCCGACAGAAAGTAAAGTGTAGTTCGCCCGATCACCATAGGTAGGTGATCTCATCGCCACATCCCCGCTCCGGATGTGCATCCCGAGGAAAATGACCGGAGCTTCCACCGTGTAAGGCGCATAAAGTGGATACCACTTTGCCCCTACAGAAAGAGACTTCTCATTTGTGAGTGCATTTGAATTACTGGCCTCAAAAGCATTCTCTGAATATCTGCCGGTACCGAATAAGGTGAACCGCTCAAGAAACTTGTGCTTAGGGAAAGGAATAAACTCATATCCCAACTCGAGACTGGTTCTGCTATCAGCTTGCTTGTCACTCTTGGTCTGGGCATTGTTCAGGAAAAATCCGTAATCAAAAGAGACATTGTGACGGCGGGGCTTTGAGATGACGTATTGGCGGCGGTCAATTTCCTGAAGAACTGAAACATTGGTAAGGGTCTGGCGAAGCTCTTCATCAGAATAATCGTCTGACCAGGTACCGCCTCTCTCAAGAATCTTCCGGAAGAGCTTGGATTCTTCGGTCGCAAGGGCCGATTGATCACGCAAAAAACTTCTGTATTCCGTCTCAAAGTTTGTGTTCTTACGGAAATGATCATTGAACTCAGTTTTCATCTGCTCGTCATAGAATCTGTCGTAACTGAAGTCTGGGTCATTTACTTTCCGGAGATACCCGGTAACGAGTTTTTCGAATGTCGCCAGACGAAGCTGTCTTTGGTATTCACGGCCGTTGGGACTTTTATAAAGAGCGGTCCGGTACTTTGAGCCTTTTACCGGTTTCCAGTCTTCCATATCGATGAGGGTTCCCTCGTCGTCGTAGAGCGGAGTCTGATCATGAGTGACTTCCGAGACTTCATACTTGTCTTTTAGCTTTCCCAGGCGATCGCGATCATCGGTCATGACATTCGTGATCGTTTCCTTCCGTTTATCCTTCGGCCCCACGACGGTAATTCTTCCGAGCCTCGGATCTCTTCTTCCTCTCAGCATTTCGGTTTCTGAAAGGATCAGATACTCCTGCCCGCGAACTAACAACTCAGCATCGTAGGCCTTGTAGATAATCCACACGGAGGAATCAGGATTGATTTTTATGTTCCGTGCTTTCGCCACGGGAATGATCCGGAGATCACGGGATTCGAGCTCGCGGATTTCCTTAACAATAACGGCGTAATCACCCTCTCTTACGCCATCGTGAATACCGAGATTAAATAGTACTGTCTGGCCGGACTTCGAGAGGTTTAAAAGACGGGCCTCATTCAAGGCAAATGCATTGGTGACAAGGAGCATCAGGCATGCAGAGATCATCCGCTTCATCAAAGAGAGAACTCCCGTTTTTGTTAAGTCTTTAAAATATTGTGACATCGAAACAACGGCATGAAAACACTCAATTTATCTGGCAAGTCATAGGACCACTCTTCCGAGTAAGTCCTTGATAAAGCATAGCAATAATCCTATAACTAAGAACACACAAAGGATCTATTTCATGAAACGTCACAGACGCGAGAAAGTTACTTACAACTATACCTGCTCACTCACTGGTGAAGAATTTGTCATGACCGGAAAAGCAAAAGAGCCGAAAGAACTTCTTTCAGTAAAAGCTTTTTACGAGATGAATCCAGATATGGATGACCGTCCAGCGATCATTAAAAAACGTCTCGGTCTCGACACACCTCCGGAAATTAAACAGTAATGGAAAAGCGCAAGGTCATTATCATTGGTACGGGACCAGCGGGTCTCACTGCTGCTATCTATGCTGGTCGCGCTGATCTCAAGCCTCTCGTTATGGAAGGCCATGAACCTGGCGGCCAGTTAACTCTCACGACTGAAGTTGAAAACTTCCCGGGCTTTGAGCACGGAGTAATGGGTCCTGAGCTCATGATGACCATGAAAAAACAGGCCGCTCGTTTCGGT
>JAKFFP010000316.1:0-19603 GCA_036675045.1 Bacteriovoracales bacterium | reverse complement strand
TAAGACGACCTTTTAACTTGTATGAGACCTCCTATGATAATAATAGTTATTACAACCATATCCAATCCTCAAAAAAGACCGGTGAACGGACCATAGTCGTAGAATCTGTAAACTTGGCAGAAGATCTGGATACAATGGAGGATTATGAGAGAATCACAGCTCATCCCATCAACAAGCTTTCTAGGTTAATTTCTAGAATAAGGAACGTGATATGAAAAAGCTCTTACAATATAATTTGTGAAGATGAGAATATGGAAAAATAGAAAATTATGTGATGCTTGGAAGGTTTGTCCTTGTAAGTTTTGAAATCATACCATTGAATGCAAAGTTAACAATCAGAAACCATCCCCACAAATATATCTGCCCGACTTCTCTACATGGTCCTTTATGAGTTCCATCTGGATTCTGTTTTATGTCATTGTTTACGTTCTCTTGAGTACATGTTATGAATGGAATTACAGGGTGGATCGGAGAAAGTGCTACTACTCCTCCAAAAATCTGCGGGAAAACTAGGATCCACAGCAGAAATGATGGGATCATATAGATAAACATAGGTTTCATTTGCTGTTGCTGGACTTCCAGGTTCATTTTATTAACATATGCCTGCTTTTTCTTTAGTTCTGCGATCTGGACTTTATCTTGCTTTTTGACAGCGGCCATCATCTGTTTTCTAAATTCAACTGATTCTTTCATAATTTTACTCATTTTTTCAATATCAGTAGTTTTCTTTCTAAGTAATGCGAATGCTATGTTCATGGCTATGGCGATAAGAGCAGCTACAATCATTGAAGTAAATGAGAAGGGGAAGGGTGGATTTTCAGAATAATGAGTAGTCCACATTAACTGCATGATGATTAAGATAAAATCCATTCACAGTTCTCCATGAAACCTCTACGTGTCAAAAAGAAATCAGTTAGAAGCGGCTTATAAGGATTTCAGTTTAACAAAAAACAATAATAAGATTATGTTATCTAAGAAAATTGATTATAATGGGATTTAAAATTTGCCACAATTCAGGAGTGGTTGATGGATTCTGTCGGAACATCCGTATATCTGCGTATTGGAGGGGAGAAAGAGCTGAAAAAGCTCGTGAATACTTTCTATCAGATCATGGCGACCGACCCGATGGCGAAGGAATGTTTTGCCACTCATGCCGGCAGGGACATTCAACATTCGGCCGAAAAACTATTCATGTTTTTATCCGGCATCATGGGTGGGCCTCCCATCTATCACGAAAAAATCGGTCATCCGCGACTTCGTATGCGGCATGGACCATTTACCATAGGGGAGAAAGAGGCAAGTCAGTGGCTGTATTGTATGCTGAGAGCGATGGATGAAGTGGGAATTGACCGGGATATCCAGGAAGAAATGATTCCCTATTTCCGGCAGGTCACGGAAATGCTCCGGAATCGTTGATTACAAAAATCCCTGATGGAAGAGGCTGAAGGAGAGTTCTTTCAGTTTTTTTAAGCGCTCCTCGACTTCCGGTGTCTCAAGTCCCTTGGGAAAATACTTAATCTGCGGTTTTATTTCGAGCTTGTGATCAAGGACAATCAGGTGTTCTTCAAAGGACATTTTTCCTGCCCACAAGGTCCTAAGATCGGCCTTGAAAAAATGCAGGTGATAGAGAAGCTCGATCATGCCATGAAGGTAAAGGAGTTCCTTCGTGAAGGCCATTCCACCCTCGAGCGGAACGCCCCGGAAAACTCTGAGTGCCAGCTTAAACGCATCGAGATCTTCCATCTCGTGATGCCGAAGATAAGCATAAACATCCGTGATGGGAGATCCTTTTTCCGCCATCGAGGTTGCCAGATGCCGGAGGACAACCCGGCTCCATCTTTCCGGCGTGAGACACCCCGTGATGATTTCCGTGAGAAGGGCCAGGCCTTCCTGGAGAAAAGTCGTTCGCGGCGCCCAGGTCCCCAGCCACAGATGATCAGTCTGGGCAGCACCATTCAGTGACGTTCCGAGATGGACCCATCCTTCGTGTACGAGAAAGACTTCCAGCTGTTTTTGAGAATAATTTTTGGATGGGTTGAGCTTAATTGATTTTCTTCCGGAGGAAGAATCGGAGAGGAGGGAAGTGCTGGCCTTCACTTCAAACTCGCCGGGATCAAAGACTTCACATAATTTTCCGCGAAGAAAATCCATTCCGGCGGAAGCTTCGAAGCCCTTGCCTCCCAGGTCAGGAACAGTGAACGAGGGCATTTGCTCCAGAAAATAGAGAAAGGCATTGTTCTTGTTCATCTTGTGAGACGAGCCATAGAGCTTCACTGAGCATTCGTAGAAAAAAACAGTATCGAAGTTTTCCATCATCGAAAGGAGAGTGTGATAATCCTGAATCCTTTGGGTGAAAATGCGCTTGATGGGAAGGGAAAGATCGCTTTTAGCGAGATCTTCCATGAACCGATTGATCTCCCGTTTTTTTGTTTCCACATCCACCGGGAAGGGGACACTCACATCTTCCAGCTGACTGATAAAACCATGGTGCTGGGGAAAAAGCTGATGGAGGGACTTCAGGGGAAAACGGGGCTGGCCCAGAAAACTTAAGTCTTTTGCTATGTCTTTCAAGCGAAGTGAATAGGCGCGGAGTTCATTTGAGTCCATAACACCCCTTCGGTAAGAAAATGTCTGAACTTAGACTCTCGGGCAAGCTTACAATGAAAGAAATGAATTTTTTTGAGAGTAAAATTTTGCCTGACCCGGAGTGTCTCAGAGGAAAAGGACAGCACTTATACAATATTAAGATGAAGTGTGTCCTCCTCATACTCGTCCTGCTCTCTTTTCCCGCTCTTGCCTGCAAGCTTCCCCCAAAGTCTAAGCTGGTAATTGGTTGCACGTACAAGTGCGGCCTGGCCTATAAATTCCGCATCAATCTTACTGCCTGGGCCCTGGGTTACGACGTCGATGTCGTGGATCTGAGAAAGCTCGGACCGCTGGAACGGGCGCTGACAAAAGTGGATGGGGTTATCATTCCCGGTGGCGCCGATATTGATCCCGATTATTATGTCGATAAAGTAACTCCGGAAATGCGCCGGTATATTGAAGGCAACCGTCATCTCGTGAAGTTCACTGAAGAAGGAAGAGTCCGGGATCTTTACGAATATTCCTTCATCAGAAATTACCTTGATAATGAAAAGCACGCCGAGATTCCGCTTCTGGGAATTTGCCGTGGCATGCAGATGATGACAGTCGCTCAGGGGATTCCGCTTTATCTCGATATCAAAACGGAACTTGGAATCAAGAACCGCCGCTACCTTTATGACCGCGTTCATCTTGAGAAAGGATCGTTGATGGATGAGATTTACCGGAACGATTCTTTCCTCGGATATGAGATGCACCATCAGGGACTTCGCGTTCCCTATTTTTCGGAGCATGCCGATCAATATCCGGATGTCCGGGTGACGGCCTATTCGAACAAGGGAAGGATCGCCGAAGCGATCGAGTATCTCAATCGCCCGGCCGTCGGCGTTCAATATCATCCGGAAAAATCTTTGACTTCCGCCTCAGCACCGATCTTCCGCTGGCTCCTGACTCGTTCTTGTGAATATAAAAATTCAAGGGTGACCCAATGAAAAAAATCCTCCCGATTGCCCTCCTGATTTCCACCAGCGCCTTTGCCAATCTCCATCTCGCCCCGCCGGATTTTAAGGTCAAGCAGGGCCTTGCGGTATTCGTGGATATCAAGGAAGCGAACTACCAGCTGACATACGACACGGAAGAAGAAACCGCCACCGTCAGAACGAAAATCGTTTTCGAAAATAAAACGGCAGGACTCCCGGTCTTTGATCTCATTCCCGGTCCGCGAAATATCAAGCTGGATGGAAAAAAAGTGAAGGCACTTTCCCTCAAAGATCCTTTCGGCCAGAAGATGAGAGCCGTGAATGCATTGACCAGCGTCGGGACACACGTCCTGGAAATGGAAAATAGCCTGACTCGCGGGACACATTTTTCCGGAAACGGCCGCGTGAGCTCCGCCTTCTGGATCCGCGACCTGAAATACAGAAAGTTCCTCGAGCAATATCTCCCGACGAACTATGAGTATGACCAATTCCCCATGAATTTTGAGATCGATGTTAAAGGTGTGAGAAAGCCGCGACTCGATTTCTATGTTAACGGTGAACTCACACAGACTTCCGACAACACCTGGAAGATCGCTTTCCCGCCTTATTTTACGACATCGTCACTTTATTTTCACATGACCCCCAGGGGATCGAAGCGCAGGATTGAAGAGGAATACACTTCAATCAGTGGGCGTAAGTTCAAGATTATTACTTACACAGACTGGTATCTGAAAACCAGTAAGTTCATGAAGTACGCCAAAGAAGTCATGGCCGAGCTGGAAGCCGATTACGGACCCTGGGCGCATCCTTCACTTATAGCTTACGGAACTCTGCCGGGTGGGGGAATGGAGCATTCTGGTGCTACCCAGACTTCGATCGGTGCTCTCGACCACGAAATGCTTCACTCATATTTCGCTAAGGGTGTGATGCCCGCCAAGGGTGATGACGGATGGCTGGACGAGGCGATCGCTTCCTGGCGCGACTACGGTTATCAGCGCCTGCCTTCGGTGAGCTTTACCGGCTCCGATATCGGAAGACAGTCTCCGTATAAAAGAAACACTGATGACCGGTCATACGAATACGGCCGCGCCTTCCTGGCCTACATTGATTATCGTCTTCAGGATGCCGGAGGTCTCAAGGCCTTCCTGCGCGGATATTTCGCCGCCTACAAACACACGATAGTCACGACTGAACACTTCAAGAACAATCTCGAATTCTTCTCCGGTCTTGATCTCACGGACGAATTCAATACTTACATCTGGGGTGAAAGTTCATCGACGACCGACATTGAAGTCGATCCGAATCCACATCATCAGCCGCTGAGCGATTCCCAGTTACAGAAACTTTTATAACCCGATTTTAGCGGTAGATATGCCCGCTTTTTTTGAGGTTTTTTACAGAGAGGCCAGTATGGCCTCTCTTTATTTGTTCTGACTGTCTAAACTTTTGACAGCTCAAGGAACCTTTTCCTGACCCCTGCCAACGATGCCTGAAATCATAGATCATGGGGAAATGAGAAAAATACTCGTATTTTCAGCGCTATTTTCGCTGCTTTCAATCGCCGAAGCCGCTATTGAAGAAAGCTGCTGCTTTTGCATTGCGGATCCCACTGATAAATCGACAACCGCCGAGTGCCAGCGGTGGCTCAAGGATAATAAAAAATCTCTCGAATGCAGCCGGAGAGAAATCATTCCTTCGCATGCAAGTGTTAATTTCGAAGCTGACCTTTCGTGCAGGAAGGTCAGTGCCTATGGCGCAAACCACGGTTTGTCATATTACTACACAACGATTTTCCAGTTCGCTTCGAAGGCCGCAAAAAATCTTTCGCCGGTAGAAGTAAATTATGACGGTTCTACCTGCCTGGTATTCAATAATGTCGACATCATTGAAAGAGAAGCCGTTAAACTTTCTGAACAATACCCCAATGTGAGTTTCAAGCTTTCCGGAAACCAGAATATTGGTGTCGTTCGTTTTCTTCAGATCATGGGCATAGGCCTTAAGCCCAAAGAGATAAAAGGAATGTCTTCCAAAATGGTCGTCCGTGCTCAGGGCGGGATGTTGGAAGTTGAATACGGCGAATGCAGCCGTCCGAAGAGTACATGCGGTATCTCTGAATACGATATTGGTGCGACCACAGATTCAAATACAAAATTTTGTCGGGATGGAAATGAAATCACTACTCAGAAGTGCTGTGCACGTCCGAATAAAGATTTCGGTAAATGGAGCCATCCTGGTATGGAGTGCGAAGCTTAATGAAAAATATCCTCTGGCTCCTGTTACTCATCTCGGTTGAAGTCTCGGCGCAGGTCGGGGACTTCCTTCCCACTCAGAAAACAATTTCGAAGCCCTTCGGTCTTCCGATAAAAATCGATCTGGATGGGAATATCAAGTTTGTCACTGGCGATCGGGATCTCGTGTTTGGCCCGGGCCTCCAGCTCGGGATTGATAAGAGCACCGTTCAGTATTCAATCCCTGAAATGGTGACTTCGTTCTCTCTCAGGCCTCCGGAAGAAACCTCGGGCTGGATGGAATATAAAAGACTCAGATGGGATTACGGCGCGGGCCTCGTGGCGGTAATTCAGCAGCAATTTAAGCTTGGATTAGCGCCCTATAAAGGAGCAAAGCTTTCCCGGAAAAGACTGAAGGTCCAGAAGGACGCACTCACTTCCAATGATATCCGTCTTCCGAAAAAGCTTTCTGATACCGAAGACTGGTCAATCGGTGACGAAGGAATTTATCAGACCTATGGCGGGATTCAGGTCTATGCCGGTCTGGATGTTGGACCGATAAACGCTGCCAATCTGACTCTCGGATGGCAGAACCAGTTCATTGTTTCAGTTCAGCGGAGAGTTGATGGGATCGCGCTGACAATCACTGAAGAAAAACTCCACCGCAGATCACTCAACGTGGGTGTGGAACCGGCAAACGCAACGGTCATGAATTTCAAAGGAAAACAACTTAAGGCCGAATTCAATTTCCTCTTTAGTAATCCGGAACATCACGAACTTTATCTCCACGCCTTAAATGGTGAACTCACCAAGGTTGAAGACAAGCTTTCTCCCGCCAGAAGAAAAATTTCCTGGGTCGGTCACGATCTTTCTGTTTACTGGGGCATTCCATGGCTGGTTGGAAATTACAGGTCCAGAGGTAGCTACGCGGTCTCTGAGGACAAGCAGGATTATTTTCTCGAGGTCCTTCAGAGCAAGCGAAGCGGGATTCTGGTATCAGCGGCCCTGCAGCAGAAATTTGTCTATCACAATGACGAGAGCATTCTTCTCATGTGGACGACGGACATGAAAAAATCCTCGCCCGCGAGACTGAGAAAGCATTTCTTTGGTCCCGCACGGGCAGTGGGCTTCAGCGGTTTTGATATCGAGCTCGACGATAATTATCATTACGGGACAGTCATCGGAGAAGTGGGAGTCGTTGTCACGAAGACCGACGTGGATAGTTTTGAGAATCTTCCGGTCGCCGGAATTTCCGCCAGACTCAAACTTCGGTGTGAAGAACTGAAACTCTCTTGTGCCAGGGCCCGAAATCTTAATTCGATCATGAAGAAATATTCCCGGGCGATGAAATCAGAGTGGGAGAGTAGGAAGAAATCTCTCGGAATTCTTCTCGTGAAAGAGCCGGCACTCCTACATGCACTTTTAAAAGAAACCCGGATTACGAAAGAAGCTTACTTCAAGTTCCTGAGTGACCGTTTTCAATCCCTGGAAGGACTGACCGTACTCTCGCTTTAAGCTCATTTTCTTTCACGCCATCAAGTCCCAGGAGCATCCTCACGCTGTCGTGTCCGCGAAGGAGCGCAGGGGCGCCCTTTTTCCGGATAAGTTTCACGATGCCTTCATTGGAAGGTAGAAACGTGAATGAAAAAGCACGAATGCCCCTTTCCCGGGCCGCGAAATAGAGAAGATCCAGAAGTAGTGAGCCAAGACCCATGCGCTGGTATTCGTCGATGATGGTGATGGCGACTTCGGCTTCCGTCGGATCTGATCCTGATCTCACCATTCTGATGACACCGACTCCCCGGTGCTGTCCTTCGGCCTCTTCCACGCCGAGAGCGTAGTGATTGATGCCGTCGACGGACGTGAAGTAATCGAGTTCTTTTTCGGTGAACTCCTTTTTGGAACCCATGAAGCGGTTCCTGATACTTTCATGCGACATGAGCTTGAGCCCCGCCTGAATCTGGGCACGGTCGGTGGGAGTAAGGCTTGCGATATTGAATTTGATCCCCCTGAGTTCAAAGGTTTTTCTGAACTCGGGGTGAAAGATCAAGTCTTGTTTTTCTCTGCCCACAGGCTTTTTGCTCTCTGGAGTTTTTCGTATGAAGTGATGAGCTTCTGGTGCATCTCAAATCCGGCGAGGTTTAAATCCGACTCATGGAGCCCGTCGAATTTCTCAAAGCCAGAGATGAGTTTCATCGCATGTTCGACCAGGTCTTTACTATAAAGCTTTTCGAGGTTCGGCATGAACTCCGTTTCATTGAGCTCATCATCGCTTTCGACCTGAAGAAGGGTATTGATACAAAGCCAGAGCAGGCGCCTTTCCGGATTAAGAGGCGCAAAGTGGAGACACCATTCAGATCCCGCCTTCGCCATCTCGTAATCTTTCGCGGCCAGGCTGATCATCGCCTTGAATTCTCCCACCCGGAGATTGGCCCAGACCGTTCCCGCATCCGGAATGATACCGATCGCGTGCGAAAGAAGGAGCATATCATCGAAGCCCTTGTCTTCCATGCGGTCATGGAGACTCATGAGTTCATCCGGACCAAGCTCATGCACGCCGAGAATCTCGGCACGGATGTCGGCGCCGGAGTTATTATTGTCCCATGCCAGATCATGCGGCTGATAAATTTCCGACATCCCCGGAACATGAATCCGGCATCCGTAAACTCCGAGATGCTCGAAGTCCATGATGTAAACGTCCTTTTCCATCTTGTGGAAAATTGTCGTCAGCGTATCGAATTCTTCCTGTGTCGTTTTACCGCCGAAGTTCCAGTCAGAGAATTCGAAGTCAGGAGTTTTCTTAAAGAAGTTCCAGTGAATGAGTCCGTTTGAATCAATGAAGTGCGCTTCAAGGTTCAGGTGATCTTTCACGTCATCGAGTTCAAATGACGGAGGTGAGAAGACATTCAATTGATCAAGCCGCCTTCCCTGGAGAAGCTCGGTGAGAGTCCTTTCGAGTGCCACCTGGAATTTCGGGTGCGCGCCGAACGAAGCGAACACGGTTCCTTCTTTCGGATTTAGGAGAGTGACATTGATCACCGGATATTTTCCGCCAAGAGAAGCGTCCTTACAGATGATCGGATAGCCGTGAGCTTCGAGTTCCTTAATGGCCTCAACCACTTTTGGATAACGGTTCAGAACTTCCTGCGGGATATCCGGTAGGGTAAGGCCTTCGGCGAGAATTTTATTCTTGATCGACCTTTCGAAGATTTCAGAGAGTGCCTGTACCCGCGCTTCGGTTTTCGTATTCCCGGCGGACATTCCGTTTGAAACGTAGAGATTTCCTACGATGTTCATCGGGATGTAATAAGTCTTATTGTCTTTTAACCGCGTGTAGGGAAGCGCACAGATGCCGCGCTCGAAATTTCCGGAGTTCGTATCGATGAGCTGCTCCGGTGTCAGTTCTCCTTCAGGATCATAATAGGTCCAGAGTTCTTTGTTCATGAGGGCCGCGGGCATTTTTTCTTCGAGGGGAAACCATTTTTCCTGAGGGTAGTGAACAAACTCAGACTCAGATACCGTCTGGCCGAGAAAAAAATCGGCAAAAAAATAATTACAGTTCAGACGCTCAAAGAATTCACCGAGCGCACTCGCGAGGGCCGCATCCCGCGTCACTCCCTTTCCGTTGGTAAATAAATAAGGACAGTAGCGATCGCGGATATGTACCGACCAGACATTGGGAACGGGATTAAGCCACGAGGCCTCTTCCACATCAAAACCCCAGTCGAGGAGAAGCTTTCTTAAGCGGGTGATGGTTTCTTCCAGAGGTGCATCTTTTCCAAGAATCATCGTCTGAGTCATATTTCTTCCTTTATATTCGGCGCTATATCTCACAAAGGTCTGTCTCCATCAAGGAACGAGGACAATGACGCATATCGAATTTCTTGCGATTGAAAGTCCAGTCTTGTACAATTTCGGAAAATCAACGTCTCTTATTTCATGGAGTTCCCTGATGGCGCACGCTCATGATGGTCACCATTCTTCAAACCCTCTGATCGGCGGAGTAGATCCGCAATTCGGTCGCGCAACTCCGGGCAAGCTCGGTATGTGGATCTTCCTGGTGACCGATGCCATGTCGTTCTCAGGATTCCTCATCGCTTATGCAGTTCTTCGCTCGAAGCTCGACTGGCCAAATCCTTCTGAACATCTTGGTATCACTCTTTCGGGTATCGCCACATTCCTTCTCATCTGTTCTTCGGTATCGATGGTTCTATCGATCGACGCCTGTAAAGCGCGTGACCGCAAAAACATGCTGAACTGGCTTCTCGTGACAATCGCCGGAGGAGCAATCTTCCTCGGAATCCAGGCCTACGAGTACACGCACCTTGTTCACCAGGGCATTACGCTTTCTTCGTTCAAGCACGGAACAAGTCTTTTCGGTTCTACATTTTATCTCATCACCGGCTTCCACGGACTTCACGTGGCAACGGGTGTGGGTTACCTCATCTGCGAATATCTGAATGCCCGCAAAGGCCATTATGATAATGGTGATTACAACCGCCTCGAGATCCTTGGTCTCTTCTGGCACTTCGTGGATCTCGTCTGGATCCTCGTATTCACTTTCATCTACCTTCTGTAATGAAAGGAACTGTATTCACACTGGCCCTACTTTTTTCTTCTAACCTTCTCGCCTGTCCCTACTGTGTAGGGACAACTCAGGGCGGGAAGGATCAGAATACGTCCTGGATTCTTGGTGCTTTCATTCTCGCGATCTACATCCCGTATATTATCATTTATCGCCTTATCAAAAAGCAGAAGGCACTTAAGGCTCTCCATGACAGTTCAGGACCTGCCTAGTCTCAACGCTTCTTTGAATTCCATTTCTGCTCTTTTGCTCTTGTGCGGATACATTGCCATCAAAAACAACAAGCGCGAACTCCACCGGAATCTCATGATTTCCGCTCTTGTGGTGTCAGCATTCTTTCTCACCAGCTATCTTATTTATCACTGGCATGTTCCTTCGAGAAAATTTCCGGATCTTGGCTGGATTAAAATTCTTTATTTCCTGATTCTTATTCCACATATCATCCTCGCTGCCGTCATGGTGCCGATGATCCTGAAAACTTTCTGGCATGCCTGGAAAGGAGACTGGGAAAAGCATAAAAAAATTGCACGCATAACTTTTCCCGTCTGGATGTATGTCTCGATCACTGGAGTGATCGTCTACTTCATGTTATACCGCTGGTACGCATGAATTATCTCTATGCCGCACTCTATGGGGGAACGATTGTTCTACTCATGGTCGGCGCCCAGCTACAGGTCTTAAAAGGTGCACTGGTCTGTCCGGACTGGCCGCTCTGTTTTGGAGAGTTTCTTCCTCTCTATATGACTCCCGCTTTCTATGAATCCCTTCACCGTTTTCTAGCGGGCCTGGTTCTCATCGGGAGCTTTGTCTGGGGACTTAAAAACTCCGGGTCGAAGAGATGGCTTCCGTTTTTCCTGGTGATCCTGCAGTCGCTTCTGGGACTTGCGACTTTCATGTACAAGCTTCCGACCGTCACCACGATTCTTCATCTCGTCTTTTCCCTCATTTTTCTTGCCTCCCTTGAGGGCACTCACGCCCTCAAGTTTGATGAGAGCCTGAGAGAGAAGTGGAATCCGAAATTAAAAGACGTCACCGGCTCTTTTCTTTTTCTTCTCCTTTTTCAGTTCATCCTCGGAGGAATTCTGAGAAAGAGCTCGCTTCTTGCGAGCTGTGAAAGCACCATGGAGTTTTTTGATTGCTGGCAAAGACAGGCCGAAATACCGCTTGCGGGAAATCTTTCTCTCATTCACCGGTCACTGGGTCTCGTCACAACGCTCTCGGGTCTTTTCGTGTTCGGATACCTGGCAAAACATCTTCCGCGCTGGAAACCGGCCGCCATAGTCGGTATCATGCTCATGGTGGGACAGATTTTCCTGGGACTTCAGATGGGAAGGAGTTCCGCCAGAGGAATGATCCTTGCTCACTTTGCCTTAGCGCTCGCGAGTTTCTGCATTCTTCTTTTCTTACAGGTAAGGCTTCGCCGTCATGAGTTCCATTTCTTCGGCAAAGCTGTCCCGACTTATTATAATGACATCCTCGATCTCTTTAAGCCGAAACTCACGATTCTCGTGGTGATAACAGTCCTCGGTGGAGTGGTTCTCACGGATTTTAGTATCAACCTCATTCTGCTCCTGATTTCTCTATTTGGAATTTACTTCCAGGCCGCAGGAGCGCTGGCACTTAATTGTTATATCGAGCGCGATCTTGACCGCCTGATGGAGAGAACAAAGAATCGTCCGCTTCCGTCAGGTCGTCTGAAACCCATCGTGGCCGTTTATTGGGGCTGGGGTCTTATTTCTCTTGGGACATTGGTTCTTATTTTAAGCTCGAACGTTCTCACTGCTTTTCTGGGATTGTTTTCGGCCATCTCTTATCTCTATTTATATACGCCAATGAAAACGCGATCGCCTTACGCTCTTTACGTGGGCGCAGTTCCGGGTGCCATTCCAACACTCATGGGTTGGACCGTCGTAATGGATAGTCTCACCGGAATCGGTGCCTATCTTTTCGGGATCCTTTTTCTCTGGCAGATCCCGCACTTCATGGCGATTAGCCTTTACCGTAAAAATGAATATGGCATGGCGCATTTCAAGACCTTTGCCCAGACTCATTCCTACGCGTTTTTACGTAGCAATATTATTTTTTACAGTCTTCTCATGCTCGGTTTCGGGCTTCTTCCTTATTTTTGGGAGTGGAGGGGAGAGGCGTATTTGTGGACCTCATTGGCGATTGGTGTCATTTTGTTTTCCCTCTCGCTATTAGGCCTCAATAAGAATGAAGAATCATCGCGGAGGGAGTGGGGGCGAATCTATTTCTTCGCGACTCTTTTTTATTTGCCGCTGCAGCTCATCACCCTCATCATTCTCCGCTGATATTTTTGAGTCATTTCTGCTAGATGAAGCCAAAAAGTTAAGTTAGTATTCAATGAGTTAAATCAATCATTATTACTCTTTTCACAGGATGTTGTGAGATGAACTTTTCATTCGCTAGTCTCGTGGGCTTCGCTATGAAGACTGAGAACATGAGCTTCTGGGAACGGATCGCTCCGCCGGAAGACATTTCTACCAACGGTCATCTGATCGACTGGCTCTTTAACTACACCACTTACGTGGCATTTTTCTGGTTCATTCTCGTGTGCCTCGGACTCTTCGGGTTCTCGTGGATTTACTCGCAGAGACGCCACAAGAAGCCGGTTTACACTCATGGAAATGAGAAGAAGCATCTCCTCCTCACAGCAATGATCGGACTGGGAGTTTTTCTTTCCATCGACATGGTCATCACGAAAATTTCAACCAGAGATATCAAAGAAGTTTTCTGGAATTTTCCTGAGAATGATAACGATGTCATCAAGGTCCAGGTTCTTGGCCAGCAATGGGCATGGAACATCCGTTACGCAGGTAAAGACGGTGAATTCAATACGGGTGACGATGTGGTTCAGCTGAACAATCTCGTTGTTCCGGTGAATAAGCGCGTGATGCTTCAGATGACAGCAAAAGACGTGATCCACGCTTTCTACATTCCAAACGTTCGCCTCAAGGCCGATGTTATCCCGGGCAGATATTCAAAGCTCTGGTTTGATGCCACCAAGACTGGTGTCTACGAAATTGCCTGCGCAGAAATGTGCGGAAACCATCACTATCTCATGAAGGCCCAGCTGACAGTTCTTTCTCAGGATGAATATGACAGATGGGTAAATGAATCTCAGGAAATCGCAATCGCGACCAATGACCAGGAGAGCGTTGATCTCCGTTGGGGTTGGGCGTGGGGGAGTAAATAATGGCCTTTTTAGAACAACACATTCACGACGCTCCTAAGAGCTTCTGGTCTAAGTACGTTTTCTCCTTCGATCACAAAGTGATCGGGAAACAGTTTTTGTGGTACGGACTTTTCTTTCTGATGGTGGGCGGCCTCATGGCCCTTCTCATCCGCTGGACACTTGCCTATCCGGGAGTTCCGTTTCCGATTATCGGAAGCCTCATGTTCCCGCACACGGGTGGAGTCGTTCCACCTGATACATACGCCATGCTCTTCACCATGCATGGTACGATCATGATCTTCTTTGCCATTACACCAATTCTCACCGGTGCTTTCGGAAACTTCTGTATCCCGCTCCTGATTGGTGCGCGCGATATGATTTTCCCGACCCTGAACATGCTTTCGTTCTGGTTCTCGATGGCGTCAGGAATTGTTCTTCTCGCATCTCTGTGTCTTCCTTTGGGAGCTGCAGCAGGCGGATGGACGTCGTATCCAACTCTTTCAACGAACATTGGTCAGCCGGGTGTCGGTCAGACTTTATGGCTTCTTTCCATCTTCCTCTTCGGTATTTCTTCCACCATGGGTGCTGTGAACTACATCACAACCGTGATCACACTTCGCGCTCCGGGGATGGATTATTTCAAGATGCCTCTCACGGTTTGGGGTCTCTGGCTTACAGCAGTCCTGAACGCGATCTTTGTCCCAGTTCTCGGTGCCGGTATTCTCCTTCTCATCTTTGACCGCGTTTTCGGAACAACCTTCTTCCTCGCCGGGGCTGCTGCAGTTTCCGGTCGCGGGGACCCGGTACTTTTCCAGCACGTGTTCTGGATCTTCGGTCACCCCGAAGTTTACATTCTCATTCTCCCGGCCTGGGGAATTGTTTCTGACCTTCTCGCTTTCTTCTCAAGAAAGCCTGCTTTCGGTTACAAGATGACGGCCCTGGCTCTGACGACCATCACGGTTCTTTCAACTGTGGTTTACGGTCACCATATGTTCACCACTCAGATGAGCCCACTCCTCACACAGTCATTCATGACACTGACGATGCTTATCTCGATTCCTTCCGCGATCTTCTTTGCCAACTGGCTCGGAACGATCTGGAAGGGTTCCATCCGCTTCGCAAGTCCGATGCTTTTCTCTCTGGGTGTCGTATTCGTATTTGGTCTCGGCGGACTTACCGGCCTTCACCTGGCCTCAGTTTCCATCGATCTTTACCTGCACGATACGTACTTCGTAGTTGGTCACTTCCATTACACGATGGCCGCTTCCGTTCTTCTCGGTGGTTTTGCCGGAACCTATTTCTGGTTCCCGAAAATGTTTGGAAAAATGCTCGATGAAAGACTCGGGAAGATCCATTTCTGGGCAACGATGATTCCGCTTAACGGAATCTTCATGGGAATGATGCTCGTTGGATACGCAGGTATGCACCGTCGTCTGTATAACCCGTTCGTTTACGAGTTCATGGAAAAACTCATCCCGATTAACAAGTTCATCACGATGTCGGCGATCGCCATGGGTGTTGCGCAGTTTATTTTCTTCTATAACTTCTTCAAGACCCTGTTCTTCACGAAGGAAATGGCCCCTGCAAATCCTTGGGAAGTGGGAACTCTGGAATGGGAAATCCCATCACCAGCTCCTCACTACAACTATAAAGAGATTCCACACGTGAAGTGCGGCCCTCATGAACTCGGAAACCCGAACCTCAAGAACGGTCGTGATTTCCAGTATCAGACAGAAGAACTGGTACAATCCTGATGAATACAAGGGCCCAGGGATACGAAACTTTTAAGAACAATGTGGCGATGACCGTCACATTGATTTCTTTCAGCATGCTCTTTTTCACTCTGTTCCTCGGGTACATGCTGGTTCGTTTCAATTCTCCTGTCTGGCCTCCGGTTGAGATTCAGGGAATGCCGAAGCTTCTTCCGTTCCTCAGCACACTCGTGATCGGAATTTCTTCCCTTACGTATGTTCTCATGGAAAAGAAGAACTCAAAGCTTCTCTGGGCGACTACTTTTGCCCTGGGAATTTGCTTTCTCGTTCTGCAGTGGACTTTGTGGGCAGAGCTTAAGCAAACAGGGATTCTTATCGGTAACGGTATGGTTCCCTCCATGGTTTATGCTTTTACCTGGATCCATGCCGGACATATCGTTCTCGGTCTCTTTGCCCTTCTGTGGCTTGGGCATTACCTCTGGAGAGGAAAAGCTACGCAGAATGTACTCACGAATGTCGGAAAGTTCTGGCACTTCCTGGGTGTGGTCTGGTTGGTGATGTATTTAACTCTATTTGTTTTATAAATAAGGACATGACGATGAAACGCTCGCTCATTTCACTTCTTCCCCTCATCCTTCTCACAGCATGTGTGATGGAGCAGTCTCCATTCAAGGAAGGGAAGATTCTCGCCGGCAAGAAAGTCGACGCTGATACCCTGAACCTGGGTTACACAACCTACGTTGAATACTGTATCCAGTGTCACGGAATGAAAGGTGAAGGCGATGGTCCTGCCTCGAAGGGTCTTCTTCCTCCTCCGAGAAATTTCACGCAGGGTCTTTATAAATTCGGTCTCGTTCCTTACGGCGAGCTTCCGCATGATGAAGACTTCGCTCGTATTATCCGGAATGGTCTCAAGGGAACAGCGATGCTTCCGTGGGATATTTCAGACGAGCGCCTCAATGCTGTCATTCAGTACATAAAGACATTCGCACCTGCCCAGTGGGAAGGTCAGGATAAAGTTCCGGGAACTAAACTCGAACTCGCTGCTGACCCATGGGGACCAGCGAAGAAACTTGAGGCCATTGAGCGCGGGAAGAAAGTTTATCACGTGACAGCGGCATGTACTCAGTGTCACCGCGGTTATGAGTCAGTCCAGAACATCAATGCTTTTGCCAAAGAGCTGAAGTCGGAAGTTTCTCTCGACAACACTCTTTATCAGCTTAAGCCGCAGGATTCAGAATACAATTACAAGGCCCTTCCACCTGATTACACTTATCACCAGCTCCGCACGATCAATAGTCTCGAAGACATCGCTCAGCGGGTTGTTTACGGTGTAACCGGTTCCGGAATGCCGGGCTTTAAGGATGTTATTCCTGACGAGGATATCTGGGCCGTTTCATACTATGTGGACAGCCTTCGCGAGCTTAAGAAAGACAATTTTGCTCGCCAACAGATGCTCGATAAGATCAACGCGAAGTAATTATGAATACTGCAACAGCGCCGGAATTCGTGAGATCGGGTAACATACTGGAGAAGATGATCCGGCACCCATCTTTTTGGGTCGTCTTTCTGGTTATTGGTTTTAGTTATCCCATCTACCGATCGGTTTACCGGACTCTTCCGCCGGAACTTCCGATCATCGCTCACGTTCCGGAATTCACCTTGACCAGTGAGAACAACCAGCCTTTCGGATCGAAGGATCTTAAAGGCCGGGTCTATCTTGCAAATTTTATTTTCTCGAGCTGCCCGTCAATTTGCCCGAAGATGCTCCAGGACCTGGAAAAAATCCAGAACCGCGTGCGCGGAACCGGGAAGAAAGTGGCGATTGTGACTTTCACGGTTGATCCTGAACGCGATAAACCCCATGTGCTTTTTGACCTCGCCAGAAAACACAAGGCGAGTCCTTTCACCTGGACCTTCCTCACTGGTACCAACAAGGACGAATTGTTTAAGCTGTATAAGGAAGGATTCAAGGTCGCAGCTGACCAGAATCCGACGGACCTTTTTGACATCGCTCACTCGCAGAAGATTGTCCTCGTTGACGGAGAAAATCGCATCCGCGGTTACTACGCGTTTGATAAAGACAGTGTGAACCAACTAATGATTGATGTCGGGCTTTTGATTAATCGCCCGACCACGAAGGAGTAATATGGCCCACGATACAACTGAACACGGAAAGCATGTCAGTCACAAGAAAGAATACATCATCATCTTCGTGATCCTCGCTGTTCTGACTGCGCTTGAAATCTGGGTGGCGGAAGTGAAAGGACTTTCCAAAGTAGGGAAGGGTTCAGCCTTAACTTTTCTTGCGGTTGGGAAGGCATTCCTCGTAGCTTATTATTATATGCACTTGAAAGAAGAGGCGAAGTGGACCAAGTTTATCGCTGCGGTTCCTATCATGGCGGCGTTTTACGCAACCGTTCTTTGTCTTGAAGCGATCTACAAGCCGTTCTAATATAGGGCCTCCTCTGGAGGCCTTTTCATATGATCGATTTAAACGAACACAGAAAATACATCCACGATCTCGCCAATAATTTTTCCATCATGGATGCATCGATCTCTCGTGCCATGACCATGATCCAGAGAAATCATCCGGAAATGGCAGAAGAGCTGACTCGTCTCCGCAAGGCCGATGAGTACATGAAAAAATCGATCCACACGCTTAAGGCGTTTCGGGAGCATCTCCACGCTCAGATTCAGGCAGAGGGGCAGACACAGCCGAACCCTTGATTAGTTTTCTCAGGTTTTAATAATCCCTTCATTTTTAACCGCCCACTCCGAAACGTCCTCTATGGCGTTTTTACTATTTATCATTCTCAATCTACCCGTTTTTTCCACTGAGCTGCCACCCCTGGCCTGTCAGGATAAAGTCAATTCCTTCCTGAAAGAGTGGAAGACAACCGGCGAATGGCAGGAGGAGCGCGAAGCAGGACTCGGAAAATCTTTTTTCGCATCTCCTACAAATGAGATTGGAGAATGGGTTCTCGTGCGACGGATACCAGAAGGTACCGTGCTCTCGCGCTCTCGTGATGCGGGAAGAATTGAGGTCATGCTCGATCAAAAGAAATGCTCCCCGTTGGTGAAGAGCTTCAGTCATAAACGGACGCAGGGCTTTTCAGATAAAGATCTCGCGGAATTTGTCTCTAAGAATAAGACCGGAGTCATCTACGTCTGGTCGCCGCGAATGGATCTCTCGGTCAAGGGAATCGCTGAAATTAAGAAGGCCGCAAAGGATAAGAAGCTTCCGCTCCTCATCCTTCTGGATAAGGATGTTTCCGCTGCGGAAAAATCTCAGCTTGAAAAGGCCCTGGGAAAAGACGTCGTGAAGACAGCCGATTCCTTCGAACTAAGAATGAGACATGTAGAGATGCATTTTCCCGCGGTCCTCGTATTCAAAAACAAGAAAATGGTATCAAAGGTAAAATACGGTTATGAGAAAGCTGATCGTTACAAGCTTGATCTTGATAACTTCCTGGGCACAGGCAAACGTCTGTAATCTTCGTCAGGGGAGTTTTGAGAGTGCTGTCCGTATTAACGGACTTCCGGGATATTTCTTCAAGGTGCAGCCGGAAGGACAGTACATCGCGTTTATTGAAAACGGAAACCAGCTCCTCGATCTCGAAAGTGGAAAACAATTCAGGCTGCAGGGTGACGTCGATCCTGTCTGGTCACCTGATGGAAAATTTCTCACTCATCCGGGAAATGAAAGCGGCATGGCCTTTCATCACTCTGATGAAGCCATCGCCAGTGCTTTGAGAGGGAAACCCAATGAGACAACTCCTTATCTGGATAGGCGCCTCGAAGGTGTCTATCAGTCAGTCGGAAAAAACGGAGAGACGTATTCCGTCATCACCGATCATGGCGGAGTTTCGATGGGGCAATATAAGGTGGAAGAAGGAAAAATCACCACGGTGGGCAAGGTCGAGCAGCTTTGTAAGAACGTCGCCAACTTTCAATCCGATCTGCCCATGCTCTCAAAAGACGGAAAGTATCTTTCTGTTTATGATAGTAACAGTCGTTCCACAAAAATTTATACTCTTCGCGGACATGATTGTGATCTCGCTGTTGATCTCGGCTTTCCTACCGGAAAAGTTTCATTCAACAGCGATTCTTCCCAGATTACTTTTCACCTGGACCAGTTCGGAGATTTTGACGATGGCTGGTTTTCAGGGATCAGCCGCGACAAAGTGAAAAATGTCGTCTCAATGAAACTGGAAAAAGATGGAAGTCATCTCATTCCCGGCGACTGGTCACTTGTTTCGCGCGCAGTGGAGGCCGGCAATGGCGGGTATTATCCTGACTACGATGCGGCCGGAAAT
>JAKFFP010000059.1:0-19618 GCA_036675045.1 Bacteriovoracales bacterium | reverse complement strand
CGCGGATGTCACGAGCGATTCAAGATAAGCCTTCTGATTATTGGAGGCTTCGCGGGCAAGAGAACTCGGCGAAAACTTGATGGCGATAATTCCCACCACCATATCACGACCAAGACTCTTGTCATGGGCCTTGATGGGTCTGGCAATACCTATGGTGTTCGACCCAATACCTCTGAGGTAAAGTTCATCCTGGTTTTTCTCAAGGCGGAAAAAGCTCTTCGCATCGTTATCAAATGGATCAGACGTGATGGTGTTGAGCTCGGCAATCGGCCGGATCACGCGTCCCTCAGGATCAAACAGGCGATAACTCTTCACACCTTCGGCATCTGCACTTTCAAGGAATGAAGTGTTCACCTGATCAAGGTTTTTTGATCCCAGGTAAATATTATTATAGCGGTCAACTTCAGCGGCGTATTGCTTCCCTCTCAGGGCAATTTCATTGATGAGAAGATCCCGGCTGTCACGAAGAACCGGAAGAATTGTGAGTCCAATATTGATCACAATAAAGACGAAAAGAAGAATTCCGACCATTGCCGCCCATTCATACTGTTCATTGAAACTGTAAACGATAGGCATGACTTTATTTTTGAAGAACCAGATCGGCTTGGCTAGAAGTGATTGCGGCACAGGCTCGGGCTGATCAAGATCGTCGTAGAGATCTTCTTCACCCGATCCGTCCTTAAGAACTTTCTTCTTAATGACGATTTTTTTCTCAATCACGTAAACCAGCTGCAGGATCACGTTCGGAAGGACAATCTTGTCGCCATCCTTTAAGGTCGCCTTAGTGATAGGCTTTTCATTCACTAAAGTCCCGTTTGAGCTTCCAAGGTCTTCAGCGAAAACTGTATCGTTGTTAACTGTGATCTTCAGATGTTTCTTGGAAATTCCGTCTACCAGAAGAGAAATACTACATTCCTGGGCACGACCAATCGTATTCTCGCCCTCTTCGAGGACAAATTCCTTGCCACGATGTCTTCCTCCGACGGCCACGAGTTTAAACATTCGTGACCTCCAGGAAATCCCCTTCCTTGAGGTCGGAAGGTAAATGGCCCACCGGTAGTTCAAGCGTCCACTTCGCTTTGAAATGAAAGGCGGTGAAACGCCATGGTTTGATGTTTCGAATTACTCTAATAACTTTGTAATCGCGCGTGAGAAACACCAGATCGAGATCAAACTTCATAAAATTCGTCTGTATTCCATTCGTCTGAAACATAAGTCCCGGGACGTGCGGAGAACTTCTGAACATGTATCCGGTAAGCTTCAACCAGAAGCTCTGAGCGACGACAACATTCTCTGCAAACATCTTTCCATTATGGCTCACGTTAATCTTCATGGATTTCCCTTTAACGCACTCAAGGCCATTGGCGCAAAGATTGCGATGATCACGGCCGGCATAATAAAGAGAATCATCGGAAAGAGAATTTTCGTAGCGGCAGTTGCTCCGAGCTGTTCTGCCCGGGACGAACGTTTGACCCTGAGTTCATTAGAAAGCTGCTTCAGGATCGGGGCGATGGAGGCACCAACAGAATCTGCTGCAATGAGAGTCGCGCAGAATGAGTTGATTTCAATGATATTCACGCGCCAACCAAGCTGCCTCAAACCTTCTGCTCTGGATGAACCGATCTTCGTTTCCCGGATCAATGTTTCAAATTCCTCTACCAGGGCGCCTCTTGGTGCCTTATCAATCACTCTCTGGATGGCGGCCATGAAATCAAGACCTGCCTCCACTGAGAGTGCAAGCATGTCGACGATAAATGGCATAGCCAGAAGCACCTGTGACTTTCTCTTATCAATCAGGCCGGATAACCAGATCTCGGGATAAAAATAACCGACCACGGCCATAATCGGCGTGTAACTAAGTTCCATCGCGGGCTCTTCCAGAATCCAGCGGAAAGCGAGGTAAACAAATGGACCACCCAGAATCATGAAAAACTTGAGGGCGACGAATTCTTCAGGTGTCATCTCTTTCGTGAGACCTGCATTGGCGAGCTTCTGCCGGTATTTGTTCCGTAAATTCTGCTTGTTTTTGGATCCCTGAACTAAAGGGACAAAGTATCTTTTATAGAAGGGACGAGTGAGCCGGATAAAGAGATGGGAATTCTTGCCTTTCGCATTTTCAGCTTCTTCGAGAGCTTCCTGAGTTTTGAATTTATCCTGCTCTTCCAGGAACACACGAACGATCAGGAAGATTGCGATGAAGATCAATACCAACGGAGCATAAAAGAGGATGTTATTTTCCTCATACTTCGAAATCTGGGATTGCTTGGTATGGAATGCAACAACTACGTCTTTCGAGAATACGATCCCGCAACTGTTGTCACCTCTTCTCAATTCAAGAGCTGTCAGCCCTTCCTTGTCCAGGTAAATTCGATTTTCAAGCCATTGATTCTTTGCTCTGCCAATAGTGATCGATGAATTAGGAATGAAAGTCTTATCACCGGCATACGTGACTGCGTCCAGATAGAGAGTACATTCGTCTTTGTTGGCAGTGACGGAACCGATTTTAAATTTCCCGACTTCACCGGCAGGAGTCTTGTAGAAATATATATTTCCTTCAAGCTCACGTGACAGTGGAATTTTTGCGGGAGCAAAAGGCTTCGTGATGGAATTGATACAAGCAGCACCGATCTGCGAAAATTCTTTCGGGCAAATATTTTGCGACCATGCAGAATTGCATGGACCAAAAATGGCCGCAATAATTAAAGCACTACGCAAAAGTAACTGCATCAAATCCTTAACCTCCCACGAGTGAGACTACTTTAAGATTAGCAATAAATTGCTAAGCGTGTGGAATGTCAGGTAAAAGGGAAAATTTAGCCGTTTCAGACTTTCGCAGTCAGGAATTTCTTCCATTGCTCCAGAAACACTTTCGCTTCCTGGGAATTAAAGACGTCGGCGATCTTGGGAATATAAATGGGCTGGTAGTTGGCGAGATTTTCTTTTTTACAGCGTTCAATCCGGGCCTGCTTTTCAGTCAGCATTTCGTTTTTAATGAGTCTCTTCTTAGAATGTTCACGAATCACATTCACCGCTTTTCTGGCGCTTTCCATCGTCCGATACATCAGCATGTCAGCTCCAGCCGAGATCGCCATGAGGGCCGCCTCTTCCGTAGTATAACGGTCAGAGATCGCTTTCATTTCCATATCATCGGTCACAACAATCTTACTGAACTTAGTTTCCTGGCGAAGAAAATCATATGCCTTTGGACTTAAACTCGTGGGCAATCTTTCATCAATGGCATCGACCATAAGATGACCCATCATCATAAACTCAACCCGCGACTTGGAAGCTTTCACGAAAGGAATCATCTCCCTTTCACGTAATGTATTTAGTGAGGTCTTAACTAAGGGAAGATCAAAGTGAGAGTCTTGAGACGTATCTCCGTGACCAGGAAAATGTTTTGCACAAGCCAGGATGCCATTGGTTTGAAGACCCCGGATGGCAGCACTGATATATTTTTCAACTGTAACGGAGTCTGTGCCGTAAGCCCGGTCACCGATGACTTTGTTTTCAGGATTCGTCAGGATATCGCAGGTAGGAGAATAACTAAGATTAATTCCACAGGCAGCAAGCTCTTTGGCCATAATCTCATGAGCTTCGTAGACAAATTTAGGAGAATCCAGGCGGGCAAGTTCCAGCATCGCGGGGAACTGGGTAAAGTGCTTTTTAAAGCGCATGACTCTCCCACCTTCCTGGTCGGTAGAGATAAATAAGGGATATTCGTCCCGCAACTTTTGAATAGAGTTAACAAGCTCAGCGAGCTGAGAAGGATCCTGGAAATTTTCAGAAAAAAGAATTATTCCACCAAGTTTTTCGTCACGAATGAATTCAGTCTCTTCCTGCGTGAGCGTAGTTCCCTTGATGCCTGAAATGACAAACTGGCCAAAATTATCCAACGTGACCTCATTCCTCTTCGTTTTTTACTTCATCACCAGGCTTAACCATGTTGATCCCCTGAGATATCCAGGAGTAACCGGTAAGCTCAAAGTTCTTGTTGAACTGATAAATGATTACCTGGTCTTCAACATCTATTATATAGCGGATTCTGCCTTTTGGTTCACCATCATATCGAACAGAAGCATGAGAAAAGAGATTTTTCCCCACATTGTTCAATTGATCCTGAACAAAAGGGTAATTATCCCACACCACGTAGAAATCAAAACTCTGCTTTTTGTGGCCCAGTGACTTGCTCAATATCTGATTGTGATAAAGGCAGTCCGGTATTTGGGTAAAAAAGCAGAACTGCTTCCCTTGCGGGAACGGGATAAATGACTGCCCCTTCCATCTGGGATCCGGGCTATCCAGGGTCAGCCGCATTGATTTCCGTGCGGTATCCAGGTGCATTTTAGATGAATATTTTTTCCCTTCAAGCCAGACTGTAAATTCAGAAGCCAGCGGACGGACGATCAGTGCCCTTCCCTTGCCGTCCTTAACCGATCCGACCTGCGAAACGGTAACACTTTTTTCAACCACACGATCAGAACCAGCCGATGGAATCAGAATCTGTGTTCTTGTTACCAGTTTCTTTTCAATGAAGCGGACATCCCTTTGATAGCGAAAATTCCCGCTGATATCAGAGTAGGAATAAACGAATTTTCCTTCCGAAGGTTTATTGCCTTTTCCAGGGTGAGAGCAGGCCGTGAGAAAGAGCAGGGCTAGAAAAAAAGGTTTCACTTTTTAAAGTTCTCAAAGTCTTTATTATGATCATTTTCGCGGAGGAGGCTATTGATCTTTTTACCCAGGAGGTGGTCGAGAGAATTCGGTAATTTTTCGAAGTGAATTCCAAGTTTGAATTTTTTCAGATTTTTATCTGAGCCGATAAAATTAACTGTATACATGATTTTGACTTCAGGAATAATGACTTCCTCGTCGACAAACTTAAGCCGGACATTCTTAAACACAGCATCTTTCGGAAAAAACTTCGCCTCAAGCTCTCCAATGTGCAGGGCCATGCCAGTGGTTGATAAATCCTGAACTCTTATTTTCATAGCAGTTGGATCGTTATCATCACCATCGACTAGATTGAGAAACTTATTGAAGATGCCCGTCGTGGATTGTTTTGTCCTGAAGTCGATGACCTTCCCACCCTGATAACCTTCTTCAAGATTAAAAATTGCCCAAACCTCATGAAGAGGGAAAGTCATCAGACGGTAGCTGGATCTTTTCTCGGATTTATAAAGCTCGGAATCGAATCTAAGGCAGGCAAAGTCGCCTACGCTTTTGAGAAACACTGTTTGAGAGAAAAAGGACATCCCACGAAACTCGAAACTACAAAGAGTATCCGTATTATTCTGAAAAATATCATCCTTAGTATCGAGAACGAGAACATTCCTTTGAGTATCGTATTTCACGACGCTCAGGATTTGCTTTTCCTTCTGGCCCTTGATCCAGACAGTGACTTTGCCACGAATAATGGCCAGGCCAGAGAGACGATTGTCTTTCTCGGCCTGGTCCAGTTTACTGAAAAAGGTTTGAGACATCGTCCTGCTCAGTTTAGCTGAGAGTCGTTACCTGACGAAGAAGAGTCAGGGACTCCAGCGCCATTCCGCAACCGCGAACCACACAAGTAAGTGGGTCCTCAGCCAGCGAAACAGGGAGACCTGTTTTTTCTTTGATCAGGATATCGAGATTGGCGAGAAGTGATCCACCACCCGCGAGAATAATTCCGTTATCAACGATATCCGCAGCGAGCTCAGGAGGAGTTTTCTCGAGAGAAATTTTGATAGCTTCAACTACTTCAGAAATAGGATCAGCGAGGGCTTCACGAATTTCATCAGAAGTAACTTCGATCGTTTTAGGAGCGCCGGCAATCAGATCGCGGCCCTTCACTTCATAAGTTTTCACTTCATCGTCAAAAGGATAAGCGTTACCGATCGACATCTTGATCATCTCAGCAGTTCTTTCACCGATGAGGAGAGAATATTTTTTCTTGATATAAGAAACGATCGCTTCATCAAATTTATCACCGGCCACGCGCACTGATTTTGAATAAACGATACCGCCGAGAGAGATCACGGCCACTTCAGTAGTACCGCCTCCGATATCGACAATCATGTTTCCCGATGGATCAGTGATCGGAAGACCAGCGCCGATAGCCGCCGCCATTGGTTCTTCGATGAGATAAACCTCACGGGCACCGGCCTGTTCAGCGGACTCTTTCACCGCCCTTTTTTCAACCTGAGTAATTCCAAAAGGGATACAGATAATAATTCTTGGTTTGATCAGTTTTGATCCATTGAGAGATTTCTGGATGAAATACTTCAGCATCGCCTGAGTCACTTCGAAGTCAGCAATAACTCCGTCTTTCATCGGACGAATAGCTTTGATTGAACCCGGTGTACGGCCAAGCATTTCCTTAGCTTCTTTTCCGACCGCGAGAACCTTCTGCTCTCCCCGGAAACCCTGGTGAACGGCAACCACTGACGGCTCATTCACGATGATTCCGCGGTCCTTTGCATAAACTAATGTGTTGGCGGTTCCAAGATCGATCGCCAGGTCGTTAGAAAACCAATCGAGCATTTTTTTAAACATAGAAGGTCCTTTAATTTATTAACAAAATTTATCACTTAGGACCGGTGGAAACAAGAATTTATGACAGGGAAACTATTTCTTGATCAATTGCGTCTCCTTTTCTCGTTCTTTTCACCGAACGTTTCACTCTGTAGAATGACCCTTTTTGACTGGAGTAAAAAATGAACGACGAAAAGAACAAGTTTCCCGGTACCTTCGTGGGTAGCCAATTTGTGAAGTACATTGACGCCAAAGAGATCAAAGGCATCGTGGAAACACTGGGAAATAGCCTCTCGCAGAAGTATCAGGGACAGGATCTTGTTCTTATCGGAGTCCTGAAGGGCAGCATGGTCTTCCTGGCCGATCTTGCTCGGGAGATAAAGGGCGTGAAGGTCTATATTGATTTCGTCAAACTTCAGGCGGTGGGAAGAAGTAAGGAAAACCATGGAACCATCACCATCACTAAAGACTTTACGACTAATCTAATGGACCGCAACGTCATAATTGTGGAAGAAATTGTGGATACTGGACGCGCATTAAGTTTTTTAAAAAAGCGCATTCTCCTCGCGCAACCCCGATCGCTGGAAGTCATAACACTTTTTGATAAACCGTATAAGCGCGCCGTCAACATTCAGCCCGATATGACCGGGAAGAAAATTGAGGACCAGTTCATCATCGGCTATGGGCTAGATCTCGAGGACTATGGACGAAATTTTGAGCAGGTCTACTACTTAAAATATCCCAACTAGTTCAGATTCTCTGCTTCGAACAGTTTGACGATTTCTCCACGGGTGATAGTCATAGCGTTCATTTTTTTGAGCCATACTCCATCCGTGAATTCCCATTCCGTCGTCAGACCTTTAAGTTTTCCGGCCGACTTTAAGCGCGCATCGAAGTCATCACGATTGCCGACATTGCCGGTAATACTGATCGCTTCAGTTCCGATCTTCATGGCATCGAGACTGAGAACTTCGATGAGTGAAGCGGGCTTACCATAGATTTCCTGGAACTTTGTCAGCATGTCGTGGTTGATGTCTTTCGGATCATCACCGACGAAATAAAGTGTTCCCAGATTTTTTTGTTCTTTCACCATGGATTTCGAAACCCAGCTGGGTCCGCCGATTATCTTGATCCGGGTAGCATCGTAGTAACCAAGAGTCGGAATCAATTGCGTTGCCTCGTGGGGATAGCTGGCAATAAAGACCCAGTCAAAATCAATCACCGGCGGCAGCGTCTGGACGCGACGGATGGAAGACTTCTCATGCTCATAGACGTCCTGGAGGATTTCAAATTCTTCCGACCTTTCACGGGGATATTTGAGTCCCAGAAAAAGCTTGGCGGTCTCGCGGTAGTCATGTGTGTTCTTCGGGAATCCGGCAATACTTGTGACCTGGAGATTTTTCTGGGCCGACTTCCTCCAGATCTCATCCAGATAAGCTTTGCCACCTTCATTGTCCGGATAAATGACGCCGATTCGGGTTCCGAATTTCGTGATCATTTCTTCTGACAGGAGTGTGGCCACCTGCGATTCAATCGATCCCTGAATTTCAATCAAGTGATGATTCTTCTCTTCTTTTGGCAGGTTGATCTGGGCCAGAGAGATGTAAAGCACTCCGTACTTTCGCGCCTCGAGGTATTCGGCGGTCGCTGATTCGGGAAAAAGTCCTCCGATAATCATGGAGACTTTATTTTCGCGAATAAGTTCAAGTACGGCTTCAGCACCTCGTGCCGGTGAATCGAGAGAATCTTTTGTGTGTACTTTGACATTCTCAGACAAGCCGAGAACCTTGAGTCCGGTATCAACACCGGCAAGGGCCTTCTGGCCGAAACTCGCTTTCTCCCCGGTGAGCGGAAGAACCAGACCGATATCAGAAACACTGATCCGGGATGAGTTTGAAATGCGTAAATCATACTCTTTCAGGAATTGATTCACTTCCTCGTTGGAACCGTATTGGCTGCGAAGCCAGCTGACGAGGTCACTGGCACCGGACTTATCTCCGGACACAAGTCGAGATTCAACTTCTGATCGGCCAAGAAATGCGATCGCAATATTATTTCTGCCATTGAATCTTTCGAGAAGGCCTATCCGATCACCTGGCGAAAGGCGCTCATAGGAATCCTTCATCGAAGCATAAAGATGTGATCCCTGGACTTCAGAAAATGAGGCTGCGCCCGACATGAGATTGGCACTGGCATTCACAATCATCATATCGTTTTTAAACTTGGTGCCGTAGGCCAGTTCCAGCTGCGCGAACTTCTTCTGCTCCACTGGTGAGAGTGAGTGGATTTCAACTTTATCGAGGTTACTTTTGAGTTCATTATACTGATTGAGCATGTAATGGCCGCTCGCCATGTTCAGGTGAACCTGAGAATAGAGTTGTGAATCCTTTGGGGTATATTTTTCCGCCACCTCAAAATTCAGGATGGATTTCTGAACCTCACCCATATTGAAAAGTGTCACGCCTTTAAGATTATACTTGAGTGCCTTTTCGACTTCGCTCAACTTGGCATCTCCAAGTTCCGATAGTTTTGCGATCGCCTGCTTCGGTTGGTTTGCCCGGATAAGGGCCCTGGCCTCATCAAGTTTGATTTTCACGCTCTCGGAAATCTGAGATTCATCCAGAGGTTTCTGAGCAGTTTTCATGCCTCCGCAAGCAACCAGAAAAATCATGAGTACGATAAGCAAAAAACGCATATAAACCTCGTGTGAATGATCCACACGAGTTTAACCCGAGGCCAAAATTTTGAGGAGAATAAAAACGGGAGAACCCGTGTTCCCCCGGAGAAATTATTGGAAAAGTTCTTTGACCCGATCAAAGAAACCCTTCGTCATAGGATTTGAGTTGGTTTCTAGCTCTGCGAGTCGAGCAAAAAGCTCTCTCTGCTCTTTGTTAATCTTAGTCGGAGTTTCGACATGAATGGTGATGATCTGATCACCAAAACCATATCCGCCCAGCTTCGTAATTCCTTTATTTCTGAGTTTCATTTTCTGACCACCCTGAGTTCCCTCAGGAATCTTCATTGAAACTCTTCCACCAAGTGTGGGTACTTCAATATCAGTACCCAAAGCGGCCTGAGAAAAACTGATCGGCACTTCACAGTGAACATCGTATTCATCACGCTTGAAAAACTCATGCTCCTGAATGCCGATGAGAACATAAAGATCTCCGGAAGGTCCGCCATTCATACCGGCATCGCCTTGACCGGAAAGTTTTAATCTCTGTCCCTCATCAATACCGGCGGGAACTTTCACACTGAGTTTTTCACGTTTTTTATTTCTGCCACGACCGTGGCAAGTTTCACACGGATCTTTGATCATCTGCCCCTGACCATGACACTTAGGACATGGCTGAGCGATGGTGAAAAATCCCTGCTGACGTCTTACTTCACCGTGACCCTGGCACATATCACATGTAACTGGACCGGAACCTTTCTTCGCTCCGGTTCCCTGACAGCTCTCACACTGGCATGAACGTGTGATACTGATTTCTTTTTCCACACCAAAAGCAGCTTCTTCAAAAGTCACTGTCATATCTGTCTGGAGATCATCTCCAGCTACCACACGACGGCCACCTCTTCTTCCACCGCCGCGCTGGCCACCGCGCCCTCCGCCGAGAATATCTCCGAAAATATCTCCGAAAATATCGCCGAGGTCACCGAAATCGCCGCCCTGGAATCCGCCGCCGAATCCACCGGGGCTGCCACCCATCTGCGCACCGTCGTGCCCAAACTGGTCATACATTTTTCTTTTACTGTCATCGAGGAGAATATCAGCGGCATGAGAAGCCTCTTTGAACATCGCCTCAGATTCTTTGTTGCCCTGATTTTTATCGGGATGGTGTTGCATTGCCAGTTTACGGTATGCCTTCTTGATCTCTTCTTTCGAAGCACCTCTGGCGACACCGAGAACTTCATATAAATCGCGTTTCGTACTCATAACATCCATATAAGAAGGCCCTCACTTCCGTAAGGGCCTTCAGGAAAACTGTTTTTAGAAATTAGACTTCCTTGTAATCCGCATCAACCACATCGTCTCCATCATCCTTCTTGTCCGCTTTTGCTCCGGCATCGGCTTGCTCACCGGCACCCGGATTGGCACCAGCTTCTGCTCCGGGCTGGGCGTACATATACTGGGCAAGGCTGTGAGCGACGTTCTGAAGTCTTTCAGTCGCTGCTTTAATTTCGTCCAAAGACTCGGATGTGAGTTTGGTTTTTGCTTCACTAATTGCTCCTTCAAGCTCAGCCTTCTTGTCTGCAGGAACTTTATCTCCTGCATCTTTCATCCCCTTCTCAGAGGCGAACACGAGACTGTCTAAGTTATTGCGGGCATCCACGACCTCACGGCGCTTGTGGTCTGCCTCGCGGTTCTTCTCAGCATCCTGAACCATTCTCTTGATCTCTTCTTCTGTGAGACCAGAGTTTGAAGTAATCACGATATTCTGCGACTTGCCTGTGGCCTTATCTGTCGACGTCACATGCACGATTCCGTTTGCATCGATATCAAAAGTCACTTCAATCTGAGGAACTCCGCGCGGAGCTGGTGTAATACCAGTCAGATCAAATTTACCGAGAGTTTTATTATCGTTGGCAAATTCACGCTCACCCTGAAGTACATGGATCGAAACGGCTGGCTGGTTATCAACCGCAGTTGAAAAGACCTGTGACTTCTTTGTCGGGATCGTCGTGTTCTTCTCAATAATCTTCGTGAACACTCCACCCAGAGTCTCGATACCGAGAGAAAGCGGAGTCACGTCGAGGAGAAGTACGTCTTTTACGTCACCGGCGAGTACACCACCCTGAATCGCAGCACCTGCTGCTACCACTTCATCTGGGTTCACACCCTTCGAAGGTTCTTTTCCGAAGATCTCTTTCACCTTCTGCTGCACGATCGGCATACGGGTCGCACCACCAACCAGAATCACTTCGTGAATCTCAGTGAGTGAAAGACCAGAATCCTTGATGGCAGTCTTACAAGGAGCGACGAGCTTCTCAATAAGGTCACCGATCAGAGACTCAAACTTCGCCCTCGAAAGATTGAGGTTCAAGTGTTTCGGGCCGGATGCATCCATGGTGATAAACGGAAGGTTAATATCCGTCTGAGTCACGCTTGAGAGCTCGTGCTTCGCTTTTTCTGCCGCTTCCTTCAATCTCTGAAGCGCCATTTTGTCATTCTTGAGATCAATACCGGATTCTTTCTTAAATTCTTCCGAAATCCAGTTGATGATTCTGTAATCGAAATCTTCACCACCAAGGAAAGTATCCCCGTTAGTGGATTTAACTTCAAAGACACCGTCTGATGTGATTTCGAGAACTGATACGTCGAAGGTACCACCACCCAAATCGAAGACTGCGATGTTCTTGTCTTTCTTAGAATCAAGACCGTAAGCGAGTGCGGCTGCAGTAGGCTCGTTGATGATACGTTTTACATCAAGGCCCGCGATCCGACCCGCGTCTTTAGTTGCCTGTCTCTGAGCATCGTTGAAGTAAGCTGGTACAGTGATGACGGCTTCAGTAACCGGCTGCCCTAGGTAGTCTTCAGCTGCTTTCTTCATTTTCTCAAGGACTTTCGCAGAAATTTCCTGAGCTGAATATTCTTTGCTATCCACTTTCACCCAAGCGTCCCCGTTCTTATTCGCGAAGATTTCGAAAGGTGCAATCTTGTGGAAGTGGGCAACTTCTTTATCCGTGAACTTGCGACCAATAAGGCGCTTAACTCCGAAGATGGTCTTCGTAGGATTTGTTACGGCCTGTCTTTTAGCGACCTGACCAACAAGGGTTTCGCCATTGTTAGAAAAACCGATAATCGAAGGTGTTGTGTTGTGGCCTTCAGCGTTCGGCACAATCTTATAAGTTCCATTTTCCATCACGGCGACACACGAGTTTGTGGTCCCGAGGTCAATTCCAATAATCTTTCCCATATTCTTTCTCCTTGTCCTGATTTCGTTTACTGTTTATCGCTGGCGACTACAACTTTCGCGGCACGAATGACTCTGCCATTGAGGATGTAGCCTTTCTGAAACTCTTTAATAATTTCGTTCGGTCTTTTTCCTTCCACATATTCCTGCGCCAGGGCTTCGTGAAAGTTAGGATCAAAATCTTTTCCAATCGACTCTATCGGTGAAAGGCCCTGCTTCCCGAGGGTATCGAGGAATTGCTTATTCACCATATTGAGACCAGTCACGATGGCTTTCACTTTCTGGTCTTCGTCATCCTTAAGCATTTCGAGAGTGCGGTCAAAGTTATCCACGACCTGGATCAGATCCTGAAGTACTTTTTCGTTTCCGTATTTCAGAAGATTTTCCTTCTCTCTTTCCATGCGCTTCCGGTAGTTATCCATTTCAGCAGCAATATAAAAATATTTGGCCTTGTAATCGATCTCTTCTTTCCGACGGTCAGCCCCGTTAGGCTCATCTTTCTGAATTGATTCAACTTGAGCTTCAGCTTCAGCTTCGCCCTTCGCTTTCTTTTCTTCCGTTTCCGGATTGTCTTTGTTGTTTTCGTTTTGTTCCATAATTTCGCTCACACGTTCGGGTTATGCTTCTAAGATGGGAGCGACCCTATGACTGTCAATGTTACGGAGGTAAAAAACCTGAGATTTCTTTGGGGGATAAGTGCCTGAAATCGAGAGGGTTCCCGCAGACTTTTCTGGAGTCAAAGCATCAATTAGGCAAGCTTCTTACGAAAGAGATCATCCATAAGTGTGTCAAGCATCACAAATCCCAGTGATGAAAGAATCATTCTTTCACCGTTCCAATGGCCATAACCCTTCTGGCACCATTCCTCGAAAATATCGATCAATTGGAAAGAAGTGGACACGGGCCTCCAGCCTTCGGAAGTGCGAAGGGCAAGATAGGTTTTCTCGAGTTCGAGTTCTTTTTTTCCAAGTTTTTCTGGCTGTACTTCCGGTCCGCTTACCTTCCAGACGTAGCGAAAGGCATGATTTTCATCCTGAGCAAAATATCCGGCTCCGGTGGGCCCCAAGGCGGCCGTCGATTCTCCCCTCCAGTATTTGAGGTTATGTCTGGACTCAAAACCAGATAGGGCGAAGTTTGAAACTTCATAATGATGAAAGCCCTTGGACTTGAGATATTCACTGACTTGCAAATATTCCTCGCGGATGTATTCATCATCGGGAATATGTTCCACCAGTGGGTACTTGGAGCGCGCATTCAGAATATAAAGACTGATATGATTCGGGCCATATTGGAGAAGTTGATCCAGTTCATTTTTAATATTCCTCTTTCCCGTCTTGGAGTGCGGAATTCCGAGAAGGAAATCGAGCGAAAAATTAAATTTCTCATTCCGGCAATAAGCAAGCAGAGAGTGAGTTTCCTCGAGAGAATGAATCCGGTCCATGATATTCAGGAATTTCGGATCGAGAGTTTGCGTGCCGATGGAAATCCGATTAAGCCCTATGTTTCTCCAGCTCTCAATCATTTCCCTGGTCCAGGTACCGGGATCAATTTCCATGGTAAACTCAGGCCGATTTGTCTCAAGCTGAGAAAGAACATGCTGCTTAAAAAATTCCGCTCCCCTGACTCCCCAAAGTGAGGGAGTTCCTCCCCCGAGATAGATTGAGTCCAGTGGTCCCCACGAAACATTCTGCTCATGCATCAGTTTTTCATGACGATCCCAGCTCTGGAGTAAAAACCGATGAAAATCCTCAAACTGATCACGGCTTGGCTCAAGCTTCTGCTTATAAAAATCGCAGTAATTGCACAGGTGCTTGCAGAAGGGGACATGTAAATAAAGGCCAGACACCTGAGTCATTGGGAGAAATCCCTTCTAAAAGACATACGCTCTTGAGATAATAGAACATAAGCTTAGAGTCACAAATAAGGAAGATATGAAAATCGATCTCGTTGAACTTGATAATAAACTCAATACTCTCTTCATCCACGCCCCGGGATCAACCGCGGCAACCGTTCAGATCTGGTTTCGCGCCGGCTCAGCACTGGAACAAAAAGATAACCAGGGTATCGCTCACTTTCTGGAGCATATGTTTTTCAAAGGAACTCCTACCCGTCCGGGCCCGCAGCTCGCTCATGATATCGAGTCTTACGGGGGAGAAGTAAACGCTTTTACTTCGTTTGATTACACCTGTTACTACATTAATACTCCCTCTATCTTCCTCGATAAGTCCGTCGACATCCTGATGGACATGGTGGCCAATCCCCTGTTCGGAGAAGAAGAAATTCCGGCCGAACGCCAGGTGGTTTTCGAAGAATATCGTCGGGCCATGGATAATCCTTCACAGTTCAATTTTATCCAGCTTCAGGGCACGAGCTTTCAGGGAGGCTATGCTCATCCGATTCTCGGACGTGAAGACACGATCCTGAATTTCTCCCGTGAACAGATCAGAACATTCCGCGAGAATTTCTATAACTTAGAAAATGCCATGCTCGTGGTGGCAGGGGATCTGAAAGAAAAAAATGCCCTCGAAAAGAAAATCAGAAGCTATCAGCTCCCCCATGGAAAAAAATCCTCCTTCGGATCTTTTGAGCTGAAGAAGCAGGAAACGATAAATGTTCACGAAAAAGATATTCGCCAGGCCACCCTCACACTTTGCTTCCAGGCCCCACGTTACAATGATGACAAGGCAGCGGCTCAGGATCTCGCGATTAATTGTCTCGCTCATGGTGAGACTTCGCGTTTTTATCAGAATCTCGTGGCAAAAACATCTCTTTGTAATGGTGTCGCGGGTTCTTCGATGTACTTCGCTGATGGCGGAGCTCACATGCTTAAGATGAATTTCCCGGTAGAGAATCTACCCAAGGTCAGAAAAGCTTTCATGGAAACAATTACGGAAGCTATGAAAAATGGTTTTGAACCGCACGAGCTCCAGAAAATTAAGAACCAATACATTTCTTCCAAGGTTTACGAACGCGAGTCAATTGAGTCGTATGCTTTCAGTCTCGGTCATGGTTTTGCCCAGTCGGGAAATATTCACTGTGAAGAGGAATTCATCAATAAGATCCGGGCCGCCACCATCCAGGAAGTCTGGACCGGCCTCCTTGAGATCATGAAAGAAAACTCCCATTTTACTCTCCAGACACCGAAGGGAACAAAAACCGGCCCGCTCGAAGCGGAACTGAAAAAGTGGCAAGCTGAATTCAGGAAGACTTCCTCTATTAAGACCGTAACCGGTAAAACAAAAACAGAAAGTTCAACTCAGGATCCGTCTCTTACGGTTTTAGAAATTAAGCCGGGAATTAAATTCATTCATCGCAAGAATGAACTCACTCCGACATTTGTCATGCATGCTTACATGAAAGGCGCCCAGTCTGCTGAAACAGTTAAGACTGCCGGTTCACACCATCTTCTTTCAAGACTTGTCACTTACGGTTACAAGGGAATGCCTTATCTCAAGCTCAAAAATGAGCTGGAGGCGATGTCGTCGTCACTGAACGGGTTTTCCGGAAAGAACGCCTATGGTCTCACCATGCACGGCCAGACCAAGGACTTTGAGAGACTTTCTTCACACTTCTTCGGCACGCTTTTTAGCCCTGAGATTCCTAAGAAGTTTTTTGATCATGAAAAGAAAGTCATTCTCCGCGCGCTCGACAATCAAAAAGAAGATGCCATGAAGCAAGCCTTCAAGGCCTACTATAAAATGGTCTTTAATGGACATCCCTACTCACTCGATCTCGCCGGGACTCCCCAGACTCTGAAGACCTTCACTCCCACAAGTCTGCTTAAGCAGCACTCATCACATCTCAAAAATTCAGAGATGGTGATCACTTATTGTGGTGACCAGGAATTCCATGTTATCGAATCTCTGGTTCGCGATATGGTAAAAGCTATTCCTGAGCGAAAGAAAGTAAAGAAAGCAGCGGCGAAGATCAAGGCCGTCAGTGGAAAACGTGAACATCTGGAATTTAACCGTGAACAGACACAGATCGTGATCGGTGCTCCAGCTTATCCTCTCACAAAGAAAGAAGATATTTTCCTCAAGATGATCACCACTCACCTTTCCGGCCAGAGCTCTGCGCTCTTCGTTGAAGTCCGCGATCGCCAGGGACTTTGCTATTCTGTTTCGCCAGTCCATGTTGCCGCTCTCGAGGCAGGTTGTTGGGGAATTTATATCGGCGCTGGTCACGATAAGACTGAAGCTGCGATCAATGCGATTCTCGGAATCATTCATGATCTGCGCGACAACGGGATCCGGCGTGAGGACTTCGAGAGAATCAAGACGATGATCGATGGCCAGAATCTGCTCGCGATCCAGACCAATGAAGACTACGCCCAATATTATTCAATTCCTGTTCTTCATAATCTGGGAATCGATTTCCATCATGAACAGAACCAGATCATCCGGAATGCTTCATATGAAGACTTCCAGGCGTTCCTGAAAAAGTTTTTCAACTCTAAATGGAATATTGTCGAAGCCGGAAGAAAAACCTAAGAGGCCTTGGTCGTTCCTGGTGGGAGAATACCACTCACCAGGAGCTCTTTTTCACTCACTGGTTCACTCTTCATCATTTTCCTGAATATAAGCTCGTTATCCACCCCGTAACGGTTTTGAGAAGCGAAGTTCGACATGAGTGTCGTCATCGTTTCAAAGCAGGTGGAAACCATACTGTAAAAACATGGGATATCCAGGAAGGTCGGGCTCACATTGTTGAGATGTCCATAGGCCATCTTTCCCAACTGAGAGTAGTAGTGAGTATCGACGATCTTTTTGTTAACCGATTCAGCGAAATAGCCACACACGAGAAGGGACATATCCGCCACTTCCTTGTAAGTCCGCTTTTGTTCTTCGCGATTCATCTGCATCGCCTCGAGAAGCTTAAGGCCCAGGACTTTCTCCCGCACCTTCCCTTCAGAGATTTCGAAAAAATCCTGAGACAAGGCAAACTTATCTAAGACTTCGGAAGAGTAAAAAATAATGGATTCGGGAACAGGACAAAGTGACTTTTTATTCAGCTCGTTCAGACCCTCAAAGAAGAATCCCTGGAGATTTGAAGCTGTAATGATCTTTCTCGAAGTATCGACCATGGTTGATCCTCCTGCCTTATTTTATCATAGCATCCAAAACCTGAGTCAAAAGGCATGGCAATAATTGCCCCGCCGTGGAAAATGCGTGAAAATAGGTAGATGAAACGATTACGAGTTTTCTTTGCCGCCATCTTGTTGCTGCTCTTTTTCCCCTCATGGCGGGGTCTCGATTATCAGGTGGCAGTATTCCCATCGTCCGCAATGTACACACTTTCACTGACTGGCATCCTGCTATTTTTTGTCCTGTTACCTCTACGGATACTTTGTCCCGAGATTCCCAAAAAATATCTTTTTCTGGGACTTCTCATGACCTCCGGTCTTGTCTGGCTCGGCAGTCCACTTTCAGGTAAGGCCACCCGCAATCACGACCTAAGACAATGCGGTCTTTCAACCTTCGCTGGATTTTTCTATCCCGTGATGAATATCCTACCGCCGGCGCATCAGGATGATATTGAAGCAAGAAATCAGATGTGCTGGGTTCGCAAAATGATAACCCGCATGCCGGAAGAAATAGATGATGTGATAGAACTCCAGAACTATCTCGAACTACTCCGGCAAAAACTTCTGAGTCCGCCCCGCAAATATAAATCCACCCTCCCCCTCATCGCATTCCTTCACGGAGCAATGTCGGCAAGCCTCGCAGGCCCCGCTATCGAGTCGGTCGAGATCGGGAAAATGTTCGTGGATTCTCTCCATTTCTGGAAAGGGCAATACACGGTGGAAATCAGTGAACTGGAATACCCCTGGTATGCCTGGCCCCATTCCGCGTGGGTCAAATGGGAGTACGGCCTCATTGAAAAAAATTGGGAAAAGATAATTGAAGGGATCAGATACGAGGAGAACTGATCAGCCTTCCTCGATTTCTACCATGAGAAAGCCTGCCTCAAGCGCCTGACCTTCTTTCACATTGATGCTTTTCACTGTTCCGTCAGCGCCGGACTTGATCTCATTTTCCATTTTCATGGCCTCTAAGATAAGAACGCACTCGCCTTTGGAAACTTTGTCGCCCACTTTCTTATTGAGCTTCACAACTTTACCCGGCATCTGAGTAATAAGCGCGCCAGCGCCGCCTTTATTGAGGCCTGATGGCTTGAAGCCCCGATAAACTTTGTAGACTTCAGAATGAGAAACCAGAACTTCATTCACTCCAAGGGACGGGAGTTTCTTCCAGCTCACCTGGTCGAAAGAATAATAATTTTTCCCGGCGAGATTCCGAATAAAGAGTTGAGATTTTTGTCCCTCATGCGTGAACTCAAAAGCACCAGGAGTCAGTTCCACATCGAGAGAGAATTCCTTCATGTCCTGGTTAACAAAATAATATCTCATGCCTTCGCTCCATTCATTTCAATGCCGGCCACTTTGATCATAAAGGCTTTCAAATCTTCTTTCGGCTCAACTTTGTCCTGAGGCTTCACGGTGCCAATATAGTTCGTTGAATATTTACCTTTCTTAAAATTCTCTTCATTCAGAATCACCCGGTGAAGCGCAATATTGGTCTTGATCCCTTCAATCACCAGACCGTCGAGGGCATTCCGGACTTTCCTCAAAGCAACCTCCCGGTTGAATCCCCTTGCGATGAGCTTTCCAATCATCGGATCAAAATCCGGAGTGATGGTGAACTTCGGGTAAATGCAGTGATCGAATCTTATTCCCTGAGGGAATGTGGTTTCGAATCCCGCAATTTTCCCGGGCGCCGGAAGCATCGTGACCGGATCCTCGGCACAGATACGAAGCTCAATGGCATGGCCAAGAATTTGGATATCTTCCTGTTTTTTAAAATCCAGCGGCTCACCAAACGCTGACTTGATCATATTGGCCACGAGATCAACTCCCGTGACTTCTTCGGTGATGGGATGTTCGACCTGGATGCGAGTGTTCATTTCCAGGAAGTAAAATTTCTTGTCCTCGCCCATGATGAATTCCACTGTTCCAGCAGAATCGTAATTCACGGCCTTCGCACATTTAACCGCAGTTTCGCAGATAGCTTTCCTAACGGCTTCATCGTTTCCAATAAATGGTGACGGTGCCTCTTCAATAATTTTCTGGTGACGACGCTGAACCGAACATTCGCGCTCAAACACGTGATAAACATTTCCCTTTTTATCCGCCA
>JAKFFP010000290.1:0-19668 GCA_036675045.1 Bacteriovoracales bacterium | reverse complement strand
ACCGCCATGGTTTACCTGGCCGGCGGAAACCCGGTGGAAGATAAAAAAATCATCCGTTTTGAAACTGATTCTTTAAAGATGATGTCCACTTCTGGCAGCCCACTTACCTTCTTTGGTGACGGCGAGACCTGGGAACCATCCATGGAGCTTGATATCAGTATTCTTCCTCAGGGCCTTGAAGTCTTTTCACCGGCCGAAGAAATCTGCGGGAATGGATATTCACTTGATGAGATTCCTCTTCTCACATGAAAATACTCGTCACCGGAGCTACCGGATTTATCGGGAGACGCCTTACCCGTCAGCTCGCGCGATCGGGCAATGAAATCTACTGCCTTGTCCGCAAGGGCAGTTTAGAAAAAGCAAAAGAACTTTTCGGTGACGTACCCAATGTCAGTTTCGTTACGGGTGACCTCACAAACAATGACGTCCTCGACCAGGTTTCGGGCGCGGAAGTCATCATGAACAGTATTGAGGCCGTGGTCCACTTAGCCGCCTCTTATGATCTTTCAGTTTCTGAGACAGAAGCATACCTTTCCAATGTTGTGGGGACTCAGAATCTTCTATTTCTTCTCCAGCGAATGAAAAAACTCTCCATCTTCCATTACATGAGTACCTATACGGTCTCGGGAGTTCACGAAGGAGAATTCCTGGAAGAGGATCTCGATCCGGGGACACCCTTCCGCGATAATTACTCCCAGACCAAGATGCAGGCCGAGCTTTTGGTGAGAAATACCCGCATGCCGACCGTGGCCCTCCGGATTTATCGCCCGGGAATTATCGTGGGAGATTCTATCACCGGCGAAATGGATAAGATCGACGGGCCCTATTACTTCTTCCGCTTTTTCCACAAGATCTCTAAGTACACGCGGCACATCCCTTTAAGTGTGGTTCCCGTTTCCTATCACCCCGGTGCCACTCTTCCCTTCATGCCCGTGGATGTCCTCGTGAACTGGCTCACGAAAATGATCAACAAGCCCACGCACCATATGACAAGGACCTATCATCTCGTCCCGGAAGAAAAAATCTTCGTCGGAAACATGATGGAAGAAGCGGCCAGGCTCTTCGGACTGAAACTTAAAATTCAGCGAGTACCGATGCCGGGTGTAATGAGGAAAGTATTCCCGCTCCTGCAGATACCGGCCGAGGTCGATGCTTACATCCAGAACAGCACCAAGTACTCAACTGCCAATCTTAAAAAAGATTTTCCGGAGCTAAAGTGCCCGCTGACATCTGAATACTTTCCGACGATCGTCGCCAAATCGAAGGAGCTATTCTCATGAAAGAGGTCATTACCATTTCCATGGGACCGGCATCCGCCAATTACGATAAGTCCATTAACATGTTCGGCGAACAATTCCGGGTAAAGCGCCTGGGAGTAAACTTTAATTTTAATCTCGCACTCGAGCTCGTAAAAAAATACCGGAACCAGTGTGACATCTTCGCCTTCGGTGGTTTCCCGACTGATATTAAGGTGAATGGAAAAATTCATACTCATCACCAGGTACTGGAACTAAGAAAGGCCGCGGGTGATACTCCGATCGCTGACGGCTCGAAGGTCAAGCTGACGGCAATACCCCTGTTCATTAAAAATCTCTCGCAAAAAGAACCTTATCTCTTCAAAGGAAAAAGCATTTCCTTTTTCTCCGGAGTCACCCAATGGGACTATCTTCCGGCCTATCAGGAAATTACCAGCGACCTGGTTTTTGCTGACCCCTATATGGCGATCGGTGCACCGAAAGTCATTAAGGGACTGGAAGACCTGAAGAGCTTCGTCAATACATCGCTCCCGATTATGAAGAGGCTCAACCTTGAAAACCTGAAAGAAAGGGATTTCAGGGCGAGAGTCGCCCAGCTTCCGACGATGAATTCATTTTTTAACTCAGACATTTTTGTTGTCAATGAAACTCAGCTCGACTTTCTCATTCTTCCTGATCTCACAGGGAAAATTGTCATTATCGACCAGCTCAACAATTTCTCCCGGAAAAAACTCCAGGAAGCCAAGGCCTCAAAAGTATACAGCTGTTTTCCGGATTTTATCGGAATGCCGCATCTGGGGTTTAATGGTCTTGAGGCCATCCTCATGGCTCACCTGGAAAAGAAATCAATCGATCATGATGATATCCTCGACAAGATCAAAGTCCTGAAGCTCTCCCCTGAAATCTATACTCCGAAGTCCGAAGAAACGAGTTCAGTGGAAAGATTCTCATTCATCATTCACCCGCTGGCGGCCAATCAGTTTTTTCTTTCGCCTCACCTGAAGCATCTTGCGAACACGCCGATTGCTCCCCATGTGGAAAAGATCGCTTCGCATGTTCCGGGTTATCACTACGGAAAGATCACCGGAATCAAATCTCCGACGAGCGGCAAGGAAGTTGAGGGTGACCTTTACATGATCACTATGACACCCAAGATGATGCTGAAACAACAACCTGAGAAAATGTACAACGCTCTCAACCGCATGTGTGACATGGCGATGAAGCGCGGATCAAAGATCATAGGCCTTGGCGCCTACACGAAAATCGTGGGAGACGCTGGTGTTACGGTAAATGAGCGCTCACCTATTCCTGTCACAACCGGTAACTCACTATCGAGCGCCTCCACCCTATGGGCGGCGGGCTTTGCCATTGAGAAAATGAAACTCGTTAAGAAGGAAGACGAAATCTACCAGGGCACGGCGATGGTTGTAGGGGCCACCGGCAGTATCGGAAAGGTCTGCGCCCGGATCCTCGCCAACCAGTGGAAGAGAATCGTGATTGCGGCCCCGAGACCCTACAAGATCCTGGAACTCGTTCGGGAACTTCAGGAACAGAATCCCAATGTCGAAGTCATCGGCACAAGTTCTCCCGACAGATATTCCCCGGAATGCGATCTCATCATTACCTCCACATCCGCTCAGGGTGAGGCAGTGATGGATATTGAAAAAGTTAAACCTGGTTGTGTAATTTGTGATGTGAGCCGGCCCTTTGATATCAGCCTCGAAGATGCAGCTAAAAGACCTGACGTTCTCGTGATCGCCAGCGGCGAAGTGGAATTACCGGGGAAAGTAGAAATCTCACAAACGATCGGCCTCCCCGGAAGCTCGGTCTACGCCTGTCTCGCGGAAACGGCCCTCCTGGCGATGGAAGGACGATTTGAAAGCTTCAGTATCTCCCGCGATCTTCAGTATGACCGCGTTTGTGAGATCGACCGGATCGCCAGAAAGCACGGGGTGAAACTCTCGGCGATCATGGGTCATGCGGGGGAGATCACGGAAAGAGAAATTGATTTGTGCCGGGATCACGCTCTGAGCAGGCTAAAAGAGAGAGAGAAATGAGAGTCTTTCTCCTCCTCTTCTTATCCGCTCCCGCTCACGCAGGTTTTTTCACCGACCATGTGAGCGAATCGATTGTCATCAACCAGGAAAGACTACCCATCTATCGTGAAATGACGGCCGGGAAATCCGACCGTGTCTTTTCAAAACTCATCTTCTGGGAACGGGCCATGATTCCCTATTCCATGATTTATGATCAGAGAGCGAAAATCTTTCAGAAGGCCGGTGTACCGGTTCTGAAAGATGAGTTTGTCAGTATGAATGCTGAATTTGATCCAGCCGTGAGAAATTATCCGATAATTGAAATTGAGGATATCCCGTGGAAAAAATTTCGCCATGAACTGAAAGATCTCATCCAGAAGAAAGATCAATCAGGTCTCCTTGAAAAATCTCACGCTATCGTTCAAGAAATGAATAAGCAGCCTGCGTACTGGTGCCTCACCCGGCACCTCGTTGAATCAATATATCGCTTCGCCTGGTTCTATCCCTCACGGCTGAAAGCAGCTGAGGAAAAGGGAATCAGATCTCCCGCCAGGCTCCTTTGGGACATCATGGAATTTCACCTGGTCGGCTTCCCAAAATTCGTGAAAATTGACCGTCTGTCAGCACCTATCCAGAAGGAAGGCATTCCCATCCTGTGCCGGGAACTTCCCGATCTTCTGCATGATCTCAGGTGACTTTTGTCGAATTTTTAGTCACTTAAAATCACCTAACTCCGCGAAGAGCTGAAGGGCCCGAAGGCATTCAGCTTGCAGAAAGAACCGGATATGTCCTCCTTTCTGCGCCTATGCCCGATTCTCTTCCTGTGCCTTCTTTCCCTTAATGGGAAAGCAGGCATTCTTGATAATACCCGGAAAGTCTCACTCATTTTCGTCGGGCCGGCCAAGGGCTTATCGGAATCAACATTTGGCCATGTGGCCTTGAAATTTTCTCCTGAGACCAATGGAGGACTCCTCGACATGGTGATTGAATTCGTGGCCGATATCCCACGAAACGAAAATCCCCTAAGTAAGTACATCCGTGGAGCTGGCGTAGGTAAGAATAAATATCAGGTGAAAGCAGACCTATCTTCCTTCTATGACTTCAGAAAAAGAAAAACCATCGATGAGAACAGAAGTCTCATCGTTTATGATCTGAAACTTTCTAACGAAGAAGTGACCCGGGTTGTTGACTACATCGAGAGCTTTCAGGAGCAGGAACTTGGAGAGGACTATGTTTTCCTCACAAAAAATTGCTCCTATTTCGCCGCCAGCGCGCTGGAATCGGCAACGGGTAAAAAAATAAACAATAAGAGTTTTCCCTGGAAAGTGGATGATAAGCTAAGAAAGCTTGGCCTCGTAACTGCTGAAAAAAAATATCCGGACGCATCCAGCGAGAGAGAAAGACTGGCGACAAAATACCTGGATGAGAGTCTCGGAACTCTCTTCCCTTCCGGCTGGAAGGAATCTTTCGCTCTCATGCTTGGTGAGCCAAACATCTCCTTTCGTCAGTCATCCTACCTGAAACTTCTTTGGCTTTTAAAAGCTCCATCCGTTACTGAAAAGGACAAGAAAAAAGTACACTCGCTCATTCGATATCTGATCTCATTTGAAAACGATGCTGTCCAATACACTCTCCGGAATCTCTTCAAAAATCCGGAGAATAAAAAGCTCGTCCTTCTCCCTTTAATTCGCATGGAGAGCAAAGAGACAAGACTTCCGAAGACCAAGTTCTTTAAACATGATCTCGTACTTAAAAAGAATGCCCCCATTATACGTATTTCCTGGAGTGGTAAGAACCATTCGGCCGTTGAAATACCTTTACCCTCTCTCAAATTCGCAGATGATTTCTCGCTTCAGTATGAAGGGAACAAAGTCGGAAGATACATCCGAACGAAGTCTGATCGCTGGATCCTCTCACAAAGGCTTGACTACGCTTTAGATATCGATCGAGTATCAGGCACTGTCAGAACTTTTCTTTACGTCGATCTCTCCGACAACGTGAAAGATTTAAAACTAGCTCTTCCATCCCTGAAAGAAAAAGGCATCCTGGCCTTAAATAATGCCATCGACTTTAAAGGAGAACTGGGAAGCTGTTATGCCATGGTCCTTCTCCAGAAAGCATTCCTTGAACGGGCGATTTTCATTCCCGGCACAATTCCGACAGAACGTATCGACAAATTCGCTCTCATGAGAGAGCTCTTCATAGGCAAATATGTTGTTTTACCAGGTTATAAAAACATCCACGAATTTACTTCGAGTATCCCAAAAGAAGAGTTTAAAAAATTCATCCGAAATCTCCAGGCGAGCCTTCAGAAAGACCGATTCGCACAAATGAAGGAGAATATCCTTGAGCGTGAAATTCTCGACGACGTGACAGATCTACGACTTAAATCGATGTTGGATGAGGGCCTGCATATACCTCTTATCATAGGGATGAGCCATAAAGGCACTCTCAAGGCCGCAAGTTCCAGTGCCCATGCAATTCTCGTACACGACATGAAGGTCATTCCGGAAGGATACAGACTCACGGCATATGATCCCAACACCGGCCTTAATACACTCTATGTACTGAACAAAGAATTCAGGCTTGAGTATCCGTTCTATGACAGAAACTACGATTACGTGGGTATGATAGACAGGATCGACGCCCAGGCCATGACACTCGACCATGCGGTGAGGTCCCGGGAAATAGACACGGGAAAAATCAAACCCCTCCTCAGGAATGCCCCTGCTCTCCTGATCGAAGGAATGGAAATCACGAAGGTCCTCCAGTGAAAAGCTTGTTAAATTTACAGACTAAAAACAACGGCCCTGCGGTTAATGATACAGAGGAAGCCTTAAATTTAAAAAAGGGGTATCCTTTGAAAAAGCTTATACTTGCTCTTGCATTAACCATTGCTTCGTCCCAATCATTCGCCGTGGCAGCATTCCTCGCGGGCCTTCACGATAAATACATCGCCCTCGGTGGACTTCTCACAACCACCACCACCTCGGTTCACTTTAGTTTCGTCGCCGGCCTCGTAGTCTTTGCGGACAATGGTGAAGCGTATGTCAATATCGGTTCGGATGCAGCCAAGGAAGCCGTAAAAATTGCCGTTCAGAAAACTGTCGACGGTGAAGAACTTTCTCCGGAAGATAAAGCGATCATTGGAATCTATGCCCAGGGCACAGGTCTTTCTGAAGCTGAAATTATTGAAAAGGTTTCTGCTGAACTATAAGGTGCCTCAATGAAGAACACACTTGTCCTGGGATTTTTCCTCTCTTCCGCCATCTTCGCGATGCCCGAAGAAAGTTTGAATACAAGATCCCAGGATAAGGTGATTCCTCTTCTTGAAACGCTTTCGTATTCCGAACTCCGGACTGAACTCTCCAAAACTGACGTGCCGGAACTCGACACACTCTGGAACTCCCGCAAAGATTATCGCTCTGAAGGATGCCGTACAAAAAAATCCGGCTGCCAGATTGTTTCTCGCTTTGAAGGGAAAAGTTCTGATCGTCCCTTAGTTCTTCTTCCCGGCTTCACCGGTTACCGCAGACTCAATGTCGAAATGGCCTATGATCTGATTCAGGAAGGGTTTGGCCCGGTTTATATTCTCGATTTCCAGGGATATGGGGAAACCATTGCGAACTCTGAGCCACTCGGAGATTTCGTCATCACTCACGGAAAGAAAGTAGCAGACGCTCTTGCGACAAGACTCTCAGAAGAGACTTTTAAAAACAGTAATCTCCAGGAGAACCTGAAGCAGCTCCCGGTGGGGATTGCACATATCAATAATATTCTTGATCATGTGAGTGACGTGAACTTCGTCATGGATATTGCTTCAACTGAAAACGCAGATAAAAAAATCGTGATCAATGCTCATTCAACAGGCTCGATGTATCTCATGCTTTCGATGGGACAAAGAGCAGATAAAGCTAAATGGATGAAAAACGTTTCAAGAATCACTCTGGAAAGCCCATTTCTTCGGGGTATGGGAACAGATAAGATGATTCCTGTTCCGTATTCCTTCCCGATCACAGAAACTCTCGTTCTCGCTCTGAAACCAATCCTGGGACCAAAGACTCCGGTCTATGCTACCAGATCAGTTCCAGAATTCGTAATGAAGGCCACTGGCACATTTACTCCCGGCAATTCGATCAGCCATTCTCCTAACCGTATGTCTCTCACCGATAACCTTCGTACCTGGAGCGGATTTGAAACTGCCGGTGCTGACTGGAGCTGGGTCAAGTCATCAATCGATACGCACTTTGATCTTCTTCTTCCGAATGCGAAATTTAAAAAACTCAATCAGCGCATGAGAATGATTAACCAGAATATTGCTGAGAATAATATCCAGCTTATTTCGGTTGCAACCGATGCCGATACCATCGCCAATCCCAAAGGCACATATCTCTTCCTGAAAAAGCTTCGCTCCCTCGGGAAAGCACAGATTTTTGATTGTCGCTTTAAGACCGCGGGCCACGGGATCTATGTCGAATCCGATAAGTACCGTGATCCATTCATGGAAGTGATTTATGATGGAAAGAGCGGGGTCGTGAAGCCGGTTTACGGAAACGATGAAGAGCACGAGGCCCTTACTTGTGCGTCCCTTTAGGAAGCTCGTTTTTCTTTCCCAGAAAACACGGATGACCAAAAAGACATTTCTCATTGATCGTCTTGGCAACTGATGGCGGAACCATCTTCTCCCAACCTGGCTCATTGGCCACAATCATAGAAAGCACTTTCGAAGAATAGATGTGGAGAAGATCTTTCTTATAATTTGCGACCGTATTGATCTGCTGGCTTGATTTCAGATGCTGGTAAAGGTGATCGTATTCTTTTGGCACCTCGAGGTTTTCGAGTGTCTCGAGCTGCCCTTCTTCCGACTTGTAGGGATAAATATAAACTTTCACGTATGAACGGAAGAGCTGTCCGAGAGCTGAAAGAATTCCCCCCTCAACATTGGCATACTCATCCGTAAAAATTTGCTGGAAGTTATAAATCCCGAGGACAAGACCCAGGTGAGGGACGTTCATGCTCGCAAAGTAATTGGCGAGTTTATAGTATTGCGGATAATTCGTAATAAGAGTCTTCTGTCCCATGGCACAGAGAAGATCCACGCGGGTCAGGAAATCTTCTTTCGTGATCTCGCCATCATCGGCCTTGAGATTGGAAATCGTGATCTCCGAGATCGTCACAATCTCTTCAGGCCTTTTACCAATATCGCGGGCAAAATTCTTCACTCCGGAGTCGATCATGTCAAACGACACGAGTGTCGGCGGACGGAAGGACCCGCGCACGACCATGACTTCTTTTTTATAGAGGAAGTCACTCGGAAGAACGATCTCCCCTCTTTCATCGAACATGATCGCGTGAGTGAAACCTTCCTGAAGGAGCATCAGGTTCATCAGGCGGTTATCAACGTCCTTGAAAACTTTCCCATTGAAGCGGATGAAATTCACTTCAATCCGTGAAGTATCGAGGTGATCAATGAGTGACCTGATGAAGGCTTCCGGATAGCGGTATAAAAAGAGTGTCGCGTAGACGAGATTTACGCCGATGATTCCGAGAGCGTCTTGTTGAAGGACGTTCTGGGGATCCATCATGCGGACGTGAATGAGAACTTCACTCACTTCGCCTCCCGGAGCGTCCTGGAAACGGACTCCCAGCCAGCCGTGGGCCTCATTCGTGCGCTTGAAATTAAGTGCTGCTACCGTATTGGCGAAAACGAAAAACTGGTGATCCTTACCGCGGGTATCAACGAGTCTTTCCTGAAGGAGCTCATATTCTTTGGAGAGCATTTTAGAGAGTCGTGATTCACAGACATATCTTCCGGAAGTTTCCTTTCCGTAAATATGGTCGGAAAAAGTCATGTCGTAAGCAGAGATGGTTTTGGCGATGGAGCCCGATGAGCCCCCGGCCTGGAAAAAGTGACGGGCAACTTCCTGGCCCGCGCCGATTTCAGCGAAGGTGCCATAAAAGCGTTTCGCGAGATTGATCTTGAGAGCTTTTTGCCTGAGAGAGAGTGTTTGATCCATAGTTACTCTTTAATTATATCCAGAGTTTATCACCATTTCCTCTTTCGGGACACAAGGATTGTGGCCCGAAGTCCTGACTTGATGCATAATAGTGACAGGAGACTCTATGGAAAACATCCTCATCCCTTCTTCACTCCTGGCCATCGTTCTTGGATTCTTCGCCTGGAAGTCCAGAAACTTCTCGCCCAGAAGAGCGCGGGTTTACTCGCCGAGATATTTCGAGACGACCTCAAAAGTATCCCGCGAAGGCTGATTCTCTAAGATCGACTGGAGCGCCTTTTTCATTCCGGCCTGTCTCGCCGGATCCACTTTTTTAATGAACGAAAAAGACGTCGCCGCCCGTGAGGCGACCTGAGGATTTACCTTATCAATCATGCGGATTCTTTCCGCCACGAAACCATAACCACTGCCGTCCTTCTGATGGAAGGCCACGAGATTGTTTTTCGCGAACTGGAAATAAAGCGAGCGAAGGTAATTCGGAATCTCTTTCTTGAAAAGCGGATCGCGCTCGAGAACTTTTAGCCTCTCTACCGCTTCGCCTCTGGGTGACTGGGCCGCGAGAACACTGAACCACTTGAGCATGACAAGTGAATCATGTTTCCACTTATCATAGAACTTTCTTACCGCCGGATGATCCAGCGGCACACCGGCCTGGACGAACTTCGCCAGTCCCGCGATTTCTTCAGTCATGTTGGTTGCTTTCTCATAGTGATTCTGAAGTGTGCTCATACCTGTGCCTGAGGCCACAATGTAATGAAGAACTTTGTTCTTCAGTGCTCTTTCTCCGAAGGCCTTGGGTGTAAGTTCAAACTTATAACTGCCTGAAAGCCGCGCGTACTCCTGATCAAACCATCCCCTGAATGTAACACCGATTTTTTTCTCGAGGTTCCGGTGAACATCGTGAATGGCATCAAAGTCCGGCTGGTTCATTTCCTGCGAAAGACCATTCTCCGTCGGAAGATCAAGGAGGAATGACTTAAAAGAATGATCGATGCGATCGTCCTGAAGGAGAGCTGACATCGCTGCCACGAATTCCTGCGGCAGTCCCGTGCGTAGCTGTCCCTGGGATTTCAGGTGAGAGAGATCTTCCTGGAAGATCCGGTCGTAAACTTTCTGAGTGGCCTCATACCGGCAATAGGGATCAGAATCATGGCCCATGAGATGAAGGAGATCCTTCATCGGGTAGTTGTACTCAACGTGCACGGGAGCGGAAAATCCGCGGTTAAGCGAAAGAATCGGCTGGCCCTTCACCTTGAAGCTGAAAGTCTCATCCATTTTCCGGAGTTCGAGGAGTTTTTCTTCTTCCCCTTTGTCCGAGAGAATTCCCACACGGAACGGGACATGCAGGACATTTCCGTCGGAAACCTTGTGCGTAGTGGGCGGATATTTCTGTTGAATCCTGAGCTTCAGTTCTTCTCCGGCGAGATCTGCCTCTACCAGGATGATAGGAGTTCCCGGCCGCTCATACCAGTTCTTGAATTGGGTGAGATCCTTACCGCTTGCTAGTTCCATTGCTTTCACGAAGTCTTCCGTCGTCACCGCCTGGCCATCAAACATCTCGAAGTATTTTTTTATCCCCTTCCGGAAATTCTCTTTTCCGATGAGGGTCGCGATCATGCGGATGACTTCCGCCCCCTTTTCATACACAGTTGAGGTGTAGAAATTGTTTATCTCAATATAGCTTGAAGGACGGATGGGATGACTCATAGGTCCTGCATCCTCCGCGAACTGCCGGTCTTTCAGGACGCGCACGTCCTCAAGGCGCTTTACCGCCCGCGAAAGCATGTCCGAGGAAAATTCCTGGTCACGGTAAACCGTAAGTCCTTCCTTGAGGGTGAGCTGAAACCAGTCACGGCAGGTGACTCTGTTTCCGGTCCAGTTATGAAAGTATTCGTGGCCGATGACACCCTGGATTCCCTGAAAATCATGATCCGTCGCTGACGTGTCATTGGCCAGGACATAGGTGGAGTTAAAGATATTGAGACCCTTGTTTTCCATCGCACCCATGTTGAAGGAATCAACCGCCACGATCATGTAGATATCCAGGTCATACTCAAGTCCGTAAGTGTCTTCGTCCCACTTCATGGAAGCCTTCAAAGAATCCATGGCGTGACGGGTTTTTCCGAGATTCCCCTTGTCGACGAAAATCTCCAGCGTCACATTCCGGCCCGATTTTGTGACGTATTGGTCACGGGCCACGTCGAAGTCACCGGCAACCATGGCAAAAAGATAACTCGGTTTTTTGAACGGATCTTCCCACTGGACCCAGTGACGTTCGCCCGGAAGCTCTCCTCCGCCGACGCGATTTCCATTCGAGAGAAGATAAGGATATTTCTTTTTATCTCCGGACATCCTCGTCCGGAACTTCGCCATGACATCCGGCCGGTCGATATAATACGTGATCTTCCGGAAGCCCTCTGGTTCGCACTGAGTGCAAAGCTGGTCCCCCGATTTGTAAAACCCCTCAAGAGCGGTATTCGTCATGGGATCGATTTCAACCGTTGTCTCGATCGTGAATCTTGACTCAGAGACGTTCAGGATCACGAGTTTTTCAGGAGACAACTGATAATCATTTCCTGCGAGTTCCTTCCCGTCCATGCTCACCTGAATGAGCTTCATGTTCTCACCTGAAAGCTCCAGATGAGCAGCTTCAGAAACGCTTTTTCGCATGAGGAGCTGGGCGCGGACGATAGTTTTCTCGGAATGAATATCGACATCGAGGTCGATGGCGTCTATGACAAACTTAGAGGGAGTGTAGTCTTTGAGATAAATCGTTTTCGGTTCCATTATACTTCCTCAATGGTGACCTCGTATCCCGTATGAGTACGGACATTGAGAACACCGGTTTCAAAAATCAGATACTGTCCCTTGATACCCATGAGCCTTGCCTTAATCTCGGAGACCTTATCGAGATTAAACGAAGTCACTTTTTCCGGGTAAGTATTCACGGGATATTGAAATCTCACCACCGGTTCATCCAGCACCAGATAATCATGGCCCTGCAGATGCTCTCCCAGTTCTGAAAGGAGTTTTTCTTTCCACTCCAGAAGATCAATCTTTTCCGGATCTCCTTTCAGCATTTTCCGCCAGTCGGTCTTATCCGCCACCAGCTTCTTGAAGATCACTTCGATCTGTCCTGAGACAAAACGATTTTTGACTTCAAGAATCGGAAGCGCTTCCGTGGCACCCTGATCAATCCATCTCGTCGGCACCTGTGTTTTTCTGGTGATCCCCACCTTGAGGCCGGAAGAGTTCGCGAGATATATCACATGCGGCCGGAAACAGTTAGCAAGGCCCCATTCGGGCTCACGACATGTGCCCTTATCATAGTGGCAAGTCTCAGGTTTCAAAATACACAGGTCGCATTCAGCGAGCTTCATCGTGCACGGATAACAGAAGCCCTGGGCATAAGATTTTTTGGTTTTCTTCCCGCAATGGGTGCAAATGATGCTGCCGGAATAAGTGAGGGAAATATTTTTTCCCACCAGCGCAGTGATGTCATACTGCACCTCGCTTAGCGTTAATTCGTATTTTACGGGGGAAGATGGAGTGGTTTTCATCTTCGAGAGTGTTCCAGTGGCCTTCATCAAAAAATTATCTAACAAATTGATGCACTTGTCTTAGAAATTTCTGCCACCCGTTGCTAAACTAATCTCCATAGAAAATAATGTTTGCGGAAGCTCGTGCTCCAATTCAAAAAAGGAAGATTGAATGAAAACTTGGTTTAGCCCGTTCAAAGTGGCATTCGTTTGTGCTGCTATCGTGCTCTCTACGGCCTGCGGTCAGCAGGGCGGTGGTCTCCCGGAAATTAATGGTGTGAAAGGACCTTTCTTCAACGTTGTTGATGGTAAGGCCGTTGTCACTATGAAGTTCCTCAATATTGATTTCGACGGAGGCGTTAAAGCTCCGATTCCTGAAACTCGTGAATCTCAGATTGAGTTTTCTCCGAACATCATCGATGGCGGTATGATGCTTTCTCTTTACCTCGATGTGAACGATCTTGAAGATCTGAACATCGGAGTTGGTGATGCAAATACACTTCCTGATGGTCGTCCGGTTCCGGGTATCCCAGGTGGTCGTCTTGAGAACTCACTTCGTATCGATACCCGTATCGACAGATTTGACCTCTCTTTCTTCTTCCACAAGACTCTCTTCGGTCTCTGGATGCCTTTCGGATTTGAGACAGCTGGTATCTCTGGTTACTGGCGTGTAAACCTCAATGGTAAAAACGTCGGATTCCTCGGTATCGTTGGTAACGATAACGAAGGTCGCAAGGCCGGTGGTGTTGTTATGGTTTACCTGAACAACCTCCGCAATAAGCAGTTCCGTCGCCTGATCGAGCATTCTAAGCGTAACCCGCATCTCGTTTTCTAAGAATTTTCCAATAGTTAGGGGGGCATTGCCCCCCTTTTTTTATGCATAAAATTTACCCTTCCCGCCACATCGACACCATTCCTTAGTACATTCCCAGTCTATGAAATCAATCGCCCTCACGGGTTGTCTCCTCTCGGCACTATTGTGCTCATCATGCGGGAAAGAGGCAGCTACAGGCAAGGCCCGGGAAAAATCCCACAAGAACGAGGTTACGACCTCAGAGCGCTTGTTCCATGCTGAGCAGGAGCTCATGCGGGCCGTGAAAATGAACGATACCGTGGCCCTTCGGACCGTGATCTTTGAGAACCCGGATCTCTCGCTGGATAAGCGCTTTCATGACGGTTACACACTACTTACTTTCGCGATTTACAAAAAACACCGGCACATCAGAAATATCCTCCTTGAAAAGGGCGCTTCTCCGGAACTTGTTTGTCTCAACGCTGACTACCCGGGATTTACTCCTCTGATGCTTGCGGCCCACCTGGGAAATACCGGTGCTATCTCCGCTCTTCTTGATACCAAAGCAAAAATCGACGTCCAGGATGATACCGGGGACACGGCCCTGCATAAGGCGATTAAAAACGGATACGACGAAGCGGCGAAGTCACTCATTCGCGCGGGGGCGGATCTGCAGATTGAAAACGACCGCCTCGAGACTCCGCTCGAAACAGCGAGGAATCTCGGAAGAAAAGATATCACTGAGCTTCTTCACGGACTCATGAATCTTGAAATGGGAGCTCCGACGATCTCGGCCTTCAGAAGAATTCTTCTGGATGGTGATATCGTGAATTACCGGAAGCTCATTTCGTTTCACCCTGATATTTTGAAAGAGTATGCTGTGATTAATCCCCTGGTATTCACCGTGGAGTCTGAGAATGAGCTCAATTCCTTTGAGATCGCCCAGTCACTCATCGCACGGAAACTTTCCGTCGATGGCCCTGAGGATTCAGAGACTACTCCGCTCATAAAGTCCGTGATACTTAAGAAAACCAACTTCACCGAGCTCTTTCTTCGCATGAGACCGAACCTGCAGAAGCTCGATAAGGACCATCGCCCGGCGCTGTACTACGCTATTGAAAATAACGATCCGACTATGGTCGAGCTTCTCCTGAACCACGGCGCCCATGAAAAATTTGAATCAAGAAGCAGGCAAGGAAGAAAGATCCGGTTCAGCGGCTGTCGCACGGCCGATCGGAAGCAAAAAGACCTGAAGACTCCGGAAGAGCAAATGATAAACCGGAAGATCCAGTCACTGCTCAACTGCCGCTGGCCGCGATAGTTTAAAAACCGGAATAAGAAGTAGAAGTCCCGGAACTGCTGCGAGAGTGCAGATCACAAAGAAGATTTCATATCCTACTGAGCCAGCAATAAAACCAGTCGGTGCAGGAAGAATTACTCTGGTTATCCCCATCACAGAGGTAAGAAGAGCGTATTGAGTGGCAGTAAAGCGCTTGTCCGTGAGTGCCGCCATGAAAGCGCCATAGGCCGCCATTCCCATTCCCGCAGCAAAATTCTCAAATCCGATAACAGCAGCAAGATTCGACCAGGCAACTGGTACTTTCGAAAGCAAGGCAAAACCTAAAGTGGATATGGCCTGTAGTATCCCGAAAATCACAAGAGAGGCCTTAATGGGAATCTTGAGCATCATTGCTCCGCCGATCAGGCCTCCGAGAATCGTTGAAATCATTCCCACACCCTTGGCCACCGTACCCATGTCGGTATTTGAGTAACCAAGGCTCTTGATAAAAGGAACTGTCATATTTGCGGCCATAAGATCGCCGACTTTAAAAAGCAAAATAAAAAGAAGAATCGTAAGCGCACCAGATCGCGTAAAAAATTCTTTAAGGGGCCCGAGAATCGCCTCTTTCATATTCGAAGGCGCCTTGATGTCCGTTCTCTCTTTTGGAGCAATGATTGTGAATAGAATAGCTGGTGCCATACAGACTGCCATCCACTTATAGACATTTGCCCACGGGATCTGATCAGCAAGAATAAGTGCTCCGGAACTCGCAAGTAACATCCCAATTCTGTAACCAGTTACATAAACGGAGGATCCAAATCCAAGTTCCTCATCAGGAAGAATTTCTCTTCGGTAAGCATCGAGAGCAATGTCCTGGGAAGCTGAAAAGAAAGCGATCGTGAAGGCAATCACCCCGACCATCATGAGATGTTCTTTTGGATTAACCAGCGACAAAGCAAAAATGGATGCAACAAGAAGACCTTGAAACACAATCATCCAGCCCTTTCTTCGTCCCAGAAAAGGAACTTTGAAACGGTCGAGAAAAGGGGCCCAGAGAAATTTGACGGTGTAAGGAAGACCGATCAAAGAAACCATCCCGATAGTTCCGAGATCAACCTTTGAATCAGTCATCCACGCCTGGAGCGTTCCACCGATAAGGAGAAGCGGAAGCCCGGCCGCATAGCCCAGAAGAAGGAGACAGAGCATGCGGTAACTAAGTGCCTTCTTCAGAACTTCCATAAAATCCTTAGAGGTAAGTTGGCTCATGATAATGGAAAGCGTTCTTGGAAAGGATTGGTTCGAGTTTCTTCTTCACGAACTTCCCTTTCTTAAAGTTTATTCGCTTTATCGTCTCACCCAGGGCCCGGGCCAGGAGTGGCGGCACGGCATTCCCGATCTGGCGGAAGACAGCAGTTTGCGAACCGTGAAAAATAAAATCATTCGGAAAGCTCTGGCAGGCGGCCGCTTCCCGGGGAGTGAGATACCTTGGTTCAACCGGATGATAATAACTCGTTCTGGAAGTGAGGATGGTGGGGCTCGGTTCATTCCAGGGCAGGCGCTGAAGACGAGTCTGCCGGAAGCGATTCTCGCGCAGCTCTTCCCAGTCGATTCCGTATTTTAATTTTTTCGGCAGATAGTTTTTTTCATCGTGCTCATAACGGATCCCGCAACCGGCAGGAATGAATTTCAGGCGATCACGATCGACAGGATTTTTAATCTCTGCCATCTTCACATTGTGATTATAGATGCGCCCGTCGCGCGCCTTGAGACTTTTCAGGGCCTCTTTCACGGTCACAACTTTCGTCTTCGCCCGCTTCCCGTGAGTAGCTTCAGGAAAGAGACACTCTCCGCCCTTGACACCCATGATGATGGCCCGACGGCGTTTTTCCGGAACACCGAATTCTTCCGCTGAAAGAACCCGCGCGTCCATGTTGTAGCCAAGTTTTTCGAAGTACAAAAAAATCTGCTTCATGATCCCTTCGTTCTTCTTTGCCACAAGACCCGTGACGTTTTCAAAGAGGATAACTTTCGGCTTCGTGATCTTCACGATGCGGACAAATTCCTTGAAGAGCTTATTGCGATCATCATCGACTTCGCCCTTACCGACGGTCGAAAAACCCTGGCAAGGCGGCCCACCCACGACCATATCCACGGTCTTCTGACCGATGAGTGCCCGCAGCTTTTTATCAGAGAGTTTTTTAATATCTCCTAAATAAACTGCTGCGTGATGATGATTGGCAGCGAAAGTTTCAATCGCCTCTTTGTTCGCATCAACGCCGAGGAGGCAGCGATGACCCGCCATCTCGAGCCCGTGAGACAGGCCTCCGCATCCACTGAAGAGGTCGATAAAATTAAGTGATTTAGTGTGTGATTTCATAATTAAAGTGTAAGAGGGTGTCCTATTTGTGTCTACAAATAATGCGAACAAAAGTTTGCTATATAGAACACTTCATTTCTGTCGTTTTCCCTCTGAAAAAGAGGTTTTTTTTGTGCTAGAATAGGACTACAAATAACTGATCTATTTTTAAACTAACAAAGGTGCCTAACATGAAAAGACGTGATTTCCTCAAGAGTACAATGCTCCTTGCTGCTATATCTTCTGTGGTAGGCAAAGCAACCGGTCTGTTCAACGAAGCTCTCGCTGCCGGCGGAAAAGCGACCCCGGGGAAACTCGGATATAAAGATGTTTCTCCGCAAGCGAAGAACGGAAAAACTTGTGGAACTTGTAAGCAGTATAAGGCGAACCCTGCTGCCGGTGCCGGAAACGGTGAATGTACTCTCCCAGCTATGCAGAACGCGATGAAAGTTAAGCCAGTGTTTGTAGCTGATGCCGGTTACTGTAATATGTGGGCGAAGAAGGCCTAATTTCCTTCCGAAATTCTCATTTCAATGAAAGGCCCCCTCAGGGGCCTTTTTTTTTGCTCAAAGTCAGAAGATGACAGTCAAATTCATGACGATGTAAGGAATTGTTAGTTTCCAATCTTTCTTACATTTGGAATAACGAGCCGAGCTAAATAACACCTTTGGGTAGGAGATACAAATGTTGAAATTCGCGGCCTTAACTCTCTTTGCGGTTACCCCCATTTTCGCTGCAACTACCCAATTTGACGTGGTGTACGGTGAGGATGATCGTCTTGACCTTTATCGGGTGACCAATTCCCTCCATAAGACTCTCGCTAGCTCCACTGCCGGAATGGTTCCCATCAATCAAATGAAGAAGAGCCCGGCCCCTAATACTTTTGAAATCGCTTCGCCTAAAACTCTCGGCGAAGCGGAAAATCTTTGTTCGGGTGAGGCCTATGCTGACCAGCCGATTGCGCCCATCTGTTCAGGCTTTCTGGTTGCTCCGGATCTCATCGTGACAGCTGGTCACTGTTACAAGTCATTCGCAACTCCGGAGCAAGTGTGTAAGAGCTTTGCCTGGGTCTTTGATTACAATAAAAGTAGCGCGGGCAAGAATCCGACGAAGAATATTCCGCTCAATAACATCTACCTTTGTAAGTCCGTTGTGGAAGCCCAGCTCACAGGTACTATGGACTTTGCCATCATCCGTCTCGACCGGAAGGTCGTGGGACGTTCAGCACTTTCATTCCGCGACAGCGGAAAAGTTTCCAGTTCAACTGAGCTCGTTGTGATCGGTCACCCGACCGGGCTTCCAACGAAGGTTTCTCCGAAAGGGAAGATCACAAAGAACTCTGAAGTGACGACCATCTCGACCACCCTTGATACTTTCCACGGCAATTCCGGGTCAGCGGTATTTGACGCTAAAACCGGTAAAGTTGAAGGAATTCTCATTCAGGGGAAAACCGATTATCGTCCGAGCATCCGTAGCAACCAAAACAGCTGCAAAGTCGTCAACAAATGTGATGATAATGCGAATAACTGTGAAGCGGGTGATGAGAGCGGGCCGATTGAAAAAGGCGAAGTCGTGCTCCGGATCGGCCTGATCAGTGGCAAAATCAAGAAGGCAGCTTCAGCAAAGTAATTATCTTTTCCGGCGGCAGGTTCACGTACACATCCTTGGACCTGCCCGACTCTCCTCTTAAAATCTCCACATCTTTTTTAGTCACCGATAACAATTCCGAGAGAAATGAAATGATCTCGCGGTTGGCCTCGCCATCGCGGGGCGCTGCTGAGATGCGGATCTTCACCCTGTCATCATGGAGACCCGTAATACCTGTGGAGCGAGCACCCGGTTGAATATAGAGTCGGACAAGAGAGCCTTCCTTGTAGGGGCACAACCATTCTGGCAGCAAAGATTTTCCTTAGGTATATCGACGTCTTAAATTATAATCGAAGTCATGACCCTCTCTCAATATTGGACTCAGATTCACGATCTTACGATCGCATCGGTAAAGGCCCGCTATCGCCGGACCTTTGCGGGATTCATCTGGGTTCTCCTGAATCCCCTTCTCCAGTTCGGAGTCCAAAGTCTGGTCTTCAAGCAGTTTTTGAAGCTGGATATCCCTGATTACTATTTGTTTCTCCTGGGGGGACTTCTTCCCTGGATTTTTATCACCACCACTATTCAGATGGGGACACCGATCTTTGTCTCTCAGTCTCACCTTCTGCGGTCTTTTAAGATTAGTCCGATGGTGATTATCGCTTCTCAGATTCTGGATAACTTTATCAATTTCATGGCATCGGTTTTTCTCATCCTGACTCCCATTTATCTTTTTTCGGATCGGCCGCTATTAAACATTTTCGCCATCCCGATTGCTATCCTTCCGCTGATCCTCACTACA
>JAKFFP010000372.1:0-3499 GCA_036675045.1 Bacteriovoracales bacterium | reverse complement strand
AAAACAATTGTTTTGTGAATGAATGAGCGACTTAAGTTAGCATCAGAAGAGTAAAAACCAATGACAGCAAATATTAGAAAACCTATGTGTTTCCAATGCTCTCGACCTGGCTAATTATTCCAGCCCGAGAGCATTTTCATCTATTCGTGTTTGGAGTGGAAATTCTCAATGGCCCCGGCCATGAGGAAGGAATGCGCCCGGATTTTCCGGAGGGCCACCACCATATCGGAGTACGTGAGGGCCGTGACCGCCGGGTAAGTTCCCTTGGAAATACGATCGAGATGTTTTTCTCTCATACTGTCGGCCCAGAGCTGGAGCTCATGGGACTTGGCCTCAATCCGGCTCATGTCGAGCGATTCACCGTCAGTGAGACCTGAAGTCACGAGCGCAAAGAAATTCCAGACCTCGTCGAGGAACTGGAAGAATTCAGCACGTGATTCACCGGTGAGTTTTTCATCTTTCTTAAAGCGCTCACGATAGTTGGCGAGGCGCTCGATATAATCGGCGACACTCTCCATTTCATCCGAGATCTTGATCATGCTCTGGATCTGCTCGGACTGATGATGGGACATGGGCTTTTCCATCACGTAACAAAGGAAGACCGTGATCTCCTTGTGAATGTTATCCGTGATGCGTTCGTAATCGATAATCTTTGCGAGTTTTTTCGGATCGTATTCATCAGCGTCCCAGTACTCGCGGTTAAGCTTGTACATGCGCTCAACGATGCCTTTCATCTTGCGAAGCTCAGACTCCGCCTGGGTCATAGATGCGGCCGGAAGCATGTTGGCCGGATCACCGAGGACGAGAAGATGCGGAACTTCTTTCTCATGCCTTTCCGGAATCATGTTTGAAACCGCCCGGGCGAGAACATTCGTGAACGGAAGGAAGATAAGAGCGCCGAGAACGTTAAAGAGTGTGTGGGCCCACGCAATGTGGGTCATGGCGTACGGATAAAAGCCGATTTCATTGACGAAAGTGGGATCCATCGGGATGAGGGCGTCCACCATGGTGATGAAGACCGGAAAGAGAACGAGAACGATGATGGCATTTAAAATCTTAATGATCGCGTGAGCGGAAGCTGCGCGACGAGCATTGGAAGTGGCACCAATTGAGGCGAGAAGTGCCGAGATCGTTGTCCCGATATTCTCCCCGAGAACCATGCAGATCGCTGTATGGAACGGAAGGATACCGACGAAGGCCATGACCATGGTGATCGCAAGCATCGCCGTGGATGACTGGACGATCATCGTGAGAAGGCATCCCATAAGGATCGACGAAATATATGCACCGGCGTGATCGTTCGTGAAATACGAAATCGACTGCATGAATGACTGGCTTTCTCTGAGCGGAAGGAAAGCCGAAGTGATGGCGTTGAGACCGAGGAACAAAAGTCCGAGGCCCAGGATACTCATCCCCAGGTGCTGCCAGCGTTCAGTTTTCGAAAAGAGTCCCGGAAAGAAACCGATTCCCACGAGGAGAAGTGCGAACTGCCCGAGGTTAAGGGAAATGAGCCAACCGGTGATCGTTGTACCAATGTTGGCACCGAGGATAACACCGATTGCCTGAGTGAGGTTCATGAGACTGGCGTTCACAAATCCCACAGTCATGACCGTAGTGACGGATGATGACTGAACAAGGCAGGTGACAAGAAGACCCACGCCCACGGCCATGAAACGATTGGCGGTGAGTGAGTTGATCATTTTGCGGATGACGTCCCCGGAAAGTGCCTGCATTCCATCGGACATGAATTTCATTCCGTAGAAGAAAAGGCCAAGGCCCCCCAGCAGGGTGTAAAAAATGGTGAACGTCTCCATCAATTCTCCTAATCGACCCAGGCCGCGAAGGCGATGGGGATGATGATATAAAGAATAGTATCTCTAATCAGGTAAAACAGGAAAAAGTAAACGAACGCCTTGGGTCCCTTGAGAAAAAGATTTTCCAGTCCCAGGTACTGCGCTTTTTTCGACATCGCGACCATGAAGCGGGTCTTGCCGTAGTGACGGACAAAAAAGCTAATAGCGCCATCAACTTTACGGTCAAAGGCAAAGAATTGGGTTTTAAACCATGAAGTCATAAGACTCCCAAGTTACTAAAAATTTTCACTTCTGACATAAAGACAATTATTAAGAATGTGTCAAGAAGACGCAGCCGGCCAAGCAAAATCTATTTGGCCCAAAACCTTGATTTTTAAGCTGAAATGACACTTCCATGACAAACAAATGCGCTTTCTTCTTTATTCTTGGAACATGCTAAAAGGCTTAACCCTCTGGAATTTTCCCGCAGGTACTTTGGACCCAGTAATTCTGGCGCCGGGATCGTTCATTCTTTCGACCTGTCAGAGAACGATGGTTCTCGCTATGAACCATGATCCGCTCAAGCTTTCCGAAACTCTTCCTCCTCATGAACTCGTCACCGGTGAAGCCGCATATCTTTATCTTCTCGAAACGATCTGTGGTTTAAAAAGTAAGCTCATCGGCGAAAACGAGATCGTGGGACAGTTCAAGGAAGCTTATAAGCTTTATGCCTCGACGACTTTGAAAGATACGAAGCTTCTTACTATCCTCGAAAAGCTTTTTAAGGACGCCAAAGACATCCGCACGCAGTATCTCATTGGGATTTCCCAGAAAACATACGCTTCTCTTACCCGTCGCCATTTCCAGAAAGCGCGCGCCCTTCACGTGGTGATCGTAGGTTCGGGAATGCTCGCGGAAGATCTCATTAATCAGCTGAAGAAAAAAGTCAGGGTCAGTATCTGCGCCAGAAATTCTGAGCGCGTTCAGGAACTGGCAAGCCTTCACAAGATTTCAGTCATTCCTTGGTCAAACCGCCATGAGCTCGCCCATGAGTCTTATATCGCCAACACCATTGGTGCCGGCCAGGTGCTTTTTGATGAAGCCTTCTTCTCGGCCTGGGAAAAAGGGCTCTTTGTTGACCTCGGAAGCCCATCTGTTATCTCCACAACTTTTGGCGTAGCTGACGGTGTTATCCGCCTTCAGGACATCTTTGACGAGGGTGCCGTGGTGGAAAGCCACAAGGAAACCCAGATTAATCTGGCCCGTGAGGCCATGATCTCGATTACTCACAAGAGAAAATCTCTTCTTGAGGCGAAATTGAATGCTCGTGAGGCCCTTGTCACTCCTCAAATCGCCTCCGACGTGAGATACATCTAGCCACTATGGCCACTTACAAAATCGGTACCCGCGGCTCGCTTCTGGCAGTCACACAATCTACACTCATGAAAAACGAACTCGAGCGGATTTCCGGCGAGAGTTTTGAACTCGTCCTGATAAAAACTCAGGGCGACGAGGTCACCAACAAGCCGCTCGGCCTCTTCGGCGCCTTCGTGGTGGGCTGCGCCTTCGCCTTCGGCTGGACGCCCTGCATCGGCCCCGTGCTCGCGGGCATCCTCACGCTCGCGGGCTCGCAAGACACGATCTGGAACGGGGTCGCGCTGCTCACCGCCTACTCGGCGGGCCTCGGCGTGCCGTTCCTGCTCACG
>JAKFFP010000382.1:0-19790 GCA_036675045.1 Bacteriovoracales bacterium | reverse complement strand
GTACATACCCCCGACCTTGATCCCTCCGCGCGGACCCACAACATCAGCGAGAAGATCATGCGAGGCCTTGATGTATTTAATGACAATATCCGGATCGGCCTTGACCGGGATCCGGTAATTGGAATCTTCCTTGAAAAGCCTCGCAGTGGAAGCGAGATAATCGTGCCACCCCAGGGATGCACCAACAAAATAAGGATGAAGCTCATCCATGATCTCGTGCACGCGGAAAACTGCGCGCGGATTTTCGAGGACGATCATGAGACGAATGGATCCCACGGTGTACTCGGGATGAAGTTTCTTCAGTTTCTTTTCCGCTGTCTCCATCATGATCCTGATGTAGCGGGCCTCTTCCTCATTCTCCAGTTTTGGCACATAAAATGCGAGTGCCTGAGGATTCTTCCAGTTCCGGAAGAAATGAAGGGCAAAATCATAGAGGTGAAGCGGCATCGCCTCGTCTCTATAGAACATGAAAAACGAAGGGAGAGCTAAGCCGGGAAAACGCTTGATCGGTTGAGAGAGGTGATCTTTGGCGAGTTCATATTTTTCTACGGCAATCGTTCGATCGAGACATCCGGTGAGATTGATTCCTGCAGCGATCAAATCTTCACGCATCGGAGTTTTTGAATCCTCATCATCGGCCCCCCACTTCGGGAGATTGGTCTGAGAAGCGAGAAGTTCCGAAACAATCGCCGGCTCACCTTTCAGTTTCCGGTGGTAAGCGTTCATGGCATTGACGGAAAGCTTGGCATTGTCCGGAGGACCAAAAAGTGTCACATGATTTCCCTGAAGCCACTCGGGAATAGGAGCAATCTTTTTTTCGGGCCTGGGACTTGCGTAATCTTTGGTGAGCGGACCCATGACGATCCTGCCATCGCCGTCTTCGAGACCCATGACCGTCTTGTAATCGGGACTTAAAAAATCCCGTTTGAGATCACGGTTAAATACCGCAAGAGATTTTGTTCTCTCATCGATGAACTTCCGGTCACGCATCCTGCGATTGAGCACCAGCTCGAGTTCGGGCTTCAGTTCTTCATACAGCTCGCAGAGGAACTTCAGAGAATCTTTATTCTCTAGTCCGCCGGTGTTACCCGCGTGCCTGAGCCCGTCCACTCCCGGATAGGGTTTAGCGGTTTCAAGAATATGAGATTTGAGTTCTGGAGAAAGGAAATCGTCGTAATAGCGCACTAAGTACCCCGGTAAGTGGAATAGCCATAAGGATTAAGAAGAAGCGGAACATGATACTTCCGATCAGTGGACTTGATATTAAAGACCACCGTCGTGTTCATGAAAAAACTTTCCTCGGCCTTGAAATAATCTTCGATATGAAAGGTGAGGCGGTAAATGCCCTTTTCTTTCGGGCAATCGTAAACAATCCGGCCGTCCGTATTAGTCTTATCAATTCCCACCGGCTGCCAGCCCTTATCCGTCTTTTTTTCCAGTACAACGGTAACTCCGGCAGCGGCTACACCTTTGGTGGTATCAAGAATATGAGTTGAGATCATGGTTTTCCTTTGAAAGAAAATTGAACGTCAGTAACACCACTGTCAGTGACGGTGATGTCCCGGGTCTGGGTACCGAAGACTTCATGCCACGCCTCGACGGTATATTTCCCGGTCGGAAGCGGAGGAAGCTCAAAATCACCACGGGCCGACGTGATCGAGTAGAACGGATGTTCCATCACGGCGACATAGGCGCCCATCCACGGATGAACGGAACACTTTGCCTGGAGGAAAAGCTCTGGTTTAGTGAAGACTTTGGTGATCCGCTGGTCTTTTTTCGGCATCGCCACGTTGAATTTCTGATTCCGGGTCGTAACAGAGCGGACATTGTGAAAGACGGCATCGGAATTTACGAAAGTCACTTTCTGTCCCACCCGTGCGGCCGCGAGCCGCGGATGATACATGCATCCTTTCTGGTCAAGCACCACTTCTTCTGAAGGAACCGGAGAATTACTTATCGGAGGATTCTTGATCGTGATGAGAACGTTCTGAAGTTTCCCGTTATTCACGATCACTTCATTGGAAAAGGTATCGCTGCCATTCTTAGGTCCGCATCCCGCCGGCAGAGTGAGCTTTTTCCCCTGCGGTGGGTTTCCTTCAAAGCTCACACTCCCCTTCACCGGAAAAGTTTTTCCCTCCGGAACATTTGAAACCGGCCGGGCTTCAATCTTAGATTCAGCAACCGGAGCAGCCGCCTGAGTTTCAGTCACGGCCGTTTCCCGATCTTCTTCCGGAAGCGAAGTCCACACCACAACAAAAGCGATGAGGGCAATACCCGCTACGGCGGAAATCATCGAGCGCTTCGGATTTGAGAGTCTCACCACAAAGTATTCGCGGATGCAGGCGCCCCCTGCGGTAATGATAAGAAGGATGAGCCAGTTAAGATCGTGTCCATACGTATTCGGAAAATGATTCGAGAGCATGACAAAGATCACGGGCAGTGTGAGATAAGTATTGTGAGTGGAACGGTTCTTTGCGTTTTTTCCCCAGTCCTGGTTAACCGGTTCGCCCTTTCGGGAAGCTTCCACCATTTTTATCTGACGGGGAATGATCCGCATGAAAACGTTCGCGGTCATCCACGTCCCCATCATTCCCCCGATGTGCATGTAGGCCGCACGCCCCGAAAGAGTCTCACAGAGAAAATACGACATCCCTCCGAGCCAGAGTAAAGTGATGACGTGTCCTATGACGGGTTTATTCCTGGTGAGTTCTCTCTCCCATAAAAAATCATAGAAGAACCAGGATCCGATGAGAGAAAAAAGACCGATGGCAATCCCTTGTCCGTGGGTGACATCTGAAACCATATCATCGAGAAGAAATGTTCCGTCACCCCAATAGAAGATGAGAATCATGAGCATCATGCCGGATAACCAGGTCCAGTACGACTCCCACTTAAACCAGTGAAGCTTTTCCGGAACCTTGGTCGGGCCCATGAGAAGTTTTTCTACGTGATAAAATCCCCCGCCATGAACCATCCAGACTTCACCCACGTGACCGGGAGTTTGAGAAGCTGCGTTTTTTTCAAAAGTACGATCAAGCCACATGAAGAAAATAGACGTTCCGATCCAGGTCACAGCGACCGTTATATGCAACCAACGCACGAGGAGAAGTATCCAATCAAAAATATCCTGATTCACTGATTCACCCCACAAAGAGAGCAAGAGAAAAGAGTCCCTGATTAAACCATTTCGTAGCGAAAATCGCCATAAAGGAATCAAGGTTGACGCAAAGAGAAAGACTTCCTCCCGCGTCTTTCCACTTCACTCTGATGATCTAACCTGATCCTACAGGGAGAATTTTATGAACCATCAATGGCCCCCCCTCAAATACGACGAATGGAAACCGACCTACGATACCCTTCACCGCTGGATCCAGATCATCGGAAAGCTCAGGATGAGTCAGTCGCCCTGGCTCAATCACTCCTGGAATTCCACTTTCTACGTCACGAGCTGTGGCCTCACGACAAGTGCCATCCCGCTCGGGGAAAGAAATCTCACCATCGACTTCGATTTCATGTCACATAAGCTCATCTTCCAGGATAGCTGGGGTCAGATTTTTGCAATGAACCTGAGAAATGAATCGGTCGCCTCTTTTTATGCGCGCTTCCTGGAAGTGATGAGCAGCTTCAATATCACGCCCGTTTTTTCAAGTGCCCCCAATGAAGTGATGGAGGCAATTCCTTTCAGGGAGGACACTGTTCACCGGACATATATTCCCGAACACGCGTTTAATCTTTTCCAGGTTCTGGTGAGGGTCTCAAATATATTTCAGGAATTCAGGGCCGACTTCGTCGGAAAAAGTTCGCCCGTGCATTTTTTCTGGGGAAGCTTCGATCTTGCGGTCACGAGATTTTCCGGGAGAGAAGCTCCCCTTCATCCGGGAGGCGTTCCCAATCTCTCTGACCGGGTAGTTAAGGAAGCTTACTCTCATGAAGTCATGAGCGTGGGATTCTGGCCGGGAAACGAGATGTATCCGCAAGCTGCGTTCTACGCCTATGCTTATCCGGAGCCAGACGATTTTCAGGTGATTCCGGTTCCCTCCGGGGCCTACTATCATAATGACCTTCACGAATTCGTTTTGGACTATGACGTGGTCAGAAATTCGGAAGATCCGACCGCATTGGTGAAAGAGTTTCTTCAGTCGACCTATTATGGGGCCGCCGATTTCGGCCGCTGGGAGCGGGAGTCCCTTGAACATTCAAGGCCTTTGGACGAGCTCCGCGAGACACTGTCGGCCCATTAGACACCCTGTAGAGTTTTTTCAATCAGGCCCATCCAGTTTTTATCCCCGGGCATAATCAGGGGATATGCGATTATTATTTATACTGCTGTTTGCTTCTCTCACTTTCATGAACTTTCATGCCAGGGCAGCAGTGAATGAACTCGAACCTTTCATCAACTTTCTTCGATCAACTCCTGCCTTCATGAATGGTGAAGTCTCGTTCAAGGCCGACTCAGTCCTCTACGAAGAGGGCTGGACCATCGTCAAGATGCTTAAGAACTAGAATATCGAGTTCACTTTCCAGGAAGATTATCTGCAGGTCCGCCCGCGAAATGCTTTCTATGTCAAATACGGTGGCATGCGGGTTTACATCAAGTCAGTCACCTGGACACCCGCCGGGATAAAAACAGTTTCCGAACTCCCCGCTGATATTACCGGTCTTTCAAGAAACAAAGTCAGCCGGGAAGTCGCAGACGTTCTCGAGGGCGTATTCGGAAGACAACTCCATCGTGCCAACGCTCTCTTAAAACGCGTCCGTCGCCAGCGGACAATGGGACAGGTCTTTGAAATCGCCAAGTCCGTTGTCTATGTCTTTACCCGCTCAGATTCGACCGGCGGAGTTTCGCTTCCCGACTATCGGGGAGAACTGGGCCTCAATTTTCTTCCTCCGAAAGGAAGAGCATTTAATTTGTACGGCATGAGAGTCGGCATCCGCGCGGGAGATCACTATCGCGCGGGCTTCCGCTTCGCCGGAAACAACAACGGCATCTATCCCTATTCCGGGGAACTCGTCTCACGGCTGGGATCAGACATCAACCAAGGGAAAGAATACAAGGCCATGAAGCGTCTGGTTCTTGAGACAGTCTCACTGAATTCCTCCGGTATCAGTCTTAAGCTTCATCTTGGTGCCAGTGAAGTCATTGGCGGAATTCTTTCCGGGCTGGAAGAGCTTGCCCGTCGTCGCGGTGAAAACGTTTCCTGCAACCGCTGTGAAGAAATGGCGAGCTTCCCCGCTATCCGCATTCAGGTGGAAGGCTATGTGAGAAAGGCCATCATGGATCAGATCGATGCTCTCTGGCAGTATCTCCCCGGCTTTAACATTAATTCCAGAATTCTGGGCGCATTCAAGCGTCATGAAGGATGCCGGACAAAAAATCTTTCCTGCCTTCAGAAATGCTCAAGGAACATCAATAACGTTGATGAGGTCAAGGCCTGCAAACGGACGTGCGACCGCACTATGATGGCCTGTCTCAAAAATTGATTTGTAACCTTTGCCATTTTGTAAAACTTTTCTTAACTTCTAAAGATGATGAAGATCATCCTTTTTCTTTTGCTCATTTCTTCCCATGTTATCGCAGACGATTACCGCCACATGGTGAGCTTCGGGACCGGCGGCTTCGGATGGTCAGGGGCCGTAGAGAAAATGGAAACCAGGGACGACTCCCCTTTCGCAGATGTGGAGCATTTTATCACGAACCTCAGTCTCAATTACGGCTACCGGATCAGCCAGCGCTTCATCGTGGGTGGATATTATAAGACGATGAATTCCGAATATAAGTTCAACAACGGGAGTACCGCCAAGGTTGAACGTGAATCTGATTTCCTGGGTCTCTATACCCTCTATCATTTCTCCGACACCATCTCGAGTGCCTGGTACACCGGAATATCGATCGCGCATTTCTCGGAAGAGCAGGAAATTTCCCACGACGTGGCCCTCGCCGAAAATAAAACCCCTTTCGAGCTCGATGACACCGGACTTCTTTATGAGATCGTAATGGGAAAGCGCTTTCGGCTCTTGAAGTGGGATATCGACCACCTCACCTTCGCGCCTCAGGTCGGACTCTTCTACAAAACACATGGGAAAGATTTCGATGACCAGGACGTGAAGAACGGTTTCGGCGTGAGCGTGCAGCCCGTGAGATTCGACTTCCTCTTCTAACCCGCTATCGTGTCTTTTTTCAGGCAGTTTTTTTTCCGTTATCCCGGGCAAGCACCTGAAATATCATTTAATCCTCAGCTCCTTTCGATCTCCCTTGATAATAGGCCATGCAAAAGATTATCCGCTTCGACAGTGTTTCCTATTCCATTCCCTATGGTGAGACCATTCTCGAAAAGGTCCATCTCGAGATTCTTGCCGGAGAATATATCGGTGTCCTCGGACACAATGGGGCAGGGAAAACGACTTTAATGGACCTTCTTATGGGTTTCAGAAAAACTTCCACCGGAAAGCTTTCGGTTTTTGATGAAGACCCGCATGCCATCGCCAGAAGTCACCGGAAGAGTGTCGTCTTTCTTTCTCAGGATGTGGGCATCAAGGGATCAGTGACGATCAGGCAGTTCCTGGATTTTCATGCTGAGTTTTATCCTCAGTATTCAGGAGAAGAAGAAGGTCGTCTTCTGAAAGTTTTCAATCTCGATCCGGAACAGAAAGTGGGAGCTCTTTCTACCGGTCAGCAGAAAAAAGTCCAGGTGGTGGCCGCTTTCTCAACATGTCCCAAGCTGATTCTGATTGACGAGATTACGGCAGTAATGGATCCCGAAACGAGAAAGATCTTTTTCCGGGAGCTGGAACGGATAAGGGAAAAATATTCGGCCGCAATCCTGCTCGCGACCAATATCGCGGAAGACCTGGTCGAAAGATGCGAGAAAATTATTTTTATCCAGGACAAGAAAAGTTCCGTTCACTCTCCGGATGAAATCAGCAAACTCTTCAATCTCCACCAGGAGGCTGCGTGAGATTCTTCGGGCAGCTAAGGCATTCTTATTTTTGGAACAAATACTACTATTTCCTTTCCATCGCACTGACTTCGATCGCGGCGGGATTTTATTATACGGGATTTGATCCCTTTGATATCGTCTGTTATCCGATGATCCTGTTCGCGCTCATCTTTTCGTTTTCCAGTTTCCAGAAAGACAATTTTTCCATCAAGTATCTTCAGTCATTACCAATTTCAAAAAAAGAACTCTATCATCTGAAACTCGCGGACAATATGCTTTCTCTCTCACCCCTCTTCTTCTGGGGTGTGATTTTCAGTCCGCTGGTCCTGAATATTTTCACGGATGAGAAATCGACAGGAGTGGAAGGATTCGTGATGCTCTTCCTCTACTATCTCTTCGCAGCGATTCTGATTTCCCTGTGGTCCTTTTACCGGCTCTATGAAATGAGCCGCGCAGCTTTTGTGAAAGGTAATCCCAAGATTTATAATTATCAAACGATGAAGCTGGGGATCTTTTATTTTACTGCGGCCGTCTATATCATTTACTCCTTTATCTTTGCAGTCGATCGGCTTCAGCATTATGCGCCCCAGTTCCGTATGGATCTTTTCGCCTTCCTCTCACCTTTGAATTCTTCCTGGACCGTATTCGGCCTGGTCGCGGTATTTACCTGGTTTGAATATCACCGGATTTTCAGAAGATGGCAGGAAGAAAAACGCTCTTATCTCAGAATCAACTGGAAACCTCTCAGGGATGTCCCTCTCATGGCCCTCGCCCTGAGCTCCATTCTCATTCCACCAGTCTACGTCTTCAGTCAGTCTCCAACGGATTACGGCAAATCCGCGCTTATGGATCATGTTCGCAGTGGCAAGATCGCTGAAGTTCAGAAGCTCCTGGATCAGGGTGTGAACATCAATTCGAAATCAACAATGGGTTATACCGCCCTCATGGCCTCGGCCCATCTCGGAAACGAGAAGATGTATTTTTACCTCCTTTCTAAAGGAGCCTCCAAAGAAGGTGTCGTCCACAAATCGCACAAAGCTTTCAAAGGCAAAGATATTGTCTGGCTTGCCGTATACGGCGGCAATGAAGCTATCGCCCGTGATCTTCTGAATTCAAAAAATGTCAATCAAGCTCAGGGCGCCTCGCACTTACTTCATATCGCGTCGTACAGCTGCCATGAGAGAATTATCGACCATCTCCTGGAACTGGGAGCCGATCCGAAGGTAAAAGTTTCTGCCGGCAAAAATAATCTTGGTAAGACTCCCCTTCACTTTGCCACAGAAAGGAATTGCCTGAACGGAGTCATTTCTCTTATCGAGGCGGGGGCCGAACTGAACGTAAGAGACAGTGCCGGCAAACTCGCAGCTGAGTATACGAAAAAATATAACAAGGACCTGAGATATTACCTGGAAAGGAAATCCCGCTCACCGGCGGGGAATGAAAGAAAATAAAAAGGCCCCGCCTGGGGGCCTTTTCGTCATCGATACAATCAATTACTAGCTGAGAGTATCGAGCTCTCTTTCACCTGAATGAATCATGCCATCAATGCGTGTCCGGATCTCTTCGACATTGTCACGAACGAAGGTCTGAACTTCTTCGTTACGGAACATTCGAAGGGCAAAAGGGACAAGTGCCGTGAGGGCAATGCCTCCGAGCACATATCTGGTCATGGGCTTTCTGAAAAGCTCCACTCCCAGCTTGCGATAATCGCGGATGATATTCACGTAATCCTGATTAATCTGTCTCTGGATCCCGCCAGCGTTGCGGCCGGTTTTTGTTACACGTGCTGTTCTTCTATTTCTGGTTGAAGCCATGTACATCCTCCTGTGAATGTTACTGGGAAAAAGAATAGCAAGAGTCGGACGAGAGTCAGCATAAGACTGGCTAAATCAAAACAGACATTCTTACTTAAGAAGCGAAGGTATAAGCTTTGCATAGTGAATGAGTGATCAAAATCATCAAGGAGGATGAAATATGAAAATCTTAGCTTTTATCTCCGCAGCTGCGATGCTCATGACAGTCAGCTGCACGGACAAGTACGACCGGAAAAGAACCGATGTCGAACGTCAGGAAGCCATCGAGATGGTGAAAGAGAGCGATGACATTGAAATTAAGAAGGGCTGGGGTAACGATAAGATTATTCTCAAAGATCAATAATTAATATGACTCAAAATACCGGGCAGCTCACTGCCCGGCTTTTATGTCCCTCAACGCATTCTTTCAGGACCAGCTGACTATGCCTTATTCACCGTTCTATTACGGGCGAATTTCCCTTCGATATTCTGAGCTAGGGGGACATTCATGAAATATGTAAAACTCATAATCTCTTTCATCCTCTTTGTCTCAATTTCTGCTTTGGGCCTCGATATTTATCAAAAGTCCCGCAAGCTCCAGACGACGAAGGCTCAGTACGCGGAGGTCAATAATTTCAGCTACGGGCTTTTTAGTATTGATGAATGGAAAACCCAGCTGACTCAGATTGTGTCGGATGAGATCAGTGACCTCTCCTTCAAGGGATCAACCGGAGCGACTCTCAAGAATCATCTCGAAAAACAACTGGCCATCCTGATCGATAAGATCGCTCTCAGGATTAAACGCCAGAATTACAAGACCACTGAAGGATGGTTCAGGCAATCATTCATTGACTCCTTTGTGGACGTGAATGAGATCAAAAAAGGTATTCCTGAATACGCCAATGCGATGATGAAGGAACTCGCCTCTCCCCGGACTGAAAGAGAGCTGAAGGGCCTTCTGAAAAATAGGGTTGATGCCTACATGAGTGACACCTTCGATGAACAGGATGATGCCCTGAGAGTCGCGCTGGTCGCAAAATTCGGGGCCGGCGACGAAGACAAGGCGAAGACGGTGCTCCAGAAAAAACTGGATAAGGGTGAGACGAGCGGACGGAAAGAGGCCTGGATGATGATTGGTCTTTCGATCGCGCTTTTTATACTTTTGGGTTTTCCCAGAAAACCTCTCTCGCCCCCGGAATATTTCCTGCTGACCCTGACTCTTTTTGTCCTGATGTTTGTGGGAGTCACCACCCCCATGATTGACATGGAGGCCAGGATCTCTGAGCTTTCTTTTGTTCTCATGGATCATCCGGTAACTTTCAAGGATCAGGTCCTGTTCTTCCAGAGTAAAAGCATCCTTGATGTCTTTCACATTATGATCGTGCATAAAGAGCTTCAGATGAAGCTGGTGGGTGTCCTGCTCGTGACCTTCAGTGTGATTTTTCCCTTGTTCAAACTCCTTTCCACCATGGCCTATTACTATGACTACTGTTCGGCCCGAAGTAAGAAGCTCGTGCAGTTTTTTGTCCTTCACTCCGGAAAATGGTCCATGGCGGATGTCCTGGTGGTGGCGATCTTCATGGCGTATATCGGATTTAACGGGATCATTAACAGCCAGTTGAAAAACATCCAGGAGGCCGGAGGCCAGTCCCTGGGAATCCTGACTACCAACGGGACCCAGTTACAGCCTGGTTATTATGTCTTCCTCACCTACGCGGTCCTGGCGATGTTCCTTTCTAACTTTCTGAAAAACCAGCCATTTGACTGTAAAAAAGGGCCGTCTAAAACATAGACACCACCCAAACTTTTTTTCAAAAGAAGCTTATGTCATTCCGGGTGCGGATAGAATTCCGCCCATGGTACACATTATTTTATTCTTCATCCTGACCGTCTCTCTGTCCGCTTTTGCCAAAAGCCGGTTGGGAGAAATCATCCCTTACCCGTTCTATGAAATTCACGAGAATAAGGGCAACAAAGTGATGTCTCTTGAGAACGGAGTGGCCGCCCTGGAGCTTCGCCTGCAGATGATCAGACGCGCACAGAAGAATATCGAAGTTGAATACTTCATCTACAACACGGATCTCGCCGGTAAGATCATTACCCGCGAACTCGTGGCCGCTGCAAAACGCGGCGTAAAAGTCCGCATGCTGATTGATAAGAATATTGCAACTTTCCAGCTCAATTCCTTCTACGCGCATGAGCTTGCCCAGTATGGTATTGAGGTTAGGTATTATAATAATGCTCCCGTCATCGCCATTTCCACTGTCCAGTTCCGGAATCACCGGAAGCTCATTTCAGTTGACGATACGGAAGCCATCACCGGCGGAAGAAACATCGGGGATGATTACTTCGACATGTCTCACGAATTCAATTTCAATGACCGCGATGTCTATGTGACCGGACCAATGGTCAAGGTCATGAGAGAAAGTTTTGATCTTTTCTTTGAACATAAGATGTCGGTCAATCCCAAGCGTCCGAAGAGAAGTGAGAAGGACGAAGGTCGCGCTGCCCGTTGGGACGAGAGAGTGGCAAAAGCAAAGGCTTTCCTGGAAGAATCACCGGAAGAAACACTCATTCGCTCGAAGTCAGCTGAAAAAGGTCAGCCGGAACTCGCATCCTATAAGCTCCACGACTGTCCGACTGCCACCTTCTCAACCGACGCCCCCGGCGCGAACTTCAAAAACCGCCTGAAGGAAAAGTTCCTCGCGAAGTTTCGCTATCTGAGACAGACTCTCGCCGAGAAGACCCTTGAGGTGGACAAGGCCTTTACTATCTCGTCTCCTTATCTCATACACAATAAGCGGACGAGAAATATCATGGCCCACCTACTGAAAAAGAAAGTGGATATCGATGTTTATACGAACTCACTGGGCTCAACGGATGCCGTCTACGTCGCTGCCAATCTCTATCTCTATATCAAGCAATGGGCGAAGTCCGGAATCACGATCTATCTTCATGACGGGAAATTTCTCCATGAAGGCCCGGCCATGACAGAGGAAGCTGAGAACTCGCGCTGGGGAACTCACGATAAGACCCAGGTCTATGAAGCTTCCACACATACCGAGGTCATGATCGGAACTTACAACATCGATAACCGTTCTAATTTTTACAATACCGAGATGGCGATGTTCTGCCGCGGAAACGATGAGCTCTCGAAGGAAGTCAAAGAGAGCATTATGAGACGCGCGGGCAAGGGAATCATGATCCAGCAGGACGGAACCGGCATCAACAAGGATGGAAGGGCCATGAATATCCATGCCGCCGGAAAGAAGCAAGTCCTCTTAATGAAGTTCATTACACTTCCTTCCTGGCTCCTGAACTTCCTGTTGTGAGAAAATTTTCCATGGTCTTAATAGAAACGAAAGAATTTACCATATACTCGGCTTCACCCAAGGAGACTCTATGATGAAAGCCCTTATCCTGATTACACTCATGCTCTTCTCTGTCTCATCATTTGCTGACAACTGCGCCAGCAACATCACTGAGCTCAAGGCCCTCGTAGGAAACAACGGCGTTGCTCTCAACTGGAAAGAAAACACGAAAAGTAATCCTCTTAATCTGCGCCTCTCAAACGGCGGAAATCTCCTTCGCCTGAAGCTCACGAATCAGGGCGGTGACTGGGCAGATGTAACAGGAATCGTATGTAAGAAGAACTCAGATACTTATGAGGCCCGCGTAAGCAACATCGTGTGGGGTCCATCAGCGCCGGGAATGGTAAAGGGAAGAAAGATCAATACGCTGAAAATCAAGATGCCCTATCAGTCGCTCCTGAAGGTTTCAGTTATGCTCTTTAGTTTCGAATTCAGTCCGAACTAAGGACGAAGCTCATGACGGAAGAAGATTCCGTCATCGCCGAATGAAGATGAAATAAATTCGGAAGTCGTAACGATGTCAGCGATGTGCTCAGATTCCTTCACAAAGGTCTCGGCCATCGCTGGCGTATACTTAGAGTAATCAAGCCCCGCATATTTCTCAGGCAGAGCGCGCAGCTCGTAGATTGTTTTCCCTTCAGGAATCCCGGCGAAATCAGCTCTCACATCGTGTTTATCCGAGAACGACATAATCCCCGGCTTCGGCACAAAGAACAGTTGTCTCGGTGAGACCACTTTCAACACCTTTTCACCATGAGAATTAAGAGAGGCCATGTGTTCGACTAAGAGTTCTTCCGGATAACCGGTGACTCTCCGGAAAAGCTTATGCACCAGCGTCTGGCCGATGCCGCTTCCTTCCGGAACTATATTTGACATGGGATTTTTGAAGAAGTTGTAGTCCTTACCCTGACCATTGAGTGAAACGAGGGCCGAAACGTTCGCACTTGGCACACCATCACGCAGGATCTTGAGGGCAAGTCCAGGAGCAACGGGCTTCGATCTGGTCACTCTATAGGTAAGAGACAAACGAAGAAGAGCACATTCTGCTCCTGCAAATACACCAGTATATCGGGAAGAAACGGGAACGATCTTCACTTTCGCGATGGACCCGCGACGGTGCAGATACTTCACCCAGTTTTCCGGAGAGAAATCTGACTCTCTTTTGCCCTTCACCGCAATTCCCTGTCTTGCCATGGCAATTAACTGAGAAAGCCCAAGCGATTGATAAGGAGGAAGTTCGTTATGAGCTGATGAAACGATTTTTTCCCAGAGGATGTCCTGTTTCTCACAGGCCTTCATGGCTTCGTAATCAGCTATTTCACTCGCCGGTGAGCGTTCTTCCGAGAAAGTCACGTCTTTCAATACAGCGTAGGTGGAAATGATTCCCGCAAAGAATAAGAAGAAGAGGCCTGCTTTTTTCAATCTTCCTCCGTGGAAAACGATACATCCATTAAACTACAGGTCGGAAAGAACCGTACGACGGAAAAAACTTCACTTCCTAAGGCCCGTCAGCTTAAGTCTTATTTTTTCCATGACCCAGGCCGGACCGACCAGAAGAAAAAAGATGTCCTGAAAGAAAGAAGGCTTCTTGCCTTCAATCTTGTGGCCCCAAAACTGACCAATCCACGCAACTATAAACAGACCGATGTTTACCGGAACGAAAGCTTGGTAACCGGCAAATATGGAGCAGATGCCGAGGACGACGGTATATAATACGATCATGTGGGGCAGGTAGGACCGCATGGATCTGAAATAGAAGACGAGCGATCCTGCAATCAGTGCCCCGGGAACCGCCGGTGGAGTAAGAGCATAAAGAAGTCCAACCACATTGAAGAAAATCACCGGAACACAAAAGAAATGAATCAGCTGATTCGTGTCATTTTGGTGAGAAGAAGAATAAGTCGAGATGATTGTAACTTCATTCATAAGATTTCCGGCCTTTCGTCTATTTTAGAGGATTTCGGATAAAATATTTATGTAAAAAGGAGTTTTACATGAAATTAAGTTTTCTACCATTGATGGTCGCATCCCTGGCCTTTGCCTCTTGTGCCCGTAACACCCAGGAAAAGACCGTCGCTAAGGCAGTCTCTCCTACCAACCGTGTCCCTACTTCTACCCTGAAGGACACACCATGGACAACATGGTCTAAAAGAGGAACGGTCGGAGCGCTTCTCGTTCTGAAAGGAATGCGCGAAGAGCTTCTCGAAAAAAACCTCCACGATCCGAACATCGACTGGTCAGGACATGCCAGCATTGAATGTCCGAAAGTGCCTACTCACAGAACTGCCGACGGTACTTGTTATGTTCCGAAGACTCCGCACGTAGGCGCTGCCAACGTGGCATTCGGAAGAAACGTTCCGGTAGAATTCATTGATCTTGATGCAAAAGAAAATCTCCAGAACCCAAGCCCGGTAGCGGTTTCAAAAGTATTCTTCACCCGTGGAGAATTCAAGCCGGTTCCTTTCCTTAATATGCTTGCGGCCAACTGGATTCAGTTCATGAACCACGACTGGCTTTCTCACGGCAAAAACCTCGAGAGAAATCCTCACGAAGTTCACGGTACCAGCGAAAGAGTGGAAAGAACTCAGACTGACGACAGAGAATATAAGAAGGACTACGGAAAAGTTTCTCTTAACCGTGTGACTCACTGGTGGGATGGTTCTCAGGTTTACGGATCAAGCCAGGAAGAACAGAACGCTACCCGCGCTTTCTCGAAAGGGAAAATGAGCACCGTCATGGTGAATGGCCGCGAGCTTCTCCCTAAGAATGATCAGCTTGATGTCCGTAACAATAAGACCAACAACGGTTATGAAGTCACTGGTTTCCGTGACAACTGGTGGGTCGGTCTCTCGATGCTTCACACTCTTTTTGTTAAAGAGCACAACGCTATCGCTGAGAAGCTTTACCAGAAATATGTAAAAGTTGATAAAGCATCAGGCAAGTTCATCTGGAGAAACGGTAAGAATCTTCTCACAGAAAAAGAGCTCGATGAGCAGATCTTCCAGTCTGCCCGCCTGGTTAACGCCGCAGTCATGGCGAAGATCCACACGATTGAGTGGACTCCCGCTATCCTTGCCAACTCTACTCTCAGAAAAGGCATGTACGCGAACTGGTACGGTCTGGCCCATCCTCAGACATGGTCTCGCCTGATCAAGAGAATTCCTGGTCTTCAGCGCGCTGACTTCGGTATCAACGCCGGTATGACTTTAAGCGGGATCGTCGGCGGTAAGAGAAATGACCTGGGTGTTCCTTACAGCATCACAGAAGAGTTCACTTCAGTTTACCGTCTCCACTCACTCTTACCTGAAGCCCTGAACATCAGACGCTACTCTGAGAAAGATAAGGTCGTTCAGATTCCGATGGCAGCTACACGCAATGAAAAATCTTATGGCATCATGGCCAGCTATGACCTGAAAGATCTCTTTTATTCATTCGGTACTCAGCATCCGGGACAGCTCGTTCTTAACAACTTCCCTAAATTCATGCAGGAACTTTCTATCCCCGGTCATGGAACAATGGATCTCGGAATGGTTGACGTTCTGAGAGACCGCGAAAGAGGCGTTCCTCGCTATAACCAGTTCCGTCGTGCGATCAATCTGAGACCTATCGCTAAATACGCTGATTTTTTCATGGATGGCGTAGCGAAGACAGAAGAGCAGAAACAGGTCCTCGCCAAGTTCTATCAGGTCTACGGACGTGATGAAGATGGTAACGATAATGTTGAAGCGATCGATCTCCTCGTTGGTAACCTCGCGGAAGAAGTTCGTCCTGAGAATTTCGGCTTCGGCGAAACAATGTTCCAGATCTTCGTCCTCATGGCTTCACGTCGTCTGATGGCCGATCCGTTCTACACCGACCTTTATAACAGCCAGGTGTACACTGAAGCGGGACTCGACTGGATTGACCGTGAAGGTTACATGCACAAGGTAATCGGCCGTCACATGCCGGAACTCAAGCCGCATATGAAGGGCCTTACTTCTGCCTTCAATCCGTGGAAAAAGTAATCTGATTTTTCTCTGACAAGGGGAGCTTCGGCTCCCCTTTTTTTTTGGTCACGTGTCCCCAAGAGCATTCGCGAAAGTAAAAATGCCATTCAGTATGTTCTCTTTAACCGGCAAAAGCATGAAAATGGCACATATTTTCTTAAAGAATTGCTTACATAACGCGGATGTCAGACATAAATATTAGACGAAAAGGGCATTTCTTCTTACGATTTCAGGATGAAAACAATCATCCTATTATCCGTACTTCTTTTTACTACTCTAACCCAGGCCCAGGTCTACGATGCCCGCCCATTTGGCGAGCTCTTTGACCGGATCCAGAAAGCAGAATTCACTTACAAAGAAACGGGCATGATTTTCGGCTTCGTTTCGATCAAGAGCTGTCTGTTTGTTTCTGACGACATCGTGATCTTCAAGAATTACTGCTACCCGGTGAAAAAATATCCGGCACGCGGTTATACGATCATCAGTCGGGAATCGGGGATCGTTGATCTTTACGAAGAGGTGCTTCCGGGTGCTCCCCTTCATCGCCAGATCGTGATTGAAGAATTTCCGGTATTCACGGCTCCCTATCTTCAGGAAAGTCTTCCGACATACACGCTCTCTGATCTCGATGGGATCATGAGAGAGCTTTACCCGCGCTATAATCCGGGATGCTGGTCGACGAACTTTTCGAAATATACTCAGGCTCCTGAATTCAATTGCAATCAGGGTCTCGAGAATGTCGTAAATGGCATGGCGTGGGCGCAGGAAACTCAGGAAATCGTAAATGATGAAGCGAGCTGGTTTGCCCTCATGGACGCGATTGAAGCAAAGCTTATTCGCTAGTCTCTCGTTCTCACTTCCAGAAGTTCAATCACAAATCTTAAATTCGAATGGGGCCCTATCAGGGCCCCTATTTGTCTTTCCCCGTATGCGAGATGAGACGGAACATAAAGCTCTCTTTTTCCGCCCTCTTTCATTCCCACGAGCCCAAGGTCCCAACCCTTGATCACCCGGCCGGTTCCGAAGACAAACTGAAAAGGCTTCCCGCGATCGCGGGAAGACTCAAATTTTCTTACATCATCCAAAAAGCCCTCGTAATGAGCAAAGCAAAGGGCCCCTTTCGCGGTTTCCTTTCCTCCACCAATAACAATCTCTGTGATCTTTAATTCGTTCATCGTTACTGGATAACTTCACCGGTGCCGAACTGCTGAGGGGCTTTTGAATAAATCTCCTTGGCCGCCGGTAACCAGCTTTTGAGATCCCCTTTTCGTGTTTCATCAGAAGGATGGGTAGAAAGAATTTCTGGTGGTTTTCCGCCTTTGTTAGCGGCACTCATGCGATCCCAGAGATTCATGGCCTCCGCAGGATCGTAACCCGCCCTCGCCATATACACCTGGCCGTATTTATCCGCCTCAGTTTCATCTGCGCGGGAAAACTTCATATCAAAAAACTGGAGCGCAAAACCGGCGGCGGCACCGGAAAGTGTAGTTAACTTGCGACAGGTTTCCGTCTTACAGAAAATTTGTCCGCCCAGCACGGTCGCGAGCCCTACTGCAATACCGGTGATATTGGTTTTCATGGCGCGCGCGTAACGTTCTTTTCCGTGGCGTTTAGTCGCATGTGCGACTTCATGCCCCAGTACCGCAGCGAGCGCACCCTCGGTTTTTAACACGGGCATGATCCCGGTGTAGACTGCCATCTTCCCGCCGGGCATGCACCATGCGTTTATTTCCGGACTATCAATCAGCATCCACTCCCACTGAAAATTTTCTCCGGAGGATTTTGCAATCCGCGAGGCCACGCGATCGAGCATTGCTTTCCATTCAGCATTGTTAGAAAGCTTCGATTTCGCTTTTACTTCCTGGTACGCCTTCAAGGCCATTGCATTGATATCAGCATCACTCGGTTCTTTGGTAACAGAGGCGCAGCCCATGAGGAGAAGAAGTAAGAGTGAAAAAATACGCATAGAAACTCCTTAAGAATTCTGACAAGCATATCCTACGATGAGTTTTTCATCTACCCAAGGGATTTGTCTCCCCACTGAGGTTGAATGCCCCTTTGTCAAAACGCAGATTTCCCTCACGCCATGGCCCGTAACGAGGCTTTTATCCCTGATGTGTTGAGCTACTGACAGCTGCATCCCCTCTATAAAAAAAAGTTGCCATGACTCGCACGAAGAACAAAAAATGAAATTAAGAAAAAATTCAGTTCAGGAGAAAAAAAATGAAAGATGAAGGCACAGTATCAACTTGGTTTGTTCTGAATTCCGGTTTCAAGGTTCAGGCCTGTTGTCCGTCTTGTCAGTCTCCGAATGTGAGTTACTACCGCACCCGCCACCCGGGCCTCAAAGGAATTTCTCATAACAGCCGCGGGTTCATGCCGGCCTGCCTCGATTGCGGAAAAAATCTTCCGAACCAGAAAGATAAAACTCCAAAGTTCGTAAATCCGAGAAAGAAAAAAATCCCCCACCGCCTCAGCTGAGATACTTGCTGTTTGGTCATCATTTTTAGGACTTAGAGAGGTATGTAGAAAGTACCTCTCGCTGGCAGCTGGTCCGTGACCGTGGTAAATACCTCCTATGAAAAGCCTCCTGTCCATACTTCTATTCCTTAACTTTGTTCCATCGGCCTGGTCCGCTCAATCGGATCCCGTTGGCTATTATTCAAACGGCTCCATCAGAAACTCAGTGAAGCTCCCGGATTCCGGCCCAGGATATATAAAACTCTTTCTTCACCGCGATCGTGCCTGGGGCACTCAGGAGATGATTGATCTCCTGATTCATTCGGCGGGCGCCATGAATAAGAAATTTCCCGGTATGGATCGCCTTCAGGTGGGAGACGTTTCAAAGCATGACGGTGGCGACGTTACCGATCTTCACAGTTCTCATCAGAACGGACTCGATGTTGATCTCACTTATTATCGCGTGAACCTGGTCGAGCAAAGACCTTCTCAGATCAACGGTTTTGCCGAGAACATGGTTATCCGTAACCGTATCTCGAAGAATTTTGACGGGGCCAGGAACTGGGAATTTATCAAGAAGCTTCATGAGTCCGGAGATGTTCAGCGGATTTTCGTGGATCCGGTGATTAAGAAAGAAATCTGTCGTCAGGCACGCCTGAAAAAAGAGCTTGTGAGATTTGATGACATCTTAAGAAGCATCCGTCCTTACGCGAACCATGCGGATCACATGCATGTTCGCCTGAGATGCCCGCGAGATGCACGAGATTGTACTTCCCAGGAAGATCCCCCGGCAGGAACCGGCTGCAGTCTGAGATAATTGCGCTAGAGTGGCAGGCCCAGCTGATCCGCATTGGCGTCGAATTTTTCCGGCAACCTCACGTCCCCACCCATTGAGTTTGCCATCCTTCTTAAAATATCCAGGCACATTTCTTCTTCTTCATACAAAAAGAAATAGGCATTTTTAATTCCCATTCCCTTGAACTCTCCCAGGCGGTACACCCACATCGCCAGTCTCTGGTCATCGATATTCGATTGACTTACGGCCTTGAAGCGTATCATGACATGATCCCCATGAACGAGCCGGTTGAAAGGGACTTCCAGGGTGAGATCATCTTCAATCAGGATGTTCATCGGAGTTTCTTTCAAACCCTCTGACAGAGAAAAAATGAACTCCGGTTTCTTGAACCATTCCGCATGAGTCAGATGGACAACAAATCTTTTATCTCTGGGACACCTCCGGGC
>JAKFFP010000355.1:0-3520 GCA_036675045.1 Bacteriovoracales bacterium | reverse complement strand
TGTCGAACATCTGGACTCACCTCGGTTGTATTCCGACGTGGCTACCTGCTGAATCAAAATTTAAATGTCCTTGCCACGGTTCTGGTTACTACCCGAATGGAATTAACTTTGAAGGTCCTGCTCCACGTCCACTCGAGCGCTTTAAAATTTATCGTAACCCTGAAGGGAAAATCATCGTCGATAAGACGAAGGTCTTCCGCTATGAGAAGGGCGAGTGGAACAACGCTGAAGCTTTCATCGAAGTCTAAGGAACGAAATATATGTCTGAAGGATTTGCTAAAAAAGTTGCGAACACCCAGGTATGGAAAGCGATTTTCCGCCATGCTCCACCAAACAACGCTCGTAACAGAGCCGCTGTTATTGCCGGGAACGTGTTCCTCCATCTTCACCCGATTAAGTTAAAGAAGTCCGGCGTTCAACTCGGATACACCTGGTGCATGGGCGGACTCACATTCTTCGTGTTTCTCGCTCTTACGATCACTGGTGTTCTTCTGATGTTCTACTACCGTCCGACCGCTGAATACGCATTCACAGACATCATTGGTCTTCGCGAACACGTTCCTCTGGGAATCATGCGCGAACTTCACCGTTGGGGTGCCCACTTGATGGTTATTACCGTGTGGATCCACATGTTCCGCGTATTCATGACCGGCTCATACAAACCACCTCGCGAATTTAACTGGGGTGTTGGTGTTATCCTTCTGGTTCTCACCATGCTTCTTTCGTTTACAGGTTATCTCCTTCCTTGGGATCAGCTCGCAATTTGGGCGATTACCGTAGGATCGAACATGGCGAAAGCAACTCCGTTCATGGGCCACGGTGGTCCTGGTGCTGCTCTTGCTCGTATCGGTGATTTCGTGATGGTGTCTGATAAAAACGATGTTCGTTTCCAGCTTCTTGGTGGACGTTTTGTGGGTGAAGCAGCTCTGCTTCGCTTCTACATTCTCCACTGCGTATTCATTCCATTAGTCGTGGCAGTTCTCATTGCCGTTCACTTCTGGCGTGTACGTAAAGACGGCGGAATTTCAGCTCCACTATAAAAGGACTATATGCTTAAGGCAGCGATTAACTTCCTTTCGGCTCCGGTTTACTCCTTCACGCTTTTCATCGTTCTTTTTGTATTTGCGATGAGACGCATGGATATCGTGGGTACTAAAAAATTCGGAATGGGACTTCTGATCTTCACACTTGTTGTGTTTGGATGGATGGTAACCGATCCCGTGTTTTTCTCGGTCATCTCACTTCCGGATAACATTCCTATTATCATCCTGAACGCTCTCGTTTTCTGGTCTACCTGGTTTGCCCTTTATAAAGGACACCAGAACGATCTTCGAATCGCGGCCGGTGAGGGTCCTCTGGAAGGCACTCCTGAAAACCGTGAGAAAGTCTGGGCATGGCCCAACCTCGTTTACACTGAGCTCTTCTGTATTATTCTTTGTACGATCTTCCTTATTGTGTGGGCGATTTTCTTTAAAGCTCCACTCGAAGAACCTGCTAACCCGACCTGGGCGCCAAACCCTGCGAAAGCTCCATGGTACTTCCTTGGCCTTCAGGAAATGCTTGTTTACTTCGATCCATGGATGGCCGGTGTGGTTCTTCCAGGAATCATTATCGTTGGTCTCATTGCAATTCCTTTCATTGACATCAATCCGAAAGGAAACGGTTATTACACATTCAAAGAGAGAAAATTTGCCATCGCAAGTTTCCTCTTCGGCTGGCTCGCTCTTTGGGTTTTTCTCATTCAGATCGGTACGTTCTTAAGAGGTCCTAACTGGACTTTTTACGGCCCGTTTGAATTTTGGGACGCACATAAAGTGGTAGCAGAAAACAACGTGAACCTTTCAGAATTTTTCTGGATCAAAGGTCTCGGGGTTGCTCTTCCTAAGAACATCTTCTTAAGAGAGATCATGGGAATCATCGTGACAGGTATCTACCTTGTCGTTGTTCCTCTCTGGGCCACTAAGAAGTGGGGGCAGGACATGCTCGCTCGCATGGGTGGTCCTCGTTACTGGTTACTCGTATTCCTCATCCTCGGGATGATGAGCTTGCCTATCAAAATGTACCTCCGTTGGTTCTTTACTCTGAAGTACATAGTGGCAATGCCTGAATTTGAATTGAACCTCTAATTGAATTGATAAGGTAGCTATAAATGAAACGTGAACCTGGAATGGCCTACGACACCAAAGCTCTGAATAAGATCTTTGCGATTGTTTCGATTGGTTTCCTCTTAGTGACTATCTGGATGGTCCTTGATGACTATATTCGTCCCTGGAAAGCGATCCAGGTCAAAGCAATGGATATTGAGAAGCAAAAGACCAATGCCAAGATCAAAGAGATCGAGGGTGGAATCGATGCTAATGCTCTCAAGGAAGTAAAAGCTAAGATGGCCGCGGCTGACAAAGAAGTTCAAGGTCACCAGAAAAAAATTGATAAAATCAACGAAGAGATCGCAGAAGTTCAGAGAAAAATCTACGTTCAAAACATGCAGAATGGTGTGAACGGTTCTCAGGCGGCTGCATACCAGTTCAAGTACGAGCACGCCCTCATGGAAAATCACCCAGAGGACGCGAAGGAACTGAAAGTAAAATTCGATGATTATAAGAAGAAAGAAATTGCCGGAAAAGATGCCCTGAAAGGCCTCCAGGCCGAAGAAGGAAAACTTAACGAGCAGATTAAAGTTCTCACTGCTTCCCAGGTTGAAGCAGAAAAAGAATTGAAGAAGCTCACGGGTGATCGTGACCTTCTCATGTCTTCACTGTCAGCAACTGAGATGAGTCCGGTCTGGGCACTCCGTAACGCTCCTTTCATCGACTTCCTCGATCCCACCATCAAGATCCGTCAGTACGTCATCAAGAATTCGCAGAACGATTTCTACTTCCAACAAATGCCGAAGATCGATCGCTGTACAACTTGTCACGTCTTCATCGACAAACCAGGCTACGAAGATCAGGCCAATCCTTATAAGACTCACCCGAAGGTTGATACTCTCGCGGTTGGAGTGAACTCTGCCCACCCGGTGAAAGATTTCGGATGTACTTCATGTCACGGCGGTGTTGGTGACCGTGTAAACGATTTCAATTCTCCTGCCCACATTCCTCAGAACGCGGAACAGGCCAAAGAATGGAAAGAAAAATATCACTGGCATGAACCACACAAAGTTCCTCAGCCAATGATCCCGCTTCAGCACACTGAAGGTCAGTGTATGAAGTGTCACCAGGGTGAAGAACGCGTTCCGATGGCCGATACGAATAATGCCGCTCGCGAGCTCGTTGAAAGCTACGGTTGTTATGCCTGTCACAAAATCGAAGGCTGGCAGCACCTCAAGGAACCAGGACCGACTGGTCGTCGCGTGACTTCGAAGATCCATAAGAAAGAATGGCTCAAGAACTGGATCTGGGCCCCACGGGCTTTCAACAAGCGCGCGCGCATGCCTCAATTCTTCGATCAGCCGAACAACTCAACTCCTGAGTTCCGCGCGAAGAACATCGCTGAAGTAAACGCGATGGCCGAATACATTACG
>JAKFFP010000225.1:0-19868 GCA_036675045.1 Bacteriovoracales bacterium | reverse complement strand
GAGACATACCGGGCGTTATCTTAAAGAGACCAAGGGATTCTCGCAGGTGTTTTCGCTTTCAGACAAGACACTGGGAATTCTCGGTGGCCACCACTACCTTGAAGGTAAAGACTATCCGGTTATGACCTTTGAAACGTTCAGTGTGAAATGATTTTTCTCACCGAAGTTGACCGGCTGGGTGCTCTCCTTTCAGATGCGACGGCCGGAAATTTCTCGAAAGCAGCTTACACCCAACTGAGCCAGGTTCCGTTTCACAGCATGTTCACTCAGAGCATCCTGGGGATCCTCCGAAACCGTCATGCGGAGAACACTCATCTTCTGGAACACGATTGTGTTTTCTCTGATGAGTGCCTCGTACTCTATGTCGGGACAAATTTTACGATTGAGATTTACCATTGGCTCTACAGTGATACCGGTATTCATGATCACAACTTCAATGGCGCATTCCAGTGCCTTGAAGGTGAGGATCATCAGATTGAATTTCATTTTCAGAACGAACGGGAAGTCTTTGAGGGCCTTGAAGCGGGAAGACTTATTGAAGTAAACAATCAGATCATAAGACCTGGTGATACTCAGATGATCCGTAATCAGGATCACTTTATCCATGCCGTCGCTCACGCGCCTTCCACCTGGAACATCTGCATCCGTACCAGGGCCGACAAGAAGCAAATCCTGAAGGCCTATCACACAGAGGGATTCAGATACGCTCTCAGAAAAGACCGTGAAGAAAAGCTACTGGAAAAAGAACTCCATGAGCTGGCCCTTGAGTCACTCGATTCACCTGATCTCCTTCATGTTTTCCATATGCTGGGGACAAAACCGGGCCATCATGACATCCGTAAAAAAGTGGATGCTCTACTGGTTGAAAGACACGCGATTCCTTATCTCTCCATTGCGGAAAATACATCGCGCTACCTGAATGATCTGGGAAGATTGGCGAAGAGTTACTGACTAACTCTTCACCGTTGAGCCGGCCTTTCCATAATTGGAAAGAACGCGCGCAGATGGATCCTGGACATTACATCCCGGCCATTCCTTGTTCGGCATCCAGAAATCCTTAATCACATGAGAAGTACCTTCGAAATGTTTCTCATAGATCTCACGGTAAAGAAGTGATTCCTTCGTAAAGGGCATGCCATGGGTGTATTTCTCACGGAACTTCAGGAATTCCTCATCTGTGTATCTCGATTCCGCATACTCTTTCAGATAATCCACCATCGAGTGCCCGACGGCATCTGAGAAAGCTGCTTTATCACGCCAGAGGATTTCATCCGGAATGATGTTCGTGCCGTCGAATGCTTTTCTGAGTAAGTACTTACCAACGCCTGTTGTGTTCATCTTGAGCTCTGGATTCATCTCCATCACTGTGCGGACAAAATCCAGGTCACCGAAGGGAACGCGCGCTTCGAGTGAGTTAGCCGCGATACAACGATCGGCGCGAAGGACGTCATACATATAAAGTTCATCCACACGTTTTTTGGCTTCCTTCTGGAAAGCCTCAGAGGTGGGAGCGAAGTCGGTGTACTTATATCCAAAGAGCTCGTCTGAGATTTCTCCCGTGAGAACGACTTTGATCTGAGTTTTTTCGTGAATGTACTTACAAACCAGATACATCCCGATCGAGGCACGAATCGTGGTGATGTCCCACGTTTCAAGATGCCAGATAAGCTTATCCAGAACGGAAAGAGTGTCGTTCTTGTTGAAGTAAACTTCGTGATGATCAGTTTTCAGGTAATCAGCGACGATCTTAGCGAATCCGATATCGATCGGGTTGTGATCTAAGCCTACTGAGAAAGTCGTAATCGGCTTTTTGAGAATCTGGTGAGCGATTCCGCATACAAGAGATGAATCGAGACCTCCGGAAAGAAGAAATCCCACCGGCACATCGGCAACGAGACGTTTACGGACACCTTCGATTAATTTCTCTCGGATTTCTTTCAGGTGCTTGTTGAGATCTTTCGGAGCATAGTGAGCCACCGTTGTGAGGTCACGGTACTGCTTGAAGTGCTCGCCATCAAAACAATATCCCGGGGGAAAGTTCTCAACTTTTTTACAAAACGGGGCCAGAACCTTCATCTCCGAAGCGAACATGATCTTATTCTCATCGGTATAGCCGTAGAACAGCGGACGGATTCCGATCGGATCGCGACCCGCCACCAGGATTTTCTTTTCATTATCCCAGATCACCACGGCAAATTCGGCGTCGAGGTTCACGCACATTTTCTCAATCCCGAGGTCTTTGTACATCGGAACCAGAACTTCACAATCAGAGTGAGACACAAAAGGATAGCTCTTCTCATAGTCGTGACGAAGGCTCAGGTGATTATAGATTTCGCCATTACAAATCGCGATATTACCATTACTCAGGTCAACGAAAGGCTGATGTCCTTTCACCGACGGATCCATGATCGCCAGACGATGGAAACAAAGACTTGCCCCGTCAGCTTTCATGATCTCAGTGTCATCCGGCCCGCGATGAATGAGTTTCTTAAAGGTGTTGGTGAATTCCGGAAGCGCTTCCACGTCTCCGGCATAAGCGAGTAATCCGCACATAAGTCTTTCCTGATACGGGAATAAGCTCCCGGTATCGATACCTATCTTACCGTAAGGGGAAAGTCAGTATCAGGAGGGTGAATTTTGCCTATCAAAAGGTTACAATAGAGGCCTAATGGAAATGAAGCCGGAAAATTTCAATAAGATCGTCGTTCTCACAGGTGCCGGAATCTCCGCTGATTCCGGAATTTCCACTTTCCGCGACTCTCATGGTCTTTGGGAACAGCACAGGATTGAAGACGTTGCGACACCTGAAGCCTTCGATAGAGACCCCCAACTGGTCTGGAAATTCTATTCCATGCGAAGAATTAACGCCGCCGCCGCCACTCCCAACGCTGCTCACAAGGCACTGGTCGGTTTCGGTGAAAGGTATCCCGGGAAATTAACTATTGTGACTCAGAATGTGGATGGACTTCATGACCGGGCCGATGACAAAGGAGTACTACCGCTTCTTTCCATGCATGGGTCACTCAATCAGTCGCGCTGCTCACTATGCGATACGGTTTATTATGACGACCATGCTTATTTTGACCTGAAAGGAGACTATGCCCCGCAGGAAACTGCTATCTGCTCACAGGCAGAAAAATCAGGCCAGGCGTACCTCCATCATTACAGTCTTTCTTATCGCGAATTTCTTCCGGTCTCGCCGTGCTGCCAGAAGCTCCTGAGACCGCATATTGTCTGGTTCGGTGAAGTTCCCCTGCACATGGACCGGATCGAACAAGAGCTTTCAAATTGCGAGCTTTTTGTGAGTATTGGCACCAGCGGACAGGTCTACCCAGCGGCGGGATTTCTTCAGTTCACGAAGTCCATGGGTGCAAAAACTATTATCCTGAACAAGGAAGGTATTCCGCAGAATCGGCTGGTTGATCTGGAGATTTTAGGGAATGCCCGCGATATTGTGCCGGAATTTTTTAAGGGCTGATCTGATATTTTTTGAAAGTATTTTGCGCGAGATCGAGTGCCTCTTTTCTCGCTTTTTTTAAGACAAAGGGACGGGTGGCCGGAAGTTCAATCTGAACCTTATCGCCCACATATTCTTTCTTCCACACGTTCATCACACGGATATTTACGAAGTACATATGTGTGCCAGGACGGTAACCATACTCTTCTACCGCCACAAACTGACCCTTGGGCGAACTACCCAGGACATCGATTTTTTGCTTACTGGAAGCAAAGGCTTTCGGGAGGAGAAAGAGGCCCAATATGAGAAGTAATTTCATGACATTGACTCAGCAAGGGCCGGGCCAGTAATAGCTTCCGATATCAGTGAGTTAGAAGGCAGAATTCCGGAGGTTTCTGAACTATGACTAAACTATCGCCACTCTTTCCTGGTTTTTATTGAGTCCGAAATCACGGAGTGAACGTCCGGGAAGAATTTTTACATTCAGGAGGGTACGGAAAACATCCAGAAATTCCATGTCGCCTTTGTAAAATTTTATTCTCACCGAATGGGGCATCGAGTGAAGGGATTCAAAAAAACGATATCTCTCACGGCAAGGAGTCTTCGCCTGATAGAGCATCCGGTTCATCATCCGTAAGAGTTTTCGATGTGATTTTCTCTCTTTAAGATATTCTTTCATGACCGCTTTCAGTTCTCCCAAGCGAAAGCTGGTACAAACCATGCGATCAATGAGACGGACAGCATCCGGCAAAGTATCGCCGGTTACGTCATGAACAAATCCATCGAGACGAATAATTCTTCCGTCAGAAAAGTTCTCGCCATTTTCACGTGGTATTTTCCTGAATTCGGTCTCTCTCTCAAGGATGTCACCGATCATCCAGCGACGCTCATGAAATTCGCGAAGCATGTCTGGCTCGAGATCCTCATGATACAGCTGGGGATCAGAGGAAAAACGCACATCTTTCACCAGGAGCGTGTCTTCAGAAAGCGGCAGTGCCTGGAGATAGCGAAATCCATGTTTCTGTTCGATGGAAGCATCCATCGTGACCGGAATCTGTACGCGATGGGGATGAAGAAGTTTCACCACCAGACCATGAGTTTTCTGATATCCAAGAGCTTTGTAATATCCGCGGGGAAGTGTATCAATGACAAATGAAGCTTCCTTGACGGCTTCTTCCGGAGTGATATCACGATTTAATAAAACGGTATTGGAACCCAGCTTTTCTCTCGCAATTGAATGGAAGTGGGTGGGCTCCATCGTGCAAAGACGCTGAGGATTTTTTCTTTTGTACTTCGGGAAATGAACTTCGAATTCATCCCAGCTTCTTGAGATGAATGGACTCAACCATTTCAGGGCCTCACTACTCACATCCGATTCGTGAAAAGAAACCGCCAGCTTCTCACCCAGCTGGGATTCCGGGCCGTAGAGTTTAATCGGAACATGAGGCAGACACTCACGTACCCGTAAGGCGAGAAGAGTTCCCCAGAGTCCGCCACCGATGATGATGACTGGTTTTTCGTCCATAAAAACCTCGAATTAATGTCAAAAAAGGAAGAATGAGAACCGGCTTGGCCGCAAGCAATTGGTGGTTGCCGGCAGTGATGTAATATAGGGACCTGAAATGAATTTTGAATTTAATAATTTCTTACAGTATATTGATTTAAACCTAAGACCTGGAGCCCAGTATGCACCCGTTCGAAACTCACATCCGCAATGTTCCTGATTTTCCGAAACCAGGGGTGGTTTTCAAGGATATCACGCCGCTTTTGACTGAACGTTTCTCAGAAGTGATTCATGCCATGTCACAGGGAATTGATTGGAAAAATATCGATCACGTCGTGGGAATTGAATCCCGGGGCTTTATTCTTGGTGCGGCCATGGCGCAGCTTCATGGCAAGGGTTTCATCCCGATGAGGAAAAAAGGAAAACTTCCTCCGCCGGTAATCTCTGAAACGTACACGCTCGAATACGGGACTGACTGTCTGGAAATGATCCAGTCTGAAAAACCGGCCCGCATCGTTCTGGTGGATGATGTTCTCGCAACCGGCGGGACGCTGAAAGCAGCGATGAATCTTTGCCGGAAAAATAAACTGGAAGTGGTTCACATGAGTCTTCTCATTAACCTGACCTTTTTGAATAAGTTTAAAGAAGAAGGCCTTCCGTTAGTATCTGTTCTTAATTACTAAGTTCTTTTCATTAAGCCGAAATGATTTACACTAGTATGTATGTGGATCATTTCGGTTTTTTTTATCTCATTTTCGGTCATGGCGCTCTCATCCTTTGAGCAGCTGAAAAACGTCAAGATCCTGAAGGTCCTTCCCAACAACATCATCATGGTGAATCGCGGTCTGGAAGACGGACTTCTCCGGAATGATCATGTGAAATTTTCTCACGAAGCTGAAGGTTACAGTGCGCGCGCCATCTGCCTGCAGGCAAAAACCGAAACATCTTACTGGCGGCTTTATCGGATTCCCGATAGCTCGGCTTTTTCCAAAGATCTCACTTATACCATTCACGGTATGGCCGATCGTGAAATCCCTTATCAGAACGCAAAGATCCGGAATGAGGCCATCACCTTTTCTGATGATAAAAAGCCCGATTCGGGAAAAAATCCATTTGAGGTAAAACGCGATTTACCTCAAAGACTCACAGAAAGAGATCTGCTGGAAGCCGCCGGTCCCCGGGAAGAGAAGCTCTTCATCGAGCGCGCCATCCTGAAAGACCAGCTCTCCCAGGATTTGTCAGACTACCGTATTTCAGTTTACGCATCACCCTTCACCCGTCAGTCAATCAACGATGGAGAAAGTCTTCGTTATGGTTTTCGCGGGGGAAATTATGGATCACGCTACCGGCTCACTACTCAGTTTGAGCAACAGCAGACGAAACTTACAGATCCCGAAAATAATAAATCGGTATCAACCAGAAGCACTCACGCCAACGCGCAGTTCGCTGTTCATCATCTAAAGCCATGGGTTTCGTCTCTCTCACTCATTAATTACAATTCAACCCGGTTCAGCTCATTGGGAACGCCGAAGGCGCACTGGCAGTTCGGTGTGCTTGGCTTTACCTGGCATATTCTTGAAAGCAAGACCTGGGAGTACGTCGATCTTTCCTACATTCCGCTTTATGACAGAAGAACAACGGACATTGTGGAGGCCAACGGAAACCGGACCATTGAAAAGAAAAACGGACTTCGCCATGGAGTGAGATTCGGCTTCCGGACACGTTTCAATGAAAAAGTATCGGTCGAGAACTTACTCTGGTACCGCCCATTCCAGGAACTGGCCTCCTGGGAACTGGACAGTAGTGACATGAATCTCACCAATGACTTCAAGCTCATCTTCAACGTGACCAATAATTTTTTCTTTGATTACAATTTCATCTATCAGAAAGATAAACTCTGGAGAACGCTCTCCAATCTTCCTGAGAACAACACCATCAACGCGCTCAATATGAGATACGATTTCGATCTCTAGTTGCGGGTGAAGTAAGAAAGATATTCTACGTTTCCTGATTTTCCCTCAATCGGAGAAAGGATTGTCGCGTGATGGCTCCAGCCGCCGCTGATCGCCGCCTGATTGACCTCATTTAAGACAAGTTCTCTTAGCTTTTCGTCTTTCACGACTCCGTCTTTCGGAAGTCTTTCCGGGCCTACTTCGAACTGGGGTTTTACCAGCGCGATGAGAAAGCCCGACGGTCTGATGAGTCTCGTGAGTGCCGGAAGAACTTTGGTAAGAGAGATAAAAGAAAGATCCATGACCGCACCGTCGGCAGCCTCCGGTAATTCAGTAACATCCTTGATGTTAGTCCCTTCCAGGTTTACCACGCGCGAATCATCCCGCAGTTTCTGCGCGAGCTGACCATGACCGACGTCGATGGCATACACTCTCTGAGCTCCTTCCGAGAGAAGGATCTCGGTGAATCCACCGGTACTGGCACCCACATCAAGAAGGATTTTATTCCGGACTTCCGGCCGGAACTCTTCCAGCGCCTTCTTTAACTTGAAGGCCCCTCGTCCGACATAAATTTCCGAATTAATAACAATTTCAGAATCCGGATCGATAAGTTCGCCGGCCTTGGTTATCGTTATGCCTTTAACCAGGACATCGCCCTTTTCAATGAGGCTCTTGGCCTGCGAGCGACTGGCGACGAGTTTCCGGTCAGTGAGAACTTTATCTATCCGCTCTTTCACAGATCGATGACCCCGGAAAAACAAAACTTCACTTCTCCTGAATAATATACGGAATTTTCCACACTGACAGTTTGCTTTCCTCCGAGAGTCTGAAGATGGATAATCCCTTTCCAGCCGAACCATTTCGAAAGTGCTAATCCCGAAGCTGTAAGGCCCGTTCCGCAGGAATGCGTTTCATCCTCCACCCCTCTTTCAAAGGTCCGGACATAAGCACTCTGAGTGCCGGGCAGGAGCTCGACAAAGGTTACATTTGTTCCGCGGGGAAAAATGGCATGAAAGCGGTAAAAAGGAGCTGTCTTCTTGATATCAATCTTCTTTATCTCTTTTCCTAAAAAAACCAGATGAGGAACACCGGTGTTTATGAAAAACTTTTTTTCAAACTCATTGAACTCCGATAGATCTACGGAATTTTCATCCTTGATCTCGTTCATGAGAATCGCAAACTCACCATTTCTCCTGGTGATCTCATAACGATTATTCATAGTCCGGATGAGGTAAGAATTCTTCTTGAGAGATGATTTATCATCGAGGTAAGTCGCCAGACATCGCAAGCCGTTCCCGCACATCTCAGCTTCCACGCCATCTGAATTAAAAATTCGCATGGAGGCATCCGCATCTGAAGGCTTACCGCAAATGAGTATGCCGTCTGCGCCAATTCCAAAGTGCCGATCACAGAGTTCTGTGACTTTGTTTTGAGTGAGCTGGAGCGAGGGGGTTTCATCGATGATGACGAAATCGTTTCCGTTTCCTGAATATTTAGCGAAAGAAACTTTCATTCATCATCGTTCGGTATAAGTCTGCCAAAAATACCCCGGACCCGGCGTCTTATCCGTTCAGCACGGCTTTCAACCCGGCTTTCAGCTGGAGCAGGAGTAATCTCTTCTTCCGCAGGAACGTCCTCCCAGATAGAAGAGAGATTTTTTGTGGAATTAAATCTTCTGAAGAATTCGGCGATCCGCGGAACTTCCCGCTCCATCTGGACCCGGGTCTCTTCACAGCCGTGGTAATTGGCAAAGAGTTCAGCAAAACCTTCTTCAATATTGTTAGTGCAGTAATCTCCGCAGATATCATCAAGGAACTTCGTACTTCCTTCCTGGGATGCCAGGAGATCAGACCAGACAGAGGAATTTGAGATCCCATGAAGACTTTTGATGGAATCCAGGCTGTGTCCGTGTTCATGCAGGAACATGTCTGATGAACCATGGTTTTCATAAAGATGATTAATCACGATACGCGTAGGAGTTTTCTGATACCCCCGTGCCGTTGAGCCTCCGCCCCCCGGAACTTCTGACCAGGGACGACCATCAAAGGTTAGCTGGTCAGATGGAATCCAAGTCGGATCAACCGTGACTCCGCTGCCTTCCATGATGTGAATCTTATTTCCTGCCTTGATCAATTCCTGTCTGAGGTTCAGTGGAAACTTCTCGAAGTGAGATTTAAACTGTTCAACGTAATTCACCGTGAGTTCAGTCATCGGAATGATTTTATTTGCCGAAAAGAATGGCCGATAATCTTCGAGCGTTTTACCTTCCGGAACCACATCTGAGGCTTTCGGGCATTTGACCCTTGATGCTGAAAATGCTTCCGTCGACATTGCCAGAAGAACTGCGGGAAGAAATAATTTAGACATCATACAAAAACTCCGTGTGGGATATTTTCTGATTCTATCCATGAAGCCTATGGAAGGAGGGGAAGTGGAAAAGATTACGGCCCTGCCCAAGACTTTGACACGAGTCCTTTCAACTACTTAAGTAGTGTTTTCCCGTATTCATCCTTGGCAGGGTGACCGAAAAAATAGTAGATTGGGTTCTTCTTTGTGGGATTATAGCTCAATTGGTTAGAGCTCCCGGCTCATAACCGGGTGGTTACAGGTTCAAGTCCTGTTAGTCCCACCACTCTTTTTTTAAAGAGGAACTGCAAACTCCGGAGCTGATGCTCCTAATTCTTTAGCAGTCTCAAGAATGAAGTCTTTAAACTTTGAAGCATTCATGAAAATTTCGATGATGTTGTCACAGCCAGGAGCATACTCAAATTCTGGTCCATGGGTGACTCCCGCTAAAAAGAGCTCAGTGGAAGTTTCCAGATATGCAGGTCCGCCCGAATCACCAAAACACGCTCCCTGACCGCCACGTTGATCAACCCTTAATCTATTTTGTGTCACCCCCAGAAGTGGGGCCCTGGCCTGTAAGAGATCCCTGCTGGAGGCTTCATTCACCATATCAATTCCAAAACCAGCGATAAGTAAATTTGTTCCCTCCGGGATTACAAATCCCGTATCCAGAATCCTGGCTGGCCTGAACTGCGCAGGAACTTTCTTTGAGAGCTTAATTATTTGAATGTCGTGTTGTCTCAAATCATCATCCCAGTTCCTTTGCTCGACAAATTTTATAGCCATGGGATGAAAAACTCTTTTCTCGATATCCATCAGAATGCCAACGTCTTTTGTGCCTACCCAGATTTTCAATGGTCTTTTCAATTGAGGAGCACAGTGAGCAGCAGAGATAACCAGATCACGGGAAATTAAAGTCCCTGAACATACGTCGCTCATCTTGGAACTATCAACAAATGAAACGGTAGAATAAGCAGCCAGATCACCTTCGACAACCTTCTGTCCTCCCACGACGGGAGTTGTTGCATACGATGACAAGATCCAGCCAGTGGCAAATACTACAATTAATAATCGTTTCATTTGAATCTCAACTTACTCCATGCTCGTATTTATCGTTTTTAATTTCATAGAGATGAGTAAAAATGAAATGATTAATCAGTGTTATCATTCGTAAACCCTTAACTATTTTTAATGGAATCAATCACTTACATTTTGGAAAAATTAAGGCTTAATAGATCCACAACCACCACTCTTTCAGGGGAAAAAAGATGAAATTCATCCAGGTTATTTTCCTTAGCATTCTTTCATTTTCCACTTTTTCTTCGGACACTTATCGGGACAGCTCACTGAAAAGAAAAGATGCTCCTGCATTTCTGATTGAGGCCACCCCCAAAGGGCCTGAAATTGATGACGTTGAATACTTTGTTAAACAATATTCATCCGGAAAGAAGGTCTATGAAGTGAAGTATGAACTTCATGATGAAGAAGTTTCTGTAGCGTATTCAGAAACCGGGACATACTTAGAAAAAGAAGAGGATAAAAAGTTTTCTTCTCTCACTTCTTCAGTCCAGGGTAAAATAAATACTTATCTCAAAAATAAGTATGGGAAATACAAGATCTTAGAGACTGAAATCCGCACCGTTCCTCAGGGATCATTCATCGATGTGGAAGTCTCTCATGATGGCGGGAAACACGGTCTGACAGAATTGTCTTTCAGTCCTGAGGGGAATTTTGTCTCTGAAGAGGAAGAAGGCGTCGATCAAATTGAGACTTTGAACTGATGAAAACTTTCTTTCTAATATTAGTTCTTTTTTTGCCAAAGTTCGCTCAAGCTGAAATTTTTGATACATATGGTGTTGTTCCCTTTCTTTCCCTCAGTAAAGGTATCGGGAATAAGTACGATCTTAATTTTTACCACTCAGATACCATCAACCTGACCAGAAGATCATTTAAGCAGAAAAGTTATCCCAGCCGGGACATCCAGGCCTATTTTCAGACGGCGATAAATTTCCGATTTCTTCCGTATCTGAATCTGAGCGCAGGTCACATCTATCAGAGGAATAATCCCCTCGACGTAGATTTCGTCAATGAGCATAGAATTTTTGAGCAGGCTACATTCTCACACTCGCAGGATGCTTTTCAGATCACTCATCGGGTGAGATTTGAACAAAGGTTTATTGACGAGAGATATGCTCACGAATTCAAGACAAGGCTGAGATATCAGATTGGACTTAACTTTCCACTGGATGGAAGACAGCTTGATCCCGGTGAATGGTACCTCAACACCTATAATGAATTTTACTTTTCAACTACCGGCGAAAGACATGCGTTTTTCAGCGATGACTGGGCATATGCCGGATTCGGATATCAGACTGTTGATTGGGGAAAACTCGAAGCTGGCCCGGTTGCTCAGTATTCTATAATCAATCATGATAAAGACATCAGAAGTCTGTATGCTCTGCAATTCGGATGGATCCTGAAATTTAAGTAAGTTCCGGTTACTTCACGCAGTTAGAGATAAACATCTTTCCATTGAGTTCAACATAACTCACATCTTTTCGTGATGGATTCACATAGATCATTGTGAGTTCCGGATTTCTATCTGCTCCCATATTCAATGACCCATCATCCAGTTCAGGACCGCGGACTTTAACTGATTTACTATAAAGAGCGTTTCTGGTTGAACCACCGATCTGTATTTTAAGTGTTCCACTCACAAAATAATATCCATCCTGGAGCTTCGAAGACTTCTTGAGGGTTCCTTTCATCACAGCTGCCTGCCCGACAAATCCCTTAGGAGCTGAGCAATCAACTAAAACGTCTGAAGCGAATGCTGAAAATCCAAAAGTCAAAATCAGGGCAGAAAGAATTTGCTTCATAATTGTTCCTTGTGAAAGCTGGTAATCGGAGGCTTATACCTCTAACTATGCCCATGTGGAGGCCGTGTGTAGAAATTACACTTTTCAGCTGTGTTTAGAATCTAGACGGCCCTTGTAGATTTTATCGCCCAACCCAAGGTCATTAATAGTTGTGCCAAGATTGCTTAATAAACCCTGGAGTTCTTTTGCCAATACTTATAATGATTCTATTCTTAGTACAAATGAGCAGCGCTGTAGCATCCCCTTCATGTCTCGTGACGAGGGAATGTATGGAGTACAACGGCAAAATAATCGATCTTCGCTCACCCAGTGAAAAGCTTTTTCAAGGATTGCGTTTATCAGAAACGGAACGTTCTCCCGAAATAAGCGTCGATGAATTCAGATCCCTGGTGGGAAAGAAAGGACCTGAGTTTTTTGTCCCACTTAATGTTAATTCTTCTGACCTCATGATTCTTGCCAGCGCCCTCTCACTGGGAACAATCGTTTTTGCCAATGATCGGGAGATCATGGATTTCGTCCAGGAACATCAGACTGGAACAACAGCTCAGATTGCGACCGTCGGAAACCTGTTGGGTCGTGAAGCACTACTTCCGATTGCAGCGGGAGCTTACTTTGTCGGTGCCGTGATGAAGAACGGAAAACTTAAAAAGATTGGCCTGTTTGCTGTCGCTTCAGGTCTGGCCACTCAGATAGTAACGGAAGCATTCAAAAACACATTCGGAAGAACCCGTCCTAATGCCAGTGATTCACCTTATGATTTCTTTAACGGTAACAAATCCTTTTTCTCGGGCCATTCTTCAGCGGCGTTCTCGATGGCAACTGTCATCGCCGAAGTTTATAAGGACAAGCCACTTGTTCCGTATCTGGCATATGGTGCTGCCGCTTTAACTGCTTACGCCAGAATGCATGATAACAGGCATTGGGCGAGTGATGTCCTGATTGGTGCAACCGCTGGTCATCTCATTACAAAAATTCTCATTCGTACTCTGGAATCATCAGGAAAGATGGAAAAATCAGGCCTGATCATTATGCCTGCGATCGATGAAAACTACGCCGGCGCCACAGTGGTCTGGACACCCAGACAGGAAAATGAACTCGAGTGCAGGAAATCCGGATTCAAAGGGAATGACTTGATCAGACTTTGTCTGGAAGAAGCTTTTGAACGTAGTAACTAAAGCTGCCAGTTAATTGGTGACAACCCATTCGCTGTTAGAAAATTATTAGCACCAGAAAAGGGTTTTGATCCGAAGAATCCACGATACGAAGACAGCGGCGACGGATGGGGAGAAATGATCAAGTGATGATTCTCCCGATTCACCCGCGATGCTTTCTTCTGAGAAGGTGCTCCCCAGAGAATAAAAACTAAATTTCTTCTTTCAACAGAAAGAACTTCAATCACACGATCAGTGAAAAATTCCCAACCCTTTCCGTGATGACTGCCGGCCTCTCCATCTCTCACCGTAAGCACAGTGTTAAGAAGAAGGACTCCTTCCTTCGCCCATTTTTCAAGATTCCCGTGGGCCGGTGGCTTGATGCCAAGATCAGCTTCGAGTTCCTTGAATATATTAACCAGCGATGGAGGTATCTTTATTCCGGGTCTTACCGAGAATGCCAGTCCGTGTGCCTGTCCTTCGCCGTGATAAGGATCCTGTCCCAGGATCACGATTTTCACCTTATCAAATGGTGTCAGCTCAAAAGCGGTGAAAACTTCTTTCTCGGGTGGATAGATATTGTGACCAACTCTTTCCGATTTAAGAAATGACTGAAGCTCCTGAAAATAAGGCTTAGCGGATTCTTCCTGAATGAGTTCATACCAATTATTGAGCATAAAAAAGGGGCCGATAAAGGCCCCGGTGGAAATTAAAGCTTAATTCTGAAACCTTTGTCTTTTTTCTTTTTCTTCTCTTTCTTAGGAGCGGGGGCGGCGGCAATCTTAGCCACTTTCACATCCTGGAGATATTTTTCCTGGAGCTGAAGCTCATTCACAAGAAGATTCAGATAATCCTTTTTAGCGGCTATCTCATGCTCAGCTGCTGCAACCTTGGTAGATCTTGTCTTCTCAGGAATTCCTGCCGCGAAAGTCTTTCTTTCGGCGTCATAGCCTTCTTTTACAGCTTCAAGATATGTGTCCATGCAATAACGCCGGTCGAGTGCTTTCTTTTGCTTCATGCAGTCCTGAGGATTAGTTGCAGCAGCAAAAGAACTGACAGACATAGCGAGTAAACCAGATGCGATGAAAAATTTCATTCAGAACTCCTGTAAAATTTGAATATGAGGATCATAGAAAAAAGTGTGCGGGAGGGAAAGCCTTGTAAGGCAATGTATGAGCAGGGAATCACTCCTTTTATACTCGGGTTTAACGCCGTGATCTTTGGGTTTTCTCATGTTCCATTACATGCCTTGTTCCTGTTTGAATGTTTAAGTTCTCAAGCAATAGCTTGAATAAAAAACTATGGAGGTTTTATGAAGAAGTTAATCTGGACATCGCTGGTAGTGGCGGCAATGGCCGTTCCTGCTTTTGCCAACACATCGACAACGGAATCGTCTACATCGTCAGACTCTACCTCAATGGGCTCAGGAGCCTCTTCGGAAAGCACAAATCTGCCTTCTGATTCATCAATGGGTTCAGATGCAAGCACTGGTTCAGGGTCAGGAATGGAATCTGATTCAACCAGTACTCCGTCTTCAGACATTCAAATGGAAGAAGAGGATTCAACCGACATGGGTACAGGTTCAAGCTCTACCGTAGAGCCGACTACGGAATCTGATTCCATGGAAGCAGCTCCGGGTTCTATGGACACATCCACCGGAACAGGAACAACGACCACTACGACTGAAGAAATAGAAACTGAAACTAAAGAGTAATCTTACGGACAGGGGTCTTAACGGCCCCTGTTTCGTTTCTCTTTCCGTTCGGCCTTATTCTTTATCCGCAAATTTCGTCTTTCAGTTCTTCTATCGGCCCTGAGATCCTTCCGCTTCTGCCAGCGGGATCGCATTTCTTCTTTTTTCAGAAAACGGGCATCTTTGTTTCTTTCCTTAAATGCCCGTCTGGAGAATTGACGAGCCTTCCGGGAATAGCGGAAGCCTTCCTTCGGTTTTACAATCTCAGGCACGAAGGTCTGAACATGAGGAGAAGAAACTTCTACCTCTCCCTCAAAGACATCAAGTTCGGCATCATCTTCGGTGGAAGAGACTTCATACTCGGTGCCGCGAACAGCGAAGCTGACTCCCCGGGCATCAACTTTTTGCTGAACTTCTTCATTTTGATCACGAGTGACCTGAATCCTGACCAAACCCTTGATCATATCAATGAGGGAATCTGTCTTTACCTTATTATTTGCTTCAGAAACCATGTGAGCGGTGATCCGGAGCTCAGTATCTGTCGAAAGTCCCATCTGAATCTTGGGATAAAGGAGCAAGCTGACATGGCCCTTTCCAGAATGGATGGAATCACCAACTTCCAGTTTTACACCTTCGGTAATGCTGGTCTTACTACCATTGCGAAGAAGATATGAATCGGTTCCTCCTCTGAGAGAAATGATCTCACCTACTTCGGCATGTGCCAGCGATATCAGAACTATAAAAGCGGACAGAAAATAAGACATGATCATCCTTTATTTAAATAATTCAAAAAATTGGGGATACGACTTTTCGACAGATTTTTCCCGGGAGAGATTCCCCCCACTATGGTGTCTAAGAAAGAGAGCAGCTGTCATGACGATGCGATGATCGTCCGGAAGCTCGAGGTGCTTTTCACCACAGATTTCGTGAGATCCGTGAATGATAAGCTCAGAGTTTGTTGCTTCATAATATCTTTCAAACTCCTTAAGCAGGCGACACACTTCATTCATCCGGTTACTTTCCTTGTGCGCCAGATTTTCCAGGCCGGTTAGTTCATGCCGGCCCTTGATATGCGATAAGAGAAAGGAGATGGCCGGAAAGAGATCAAGACAATCGGACATGTCGAATGAAATATTCTGTTCAACCCTGAAAGGCAGCACGGTGATCGAATCAGTTTCTTCTCTCAAGGAACCTAGCCTCGCCAGAATATCCAGAAGTTTGGAATCGGCCTGTGAGGGATCCCGTTTAAGTCCCGGGAACTTGATTTTATGATTGAGGGAAGCGAATACCATCGGGAACGCAGCACTACTCCAGTCCGCAGGAACCGTGTAGTTGTCATGCTGACTCATATGGGCCTTGAGTGAAGCGTTCATCTTCCAGTAACTTTCGGATGAAGAAAGATTTATAGGAATGACTTTTGTTTCATCTAATATCAGTTCGAAGGCCGTAGCAAATTGAGTGGTACGGGAGCAATCCACTTCCAGTGCTTCCGGAGAAATTACCGGTCCCTGCAAAGTAAGTTTGCTATCTTCCAGGGTGGCTGCTGCCTTAAGCGTTTGAGCGCATTCTAGAAATTCCTTCCAGGGTCTTTCTTTCAATCGCGAACCCAGCTGAAGCGAATAGGTTTTCTTTCCAAGTAAGAGAAGCGCGGAAAGAAACCGCGCCGTGGTTCCACCTTCGCCGGTTTCAATCTCCTTATCGTCCGTCTCGCAGGCTGGAAAGGAGTTCATGACAGTGAGAGAGTCCCCTTTCTGTCTTATGAGAAGGCCGACACTCCTCAGAGCTTCAATGAGAGAGGTGACATCTGTCGCCTCAGGTATTCCGATAATCGTCACGGGAGAACTTTTCTTGGCGGCGAGAATGAGTGCCCGATTGGCATAAGACTTTGAAGCCGGAACATTCACCGTGGGGGGAAGAGTTCCCTTACTTACGCGCAAGTTCTGCATGAGCATCCATCCGCGATTTGAAATCTTTCATTGAAATTTCTGTGACTGAAATTTTGCCCGGGCCGTCTGAGAGAACCAGCTTAAGAGTGTCGTGAGATTTTTTCTTATCCTGCTCAAGATAACGATCCAGATCTTCTCGCCTGAAATCCGGATAAGCTTTAAGCGAGAGGCTCTTTTCAGGAAGTGCAAGTGCCTGGACCATTTCCTGCCAATGTCTGAGTGCTTCGTCGTTACCCATGATCTCAAAAAGATATTTCATCCCCATGGCAACCGCCAGCCCGTGGGGCATCGAGAGAGAAAATTCAAACGCATGACCCAGAGTATGGCCAAGGTTCAATTGAATGCGCTCCCCCTGTTCACGGAAATCGCGTTTCACGACTTCCATCTTGTATTCCGCACATTGATGGGCAATGTTTTCGATGGGTGCTCTTTTAACAATGAACGAATTAATTTCCGGTGAAAGAAATCCGTATTTAAGCATCTCGCCCTTTCCGGAATTCCAGTTTTCTTCATCCAGCGTCTGGAGAAACTCTCCGCTGATATAAATTTTTTCGGGATGATGGAATGCACCCACCAGGTTCTTGCCGGAAGGAGTATTCACCGCCACTTTTCCGCCGAGCGATCCGTCGATCATCGCAAGAAGTGTCGTCGGAACTGCCCACCATTTGATTCCACGGAGGATGGTGGCGGCCACAAAACCGGCGAGATCGGTGGTGGCGCCACCCCCGATGGCCATGAGAGTGGAAGAGCGATTAATCCCTCCGGCGAGAAAGAATTCAATCATGGAAGCGTAGTGAGAAAGATTTTTTTCTTCCTCGGGATTTTTCAGCCAGAATACCCGGGAAGATTTCTGGATCCACTCCGGAAGATGAGATTTGATTTTGTTGTCCGCAACAGCAAAAAACTTCTCCGGCTGGATAGTCTCCAGTTCCTTGTAGAGTCCTGCTTTATTGAGGTATATTAGCTCTGAGTGCATAGGGAATGTTACCAGACTTTAAAGGGGAAAATGAAGTGAGCCTTGAATGGTTTTCGCGATTAAAGGAATACGATTCCCTCTCCCGTGGCCGTCTCGGACACCTGACGGCCATTAAGGAGCAGGAAGAAAGACTTTTTGTGCTTGAAAAGCGGAAGTCTGAGAGTTTGTCGCATCTCACCAACCTGAAATCGGATTATATCCGTCTCCAGCAGGAGCTCCATGAAATAGAAGAAAGAATGAAGCTTCTTTCCCAGCAAAAAGAGAGATGGATCGACCAGGGCGGAGACGATAAAAAAAGAATATCCATGGAAGCGGAAATCTCACTCCTGGAAGATAAGGGCATGAACCTTCTTCAGGATCTTGAGAATAATGAAATCGAGAGAAAAGATACGCAGACCTTTCTGGATGGCCTCAGAAATACCGTTGAAGAGATTGGATCAGAAGTGGCAGGGGAAGTCGCTCGCTACAGGCATGAAGTCACACAACTTGATCTTCGCCTGGCATCCCTGATGGAGATTCTTCCTTCCGAGTTCAGAGATCTCCTGATGAAAACTCTGAAAAAGAATCTGGCCTTCGGTCCATTCACCCGGATCGAAAACGGCACTTGTTTTTTCTGCCGCTTTAAAATTTCGAAAATGGATGAGTCCGAGATCGACATGCAGAAGAAATTAAAGACTTGCCCTCAGTGCAGTCGCATCTTCATTCCCTACGGCACATAAAAAAGGGCCCCCGTAGGAGCCCTTTCGATTAAAAATCTTTTTGAATTTCTTAGTACGGCTGAAGCGGGGCTGTGATCGTCAGTAAGTAAGGCATCTGTGGGCTACCGGTCTGAACGAGGTATCCTGTGATGCGCACTCTATACACCGACTGTGAAACCATCCGGTAAGCTGTCGGGTTCTGCTGAACCATATAAAAGAACTGCTGCAAGTACTGCATCGATTGAGACTGAGGATTTAACTGCGAAGGTGCCTGATAAGAACGTCCACCAATGGAAATGAGTCCGCTTTGAACGTTGAATGTTCCCTCTTCCGTCCGCGGAATCATCTGCTGACCGGTCTGGAACTGATTATAGACAGGAAGATTATTAGAGTTCTTCTTCTTATCCTTATCACCGCACGATACGGCGACAAAAAGTGAAAGTATGACAGTTAGAAATGTTACGGTTCTCATGTATCCCCCTGGGGTTATGTCCTGGCTTATCGGAACCTGATTCAAATACTTGAGCGCCTTTGCAGAAATTGTTGTTTCCGCCCTAAGTCCCGGGTAGTATACGACTTACCGAGATCAGGGGACTATCGCCGGCCGCAAGGCGGGAGGAAAGTCCGGACACCATAGGACATCGTAGCGGGTAACGCCCGTCCGCCGTGAGGCGAGGACAAGTGCAACAGAAAGTATGTATGGCGGGAGAATTGGCGTAGCCAAATCTCCCGTGCGTAGTGAAACCAGGTAAACTCTACGAGGTGCAAGCCCATGTAGGTGAACGTTGAGGCGGTCCGCCGAGTTCACGGGTAGGGTGCTTGAGCCCTTGGGCAACCAAGGGCCTAGAAGAATGATGGTCGAAAACAGAATCCGGCTTACTCCTGATCTCGGTTCTTTCAACACTTTGACAGTGCGTCCTCAAGATTTGTTTGCATTACAGAACAGTGGTTCTATAATGCGAACATTCAACTTATTGGAGAACACATGAAGACATCACTGTTGATATTGTCCGCTCTTATTTCTGTTTCTGCGTACGCCGCTGAGACTCTCGAAAAAATTGAAGTAACTGCTGATCAGGATGCCCTTCGCCCGACATGGGTGGAGCAGGATAAAACCAAAATCTACACTGGGAAAAAAAATCGCACGACGAAAGTGGATTATCTTCCGCCGGTTCAGACAGATAATCATCGCCAGTTCTTTTCTCAGCAAGCAAGTATTCACGCTGCCGACATTGCCGCCGATCCATGGACCTCTTTAAGCTTTCG
>JAKFFP010000102.1:0-3556 GCA_036675045.1 Bacteriovoracales bacterium | reverse complement strand
GCACGCGATCGTGGAGCGCGGCGCCCGCGAGGACGCGCCGCCGTCGGCGCACCAGATCCTGATGCTGGAGCTGGTAAGTGAGAAGCTTAAGGAATTCATCTTTCCCCATCTGGTTATGAGGACCTTCCTTATAGATCGAATCTTTCTTTGTGTTGTTGCCGGTAGCTTTATTGATGAGCTCTTCACGGATCTGAGCTTCCGATTTCTGCTTACCACTGCTGAGTGCTCGCGGGGCCATCTCAACCTGACGGTAACGTTGTTCCTGTGGTGTTATTGGTCTTCCGATTTCAGGCATTATGCCGCCTCTTTGTTCAGAAGTTTCCAGAGGTCTTCACGTCTTTGAGAATCATGACGGCGCTGATTTGATTCAGAACCAAACTGTCTCTCCTGGCCTGAACCTTTCTGGTTCTGACCATTCATATCGAAGTCGCTCTTCGCAGTCTGCGATGGAACTTCCACTTTCATATCACTGACGCTGATTCCAGCGTTAGTAAGATGTGAGAAAAGATCTTTTGAGTTTTGCTGGAAGAAGTTCTTCCCGTCCATTGAGTGAGTTCCGATGTTGATGGCAACGGCATCAGCATTCGCATTTCCTACTCTTGATACCGTGATATCGATCATGCCGAGCTGGTCATGATTCACGCGCATAGAAACCGTTGGTTCCTTAGCTGCTTTAGCCTGGACGATATAATCTGTGATGGCAGTCATGATCTTGTCAGGGTTAGCTGTTCTGATCTGTGACATGTCGAAAGTTTTCACCGGCGCCGCAGTTTCATTTACTGAACCAGAATTCTGCTCCGTCTGCATATTGAGAATGAACTGCTGAGAATTCATCGGCTGAGAACCTTGATCTTTAAGAGCGGCGAGGTCTTGCACAACTTCCGTATTCTTAAGACCATTTTCGAGAGCGATCTTATTCGCCTGTGGGTTCATGCCATAAGCATTCTGCGGTAGAACTTTTTTATTAACAATATTCTTCTGGGCGACGAAGTCTTCCATCTTGAGGAGCTCAGGATCGATTTCGGCCTGAGCGAAATCAATCGCCGGCGAGCGACCTGGAACTTTTGGAAGCTCAAGCTCAGGCTCTACCTGAAGCTTAACCTGAGTAGCAAGATCGGCGTCAGTGACTTCTTCACCCTGAGCAAGCTTCAGCACCATTTCATTGGTCATTTCAACTTCTGCTTCAGTTGTCTCAGGACCGATCAGGTTCTGAACATCTTTTGTCATCGAAGGATCAAAAATCTTCGGGCTGACAGAATCAGGAGTTGCTGTCTGTGCTTCTTCGTTGATGAGTGATGAAGGTGATCTGAGTTCTTTATCTGCAGAAACTTTTACCGCCTTAACTTTCGGCTCGTCAGATTCTGTCACCGCTTTCAGCTCTGACTTGAATTCGTCTTTCTCACGACGCTTCGACTCGAGGTCGCGCGGCTTATCGTTCTTCGAAGGAGTAGCAGCGCGTTCAGGCGCTGGTGCTTTCTTCGGAAGCTCGATAGGTTTGTAAGAAGACTGGATCATCTGTTCACTTTGGTTAGTGGTCCTACAGTTATTTTCCACATTTCTTACACCTTTTTGAAGCCGGGCAATAACTTCCAAAATCCCTTGAGGAAAATCTCATGAGCGGCAAATTTTGCCGACAGGTATTGCTAAGCTCTTACATCTACATGGATGAGTTCGGGATCGGGGCAAAAGGTGATGGTCCTATTATTGAGACGCTAGCAGAATTTTCCTCTCTAGCTAAAGATGGTAGGGGCATGTGAATGAGTGGGGAAATTTAGTCGAGAGAAAATTCGGCGATAGCGTGAGAGATGGGGTGAATCCGGCTTGAGCTGGAGATCACCCCGGTCTCTATCTGAGATTAATTTATTTCCTACAATCTTTCTTCGCCCATTTTTGGACAGTGTAACTTACGGGTTCAAAGATGGCATACCCCTTATCAAATGTGCCCTTAGCTCCTTGTCTGGCGATGATGCCATAAAATTTGTTTTCCAGATCCATGAAAGGAAAAGCTCCATATGAACCTGGAGAGGCCCAACTTGAAACGGGCAAAGAAGTGGGGCCAGTGGAAACGCTGGACACGCAACTGCTGAAAGAACTTCTGTGACACTGGAGCCACAAACCTAATCCATAATGCCAATCTTCACCGATTTTGTCGATTGCTGGTGAATTACCGATGGAAGCGTTCGCAATCTGATCTGCACGCTGGAGCTGCCAGTAGGGCGCAGACTCTCCAGGCATGGCCCCCGACAATAAGATTTCATTGAAGTAATTCGCCTTGAGGAATGCCAGATACTCATTTCCTGTCCAGTGCATACCACCGGCCAGTCGCGGGTTCAAAGTTGAGGGCAGATCATAGGTCGCGTTTGCGAACAGTCCTGTCTTGACTTTAAAATCAGAAAACAAATCTTGCCACGTAGAATTGGTAATATTCAGTGCACGGTCTCTAGCCTTAATGGCCATTAATCCTGCGACTTGAAGATGGGTTCCACTATAATAAAATTCCCTTCCAGGAATTTTACCATTCACTTTGTTTTCAAGAGCAATGTTTCGCACACATGTTTCCATAGTAATCGTACCATTGCCTGGAATGATACATGAAGGCTCGCTCACCAGGCCCGAGGTGAAACTCAGGAGATCTCTCAGAGTCATATTGGCGAGTGGATCATCCACTTCAATCGGCCACTGTAATGAATCGAGGCCAAAAAAATCCTGAGGCTTCGAATTCAATGTAAGTCGATCGACTCCCTGGCTCGCCTGATTAGCAGCGCTCTCCATGAAGGATAGAATGATCGTTGCCGTGGGCCACTTCGAAGTCGATGCTGAATCATAGGTCGTGTTCATCCTGGAAACGCCACGATCGTATCTGATTTCGCGTCCATCTTCGGCGACGACGGCGAAAGAAAAATCTGTATCAGTCTGAAGCGAACTGAGGGAGTTGAGGATTTGTGTTTTATAGTTTACTAACTCTTTTTCCGTGCAGGAAGTGATAGCACTCGAGGATGCTTTAACCGAGGATGCGTCAACTTTCATACAGCCGGATATGAGAAGAACCACCAGAAGCCAATGACCAATTTTAAACTGTATATTTTCGAACATCTGAAACCTCTCTTATTGTTTTTAAATGGATGTGAAAACTTGGGACTTACCTGCGTCTCTGGGAATGATTTTTGCGGTCACGTCTGTTCTCCGAACGGTCGCGAACATTTTCCCTTTGATCGCGTCTGTCCTCGCGAACATCACGGTGATCTTCACGGACGTCCCGGCGATCTTCAATCTTGTCTCTGCGTCCCCCGTCATGCTTTGCATCCCGGACATCTTCTCGTTCATCACGGCGATCTTCCCGACGATCTCTGACATTTTCTGAGCGATCACGGCGATTCTCACGACGATCCATCCGGTTTTCCACTCGATCGGGATTCGGAGTACCAGGTGTTGGAGCAGCGATGTCCTGAGCAAAGGCCCCAGATGCGATCATGAGAGTAGCAATCAATAAAAATTTCATAAATTCTCCTTTAAAAGTTGTTTCTATTATCTATTGGATCATTCGCAATTTGCCATA
>JAKFFP010000216.1:0-20047 GCA_036675045.1 Bacteriovoracales bacterium | reverse complement strand
GTTTCGGATATTGTTGAATAATGTCAAAAAATAAACAGAATGGGCTTTACAAAGGCCCGTTCTTTTTCTATTTTGACGAGAAAAATTTTTGGAGACTCCATGAAAACCAATAAACTGAGAATTAAGCTCCGTGCTTATGATTACAATATTCTTGACGCATCAGTTCAAGAAATTGTTCAAACTGCCAAAAATACCGGTGCTCGTGTTGCTGGTCCGATTCCTCTGCCTACAGAGATCAATCGCTATACAGTCCTCCGCTCACCTCACATCGATAAAAAATCTCGCGAACAGTTCGAAATGAGAACTCACAAGCGTCTGATCGATATCGTTGAACCAAATCAACAGACTATCGACAGCCTCATGAAGCTCGATCTTTCTGCTGGTGTTGACGTAGAAATTAAGTACTAGTATAAAGCTTCAACGCTTTTTATTTGTAGATAGTCATTTTTATTAACCATGAATGCATCCCTGAGAGAGGGTGATGCTGTGGAGGGCGAATGTCAGACGCTAAAGTTAGTCTGCCTGCTTTTTACGGAATAAAAGCTGGCATGACCAGAATCTTCGATCAGAATGGGAACCACGTTCCTGTTACTGTCGTAAAACTCATTCCGAACGTTATCTCACAAGTTAAAACTACAGAGAAAGACGGCTACAACGCTTATCAAGTTGCTTACAACGAGAAACGCGCCAGCCTCATCACTGAGCCAGCTAAGGGTCACCTTAAGAAGGCTAACATTGAGAAGACACTTTCAGAAATTTCAGAAATCAGAATGAAAGAAGTTTCAGCCGATGCACTCGGAAAAGAAGCTTCTCTCGATGCGTTTCCACCAACTACATTCGTAGACGTAACTGGTGCCTCTAAAGGTAAAGGTTTCGCCGGTGTTATGAAGCGCTATAACTTCCAGGGCGGTCCTGCTGCTCACGGATCTCACTTCCATCGTCGTCCAGGATCAATCGGTTGCCGTGCGACTCCTGCTCGCGTTTTCGCTAATAAGAAAATGCCTGGTCAATTGGGTGTTGAAACTTCAACAGTTCAAAACGTTCAGGTCGTAGAAGTTAACCTTGAAGCTGGATACATGCTTCTCAAAGGATCTATCCCTGGCTCTAAAAACGGTTTCGTCTGTGTGACGAAAGCTGTGAAGAAGTAAGGGGGAATAATTTATGACTGACATTACAGTATTAAATTCTAAATTCGAAAAGTCCGGCTCACTCAAGGCATCTGTTGATTTCTCAACAGAAGCAATCAACGAAGCAGTTGTTCACCAGGTTGTGAAAGCTACTCTCGCTGGTCGCCGTCAAGGAACAGCCGCAACAAAGACTAAGGCACTGGTATCCGGGGGTGGCAAAAAGCCATTCAAGCAGAAAGGAACTGGTAACGCTCGTCAGGGTTCTACTCGTTCTCCTCTCATGCCAGGCGGCGGTACCGTATTCGGTCCACAGCCTCGTTCATACGAGCAGAAAGTGAATAAGAAAGTAACTCTGATCGCGATCTCTTCAGTTCTCGCTGACAAGTTTCAGGCCGGTAAACTCCACGTAGTTGAAAAGCTCGAAACAACAGGCAAGACGAAAGATATGTTCAAAGCTCTTTCTTCTCGCAATCTTCTTCCAGCTCTCGTCGTGACAGCTGAAGAAAATGAAAAAGTATCTCGCGCGGTTTCTAACCTCGAGAGAGCCAAGTACGCTCCAGTAGATGGATTCAGTGTTTACGAAGCAATCAAGTTCGAAAACCTTGTCATCGAAAAAGCAGCCCTCGAAAAACTCCTTAGCAGGCTGGTATAAGATGTTAAGTCTTGAAAATGTACTCGTAAAACCACTTTTGACTGAGAAATCATCAAAAGAAACAGAAACTTTTAATCGTTACGCATTCGTAGTGAACGTAAAGTCGAACAAAAATCAGATCAAGAACGCTGTTGAGAAGTTCTTTGATGTGAAAGTAGTAAGCGTCCGCACTTCAGTTCTCCCAGGGAAAACTAAACGTGCTGGCAAAGGCTACAAGAAGACTCCTTCTACTAAGAAAGCTTACGTTCAACTCCAAGACGGCCAGAAGATTGAATTCTTCAAGGGCATTTAAGGTAAGGGTTTAAGATTATGGCAACATTAAAAAAATTCCGCCCGATCACACCTTCTCAGCGCGAGATGGTAGTAGTCACTGGCGATATTACAAAAGGTGTGGCTCCAGAGAGATCTCTCCTGGCTCCACTTAAGAAGAAAGGTGGTCGTAACTCTTCTGGGCAGATTACTGTTCGTCACAAAGGCGGCGGAGCTAAGCAGAAGTATCGTATCATCGATTTCAAGCGCTCTAAGCTTGATATCCCTGCAACGGTTAAGACGATTGAACACGATCCAAACAGAACGTGTAACATCGCTCTCATCGTTTACGCTGATGGAGAGAAGAATTACATCATCGCTCCGGTTGGTCTTAAAGTTGGTGATGTTGTTATCTCTTCAGATAGCGCCGACATCAAGGCCGGGAACGCTAAACTTCTGAAAGACATTCCAGTTGGTACTCTTATTCATAACGTTGAGCTCAATCCTAAGCGCGGCGGCCAGATGGCTCGCTCTGCTGGTTCATATGCTCAGCTTATGGCCAAAGAAGATGCTCACGCTCTTCTCCGCCTTCCTTCTGGAGAGTTGAGAAAAGTAAAAGATAACTGCCGGGCGACCATTGGTCAGGTAGGGAAAATTGAGCACGAACTCGAGAACGTCGGTAAAGCTGGTAAGAACCGTCATCGCGGTATCCGTCCAACTGTCCGCGGTGTTGTGATGAACCCAGTTGATCACCCACACGGTGGTGGTGAGGGTCGTACTTCTGGTGGTCGTCACCCAGTAACTCCATGGGGACTTCCAACTCGTGGCTTTAAGACGAGAAAGAATAAGAGAACAAACAAGTTCATCGTTAAGAGAAGAAAGTAAGAGGTAAATAATGGCACGTTCAATTAAAAAAGGTCCTTTCGTAGATAACTATCTCTACAAGAAAGCGGCTGAAGCCAAGAAGAATACTAAAGGGAACACAGTCATCAAGACCTGGTCACGTCGTTCAACGATTACACCAGATTTCATCGGTCTCACTTTCGCTGTTCATAACGGCAAGAAGTTTGTTCCGGTGTATGTGACTGACAACATGGTTGGGCACAAGTTTGGCGAATTCGCTCTTACTCGTACCTTCAACGGGCATGGTGCAGGCGATAAGAAAGCCTCAGATGCTCCAGCTCCAGCGGCTAAGGGGTAATTTATGATCGTTGTTAAAAATAATAACGTAGGCACATCAGCTCGTAAGGTTAGACAGGTTGTCGATCTGATCCGTAAGAAGAAAGTTGAGGAAGCCCTCAAGATTCTTCGTTACTGTGAAAAGAAAGAAACTGCCATCCTCGTTACTAAGCTCATCAACAGTGGTCTCGCAATCGCTGCTGACGCGAAAAAGTACGACCTGGATAACTTGGTCATCGAAATGGTGAAAGTGGACGAAGGTCCGACTCTTAAGAGAATTCAGCCGCGCGCTCAGGGCCGTGCGTACAGAGTTTTCAAGAGATCAAGTTACATCACATTAGCTCTTAAAGAAGCTTAATCAGGGGAACGACGAAAATGGGACAAAAAGTTAATCCATACGGTTTTAGACTTGGTTACATTAAGACCTGGCACTCTAACTGGTATGTAAAAAACAATTACGCGACTATCTTTCAACAAGATCTCGCAATCCGTAACTACATCGATACTGAGCTCGCTCAGGCCGCAATCGCTAAGACTGAGATCACCAGAACTGCTGATCAGGTTAAAGTGACTGTTTACTCTGCAAAACCAGGGATCGCGATCGGTAAGAAGGGCACAGGGATCGAAAAAATCCGTAATGACCTTAAAAATATTACCAAGTGCCCTTTGTTCTTCAACATTGCTGAAGTAAAACGCCCAGACTCAGAAGCAAAACTTATTGCTGAAAACATCGCTCAACAGCTCGAAAAGCGCGTAGCTTTCCGTCGTGCGATGAAGAAAGTGATGACTTCAGCTTTCCGTTCAGGTGTTAAGGGAATCAAGATTAAGTGTGCTGGTCGTCTCGGCGGAGCTGAGATTGCTCGTACAGAAGGATACGCGGAGAAGAAAGTTCCTCTTCACACCCTTCGTGCTGATATCGATTACAACACTGCTCAGGCCAAGACGACCTTCGGGATCATTGGGGTGAAAGTGTGGGTCTATAAAGGCGAGATTTATAAATAGTAATTATTTAGAGGTAACCATATGTTAAGTCCTAAAAGAGTAAAACATAGAAAGATGCAGAAAGGTCGTATGACCGGTGCTGCTAATAGCGGGAATACCATCACTTTCGGTGATTATGGTCTTCAAGCTACTACTTGCGGATTCATCACAAACCGCCAGATCGAAGCAGCTCGTATCGCGATTTCTCGCGAAACTAAGCGCGGTGGTCAGATGTGGATCAAAATTTTTCCGGATAAGTCTCTTACTAAAAAGCCTGCCGAAGTTCGTATGGGTAAAGGTAAGGGGTCTCCGGAAGAGTGGGTAGCAGTTATCAAGCCAGGTCGTATTCTCTTTGAAATCGGTGGAGTAGATAAGGCAACTGCAGATGCAGCTCTCAGACTCGCAAAATATAAACTGCCAGTACGTACGCGTATCGTGGCCAAGGGTGATTTAGTATCAGCAGACGCTCCTACTAAGTCGGCCGAATAAGACTGGATAAGAGAAGGTAGTTATGTTAAAAACCGCAGACATTTCCAAGCTAAGCGCCAAAGAACTTAATGAGAAAGTAGCGTCTCTTAAGGCTGAACTGTTTACAAACAAGTTCACCAAGTTCACAACTGGGTCAGATAAACCCCATGTTGTGAAACAAACTAAGAAAGACATTGCTCGCCTCCTTACTGTTAAAAACGCGCCAAAGAAATAGGTGATTTATGACAAGTGAAGTAGCAAACAAAACAAAAAGAACGCTTACTGGTGTAGTTGTTAGCGACAAATCTTCTAAGACAATCGTTGTCAAAGTTGAAAGCCGCAAGATGCACCCGAAGTATCACAAATTCGTGACGACATCTAAGAAGTTCCACGCTCATGATGAAAAAGAGCAAGCTTCTGAAGGTAACATTGTCACAATCGTGGAAGCAAAACCCCGCTCGGCTCTAAAGAGATGGGAACTTGTTTCTATCGTTAAGTAGTAGCGGAGAACAATATGATTCAGCAGCAATCGATCCTAGACGTAGCCGATAACTCAGGTGCAAAAACTGTTCAGTGTATCAAAGTACTGGGCGGATCTAAGCACATGAGCGCAAACGTAGGTGACGTTATCGTCGTAGCAGTTCAACAGGCCATCTCTGGTGGTAAAGTTAAGAAAGGTGACGTGAAAAAAGCCGTTATCGTTCGCACTGTTTACCCAGTTAGAAGAGAAGATGGTTCTTATATTAATTTTGATACAAACAGCGTGGTTCTTATTGCAGCAAATAACGAACCAGTAGGTACACGTATTTTCGGGCCAGTTGCTCGTGAACTGAGAAACAAAAATTTCTCAAAAATCTGTTCACTCGCTCCTGAAGTGCTCTAATCAGCGTGTAGAAGGAAAAAAAAATGCAAAAGCTGAAAGTGAACGACACCGTTCAGATCCTTGCCGGGAAAGACAAAGGCAAAAAGGGCAAGATCAAGACCATCAACTTCAAGACAAATCGTGTTGTCGTTGAAGGTGTGAACATGGTTAAGAAAGCCCTCAAACCAAACCAGGCGAATCCACAAGGTGGAATCGTAGATATGGAGAAAGCCGTCCATATCTCTAACATCGCTCTTCTGGATCCTAAATCAGGAAAACCAACAAGAGTGAAAGTGAAGCAAGAGAACGGCAAAAATATTGGCCGTGTTGCTTCTAAGAGCAAACAAGAAATAAAGTAATTGAGGTAAATCATATATGGCACGTTTAAGAGCTCAGTATGAGAAAGACATTAAGAAGGCCCTGATGGACAAGTTCAAATATTCGAACGTCCACCAGATTCCTAAACTTGAAAAAATCATCGTTAACTGTGTAACTCGTGATGCTGTTTCTAACGGCAAAATCGTAGATAGCATAGTTGAAGATCTCGGCAAGATCACTGGTCAAAAGCCAGTTGTTTCGAAAGCCAAGAAATCAATCGCATCATTTAAACTCCGTGAAGGCCAGGCTCTCGGTGCATTCGTGACTCTTCGTGGTCCAACGATGTACGAGTTTCTTGATCGCCTGATCAACCTCTCTCTCCCTCGCGTAAAAGACTTTCGTGGTCTTTCTCCGAAAGGATTCGACGGGAAGGGTAACTATACAATGGGTCTGAAGGAACAAATTATTTTCCCGGAAATCGACTACGACAAGATCGACAAGATCCGTGGTCTGGGGATCAGTTTTGTTACTACAGCTACCAACAATGAAGAAGGCCGCGAACTCCTCAAGCAGTTCGGCATGCCTTTCAAAGAGAAGTAAGGGGAACACATGGCTAAGTTAAGCTCAGTTGTTAAAAATAAGAAAAGAGAAAAACTGTCGAAGAGATATGCTCCAAAAGCTAAGGCTCTTAAAGCAAAAGCACTCGATCCGAAACTTTCTGATGAAGAAAGAGACGCAGCTCGTGCAGCTCTCCAGAAGATTCCTCGTAACGGAAACCCTGTTCGTATTCGCAATCGTTGCGAACTGACTGGAAGACCCCGTGGTGTTTATCGTGATTTTAAACTTTGCCGTAACAAGTTCAGAGAACTTGCTAACAATGGTCTCATCCCAGGTGTGACCAAGGCCAGCTGGTAAGAGGAACATACTTATGATGACAGATCCTATCGCAGATTTACTTACAAGAATTCGTAACGCTAATAAAGCGGGCCTGGATAAAGTTGATATCCCGGCCAGCAAAATCAAAGCGAACATTTGCCGCGTTCTCAAAGAAGAAGGTTATATCAAGTCCTTCAAGATCGCTGCTAAGTCGCCTTCTGAAATCATGATCCGTGTAGGGATCAAAGAAGGTGCAATTGTTGGTCTTAAAAGAGTCTCGACTCCAGGGCTCAGAGTATATAAAGGCTACCGTGAAATGCCGCGTGTTCTTTCAGGACTTGGCGTTTCCGTTGTTTCCACTTCTGCAGGAATTATTTCTTCCCGCAAAGCAGCCTCTCTGAAACTTGGTGGCGAAGTCATCTGTAACGTTTGGTAATTGGAGCAAATTATATGTCACGTATTGGTAAAAAGCCGATTGGCATCCCTGATAAAGTAGAAATTAAGATCACCGGTCTTACCGTTGATGTTAAAGGACCGAAGGGTCAGCTTTCTTATACATTCAGAGATGATGTTAAAATCGAAAAGAAAGACAAAGAAATTCTCGTTACTCCAGCTAACGAGTCTACAACTGCCAGGGCCCAGTGGGGAGTTTCCCGCACTGTACTCGGTAACATGGTCACTGGTGTAACAACCGGTTTCGTGAAGTCACTTGAGTTCAACGGTGTAGGTTATAAGGCTGCTGTTTCCGGCACCACTCTCACTTTGAACCTTGGTTACTCACACCCTATCGACTACAAACTCCCTAAGGGAATTGAAGCGAAGGTTAACAAGAACGTCATCGACATTCTCGGAGCTGATAAAGAGCTCGTTGGATTCGTAGCCGCTCAGGTCCGCTCTTTCAGAGAGCCAGAGCCTTACAAGGGCAAAGGTCTCAGATACACAACAGAGAAGATCATCAGAAAAGCCGGTAAGACTGGCGCTAAGAAGTAAGGTGAATTTATGATGCGTAAAAATGCTGCAAAAATTAAGAATGAAACAAAAGCGAAGGAATATCGCCGTAAACTTTCTATCCGTAAAAAGGTAGTTGGTTCATCTGAGAAGCCTCGCCTGGCAGTAACGAAGTCAAACAAGCACCTTCGCGTTCAAGCAATTGATGATGTGAAGTCTGTTACTTTGTTCTCTATCCAGACTTACGGAAAAACTAAGGTTGCTAACAGCTGTAACGCTGAAAATGCTAAGAAAGTAGGAGCGGAAGTTGCTACTCATCTTAAAAAGCAAAACCTTAATAAAGCCGTTTTCGATCGTAGCGGTAAACAGTACACAGGCGTAATTAAAACGCTTGCTGACTCTATCCGTGAAAACGGTATCTCAATCTAATAGAGGAACATATGAGCGAAGAAAATAAAAACGAATCAGGCGAAGCAGAGAATACAGAAAAGAAAGGTGGAAAGCGCCAACAGCGTGCTCCCCGCCAGGAAAAGAAACCAGCTGCTCAGGACGGGATAAACCCTGATCTTGAAGAAAGAGTTGTAGCCGTTAACCGTGTAGCAAAAGTTGTGAAAGGTGGACGTCGCTTCTCATTCGCTGCTCTTATCGTCGTTGGTGATAAGAACGGTAAAGTTGGATACGGACTTGGTAAGGCGAAAGAAGTTCCAGATGCTATCCGCAAGGCCGGCATGAAAGCTTCTAAGCGGATGATCAAAGTTTCTATCGAGAACGGAACTATCCCCCACGAAGTTCTTGGTCTCTTTGGTGCTGGTCAGGTTCTTCTTAAGCCAGCTGGTGAAGGTACAGGGATTAAGGCAGCAGGTGCTTGCCGTTCAATCCTCGAGCTCGCCGGTGTAAAAAACGTTCTTACGAAATCTGTTCGTGGTTCAAACCCGCACAACATCGTAAAAGCAACTTTCCAGGCGCTCAAAGGCCTTCGTTCACTTGAAGAAGTAGCGAATGTCCGCGGCGTTCAAACTAAAGGCCTTCGTACTCGGGCCAAAGCTAAAGCTGTAAAAGCTTAAGGTGAATTATGAGCAAGCAAATTACTGTTAAATTGAAGAGAAGCACTATCGCTTGTACTGAAAAACAAAAAGCAACAATCCGCGGTCTCGGACTCAGACGCATTAATCACACTAAGACTCTGGAAAACACTCCAGCAGTTCGCGGTATGGTAAAAGCTATGATCCAGTGGCTCGAGATCGTTAAATAATTAGAGGTTGTTATGTTAACTCTTAAAACTCTTAAAAGCCCAAAGGGCGCACACAAGAATACTAAGCGTATCGGCCGTGGTCAGGGTTCTGGTCAAGGTACTCAAGCTGGTAAAGGCCACAAAGGTCAGAAAGCTCGCTCAGGCGGCGGAATTCGTATCGGTTTTGAAGGCGGTCAAATGCCTCTTTATCGTCGTCTTCCGAAAGTCGGCTTTTCTAACGCAGCTTTCAAAGTTGAATACGCGGTGGTTAACCTCGAGAAACTCGCTGAGAAGTTCAACAGTGAACCGGTTACGCGTGAAACTCTCATTGAAAAGGGTTTCCTTGCAGGTATCAATAAGTCGATGCCGATCAAGATTCTCGCTAAGGGCGAATTAAATAAGGCTCTTACCTTCAAAGGCATTGAAAAGTTCTCTGCTAAAGCTTTAGAATTGATCAAAAAAGCTGGCGGCAAAGTTGAGAACAACGCCTAATTAAAGAAGGAAACGGATGTCTGCGAACAACTTCTCGAAACTAGAAGAGCTTAAAAAGCGCGTATTTTTCACTATTCTGATGTTGGGCGTATATAGGGTTGCAACTCAGGTTCCCACTCCGGGAGTCGACGGTGCGGCCCTTTCGTCGTTCTTCGATGGAATGCAGGGATCGCTCTTTAGTGTCTTTAATACTTTTTCTGGTGGTGCTCTCGAGCGCTTCTCAGTTCTTGCATTAGGGATCATGCCTTATATTACTTCTTCGATTATTTTCTCCCTCCTTTCTTACTCAATCCCAGCTCTCACTGAGCTTCAGAAAGAGCCGGACGGGCATAAGAAAATTCAGCAGTACACTCGTTACGCGACTGTACTTCTGTGTATGTTCCAGGGGTACGGACTTGCCGTAGGACTTGAAAACGTAAAAACTTCAAATAACCTTCCAGTGGTTCTTGATCCAGGAATGGGTTTTAGACTTCTTACTGTAATTGGTCTGACTGCCGGTACCATGTTTGTTATGTGGTTAGGTGAGCAGATCACTGAGCGTGGTATTGGTAACGGTATCTCTCTCATTATCTTTGCTGGTATTGCTGCTGGGATTCCTAGTGGTATCCGCGACACATTCAATCTCTTCAATAATGGAGAAATGAGTGTGGTGAATATTGTGATCGTTCTTGCGATCATGCTGGTTTCATTCTGGTTCATTATTTATGTTGAGCGAGCGTTCCGAAAAGTGCCGGTTCAGTACGCCAAACGTGTAGTTAATAACCGTGTGTTCGGTGGACAGACTTCTCACCTTCCGATCAAGGTAAATATCTCTGGCGTTATGCCACCGATCTTTGCTTCTGCACTCCTCGGGTTTCCGACGACTGTTTCTCAGTTCATTCCTCAGGATTCACCAGTGAAGTCCTATTTTGATGACGTTCAGAACCTCTTTGCCCCAGGCAAGATGCTCTATAACGTAGTCTTTATCGGCCTCATTGTTTTCTTTGCATATTTCTATGCAACGATTCAGTTCAAGACTGATGATGTTTCTGAGTCGCTGAAGAAGAATGGCGGATTCATTCCGGGGATTCGTCCGGGCGAGCAGACTGCTGACTTCCTGAATAATGTTATTAGCCGTCTTACATTGATTGGCGCGATCTATGTTGCTGCCATCTGTATTATGCCTGCGATTCTCTTTAACTATGCAAAAGTGCCGTTCTACTTCGGTGGAACATCGCTGTTGATTCTTGTTGGTGTTGCCATTGATACAATGGCTCAAGCAGAGAGCTTCATGATCTCCCAGCGTCTGGATACTGCCTATAAAGTTAAAGGCAAATATTCAGGTGTGAAGAGGTTCTAAGAATAATGAAGTCACATCTGATTTTCATCGGGGCTCCTGGGTCCGGCAAAGGTACTCAGGCAGGCAAGCTGGTCTCAGACAAGGGATTGAAACACATCTCGACTGGTGACCTTCTTCGCGCAGAGATTGCTAAGCAATCACCTCTGGGAAAAGAAGTGAAGACTGTGATGGATTCTGGTGCTCTGGTTTCTGATGATCTGGTAATTCGTCTTTTACAAGCGAATGTTGACCTTCAGAATTCTCAGTATATTTTCGACGGGTATCCGCGAAACATTGCTCAGGCCCAGACTCTGGATAAAGAAGTGTTGAAAGGGGCCCCATCTACCGCTGTGTACTTTGAAATGGACATGGGGAAGCTGGTAAGTCGTTTAACAAACCGCAGGACATGTAAGACCTGTGGTGCTATATATAATCTCATCTCAAAAGCGCCTAAGGTAACAGGTGTATGCGACGTGTGCGGTGGTACTAATCTCGTACAGAGAGCCGATGATCAGGAAGACGTGATTAAAAACCGTCTTCAAGTCTTCCAAGACACTGTTAATCCGGTACTAAAGTACTACCAAGATCAAGGTCGATTGATGAGAGTTGATGCGGAAAAGTCGGTTGATGAAATCTTCTTGAAGATCTCCTCTAAGGTTTGACGTTTCACATTTAAAGTTTATTGTCTTATAGAAATTTATTTTATATAAGGTCACTTACTTTTTAGGAAGGGCATGGCTGAGTCAACTGACACAATTGAAGTGGAAGGGGAAGTTCTTGAACTTTTACCCAACACAAGGTTTCGCGTAAAGCTCCCTAATGGACACGTTGTTTTAGCGCACATTAGTGGAAAGATGAGAATGAATTTTATCAAAATCCTACCTGGCGACAAAGTAGTGATCGAGATTAGTAAATATGACCTGGATAAAGGTCGAATCATTTTTAGAAGCAAGGGTTAATTATTATGAAAGTACGTTCTTCCGTGAAGCCGATCTGTAAAGACTGCAAAGTTGTAAAACGCGAAGGCGTTCTACGCGTAATTTGCAAAACCAATCCAAAGCACAAGCAAAAACAAGGGTAGTAGGGGAAACATATGGCACGTTTATTAGGTGTAGACTTACCAAGAAACAAAAAAATGAGCATCGCTATGAGATCAATCTATGGCGTTGGTCCTAAAGTTGCTGCAGACGTTCTGGCAGTTGCTGGCGTTGACGCCAACAAAAGCTCAAACGATGTAACTGAGGAAGAGATCCAGACGATTCGTACAGCTCTCGAAGCTTACGCAGTTGAAGGTGACCTTCGTCGCGAAATCGCTCTGAACATCAAGCGTCTCAAGGATCTTGGTTGTTACCGTGGTATTCGTCACCGTAAAGGCCTTCCTGTTCGCGGTCAGCGCACGCACACAAACGCACGCACTCGTAAGGGTCCTGCTGTGGCAATCGCTGGTAAGAAATCAATCAAGGCAATGAAGTAATTTAAGGTAGGATAATTGTATGGCAATGACTGACTCACAAAAAGCTTCTGGAATGAAAAACGCTGGCGCTCAAACGGGCGGCTCTAAGGGCGGAAAGAAGAAAGTTCGTAAAAATTTATCTCACGGCGTATGTCACATCCACGCTTCGTTCAACAATACTATCGTAACAATCAGCGATGCTGACGGTAACGCTGTTGTTTGGGCTTCTGCTGGTGGACTCGGTTTCCGTGGATCTAAAAAATCAACTCCGTTCGCGGCTCAGGTTGCTTCTCAGGAAGCGGCTAAGAAAGCTGCTGAACACGGCCTTAACTCTGTTGACGTAAAAGTCAAAGGCCCAGGCGCTGGTCGTGAAAACGCCATCCGCGCTCTCCTCGCTGCCGGACTCAGAATCACTTCTGTTGCCGACATGAGCCCGATGCCACACAACGGCTGTCGTGCACCGAAGAGAAGAAGAGTTTAATCGTTTCCTGTCCCTGCAGATTTTTTAGATTAGGAGTCTTTCGATGAACTATATGAGCAAAAACTGGGCCGGCATGATTCGTCCTGCTGCCCTTGAAGTTGATACTGAATCTCTCAAAGGTAATTACGGTAAATTCACTGCTAAGCCGCTTGAGCGTGGATACGGTCTTACTCTTGGTAACTCTCTTCGCCGCGTACTTCTCTCTTCACTCCAGGGTGCAGGGATTGTTGCTGTTAAGGTTGATGGTGTTGACCACGAGTTCGGAACAATCAACAACATTAAAGAAGAAGTTTCAGAAATCATTCTGAACCTCAAAGAAATTCGTTTCAAAATTACAGACAAAGAAGAAGTGACTCTCGTTCTCGAGAAGAATTCTGAAGGTCCGGCTCGCGCATCTGATATTCAGGAAAATTCAAACGTAAAAGTTCTGAACCCTGATCACGTTATCGCTAACGTTTCTTCCGGCGGATCTATCCGTATGGAACTCAAGATTGCTCGCGGTAAAGGTTATGTTACAGCTCTTGATAACAAAGAAGCTTTTGATCTTCCTGTTGGATGGATCTATCTCGATACTCTTTTCTCACCAGTTCACCGTGTGAACTACACTGTGACAAACTCACGTGTTGGTAAGAGAACTGATTACGATAAACTTACTCTCGAAGTATGGACTTCTTCTGGAATTGATCCAGTAGACGCTGTTGCGATTTCTGCGAAGATCCTTCGTGATCAGCTCGCAGTCTTCCTCAACTTTGAAGATAAAGATGCTCCTGCTGAGGTTAAACCAGCTGCTACAGCAGGTGCCAGCGGTGGCGTTGCTAACGAAGCACTTCTCAAGCCAGTTTCTGAACTTGAGCTGTCTGTTCGTTCTGCTAACTGTTTACAGAATGCAAACATCAAGTATATTTACGAGCTCGTTTCTAAGACTGAAGGCGAAATGCTCAGAACTAAGAACTTCGGACGTAAGTCTCTCAATGAAATCAAAGAGATTCTTTCTTCCATGGGCCTTGGTCTCGGTATGAAAGTCGACAACATCATGAAGCAAGTTCAGCACGCTGAGTAGTAGCGTTCTTTTTAGGAGATTTTATGAGACACGGTAATCACAGATACAAAATGGGCGTTAAGCCCCAGCACAGAAAAGCTCTCGTACAGGGTCTTTGCTGTGACCTCATCAAGCACGGAAAAATCCGCACTGTTGAGACGAAAGCGAAAGCTATCCGTCCTTTCATCGAGAAGCTTGTGACAATCGCTAAGAACGATACGATTGCAAATCGTCGTCTTGCTTTCACAAAACTCAATAATAGAGATGCAGTAAACGCTCTCTTCACGAACGTTGCTCCTAAGTTCAAGCAGCGTCCAGGCGGATACACTCGTATCCTTAAGCTTTCTGAAGGCCGTCTTGGTGACGGAGCTAAAGAAGCTTTCATCGCATTTGTTGAATAATCATTAGGCCCGCGAAAGCGGGCCTTTTTTTTTATGTTTAAACGAATTGCCGCCATTCTTTCCGTTATCGCGATCACTGTCCTCTATACCTTCTGGCAAAAGAAGAGTCTGGAGTCTCAACTCGTTCCAGCGTCTCAATCCCAGGCCGTTCTGGCGAAAATGCCGAGTGCTGCCTTTGAGACACTCGATGGGAAACCCTTTCATCTGGATGATCTCGGTCCCCAGGACCTCACTATTGTCCATTATTGGGCGACCTGGTGTGCCCCCTGTGAAGCTGAGCTGCCCGAGCTTTTGAAGTTTATAGAGCGGTTTAAAGATAGGCCGGGCGTGAATTTTCTTCTGGTGGCGGTTAATGATGAAGTTCGCAAGGTGCAGAAGCATCTCAAGTCTCAGCCGGTACCAAAGGATGCTCCGATTACCTGGCTGATGGATAATGGGAATGTTCACCGGGATATTTTCGGTACCAGTCGGGTGCCGGAAACTTATGTGTTTTCGTCGGATAAAACCACGCTGAAGAAGTATGTCGGTCCTCAGGACTGGAACAAGACCATGTTTTTCCAAACTTTTGACGAATTTCTGCAGATTTCCACCCGCAAATTGTAAATAAAATCCGCAAACGATCAATTCTCCTGTCAAGAAATCTTACAAAGTGCCGAAGAGTTAGACGATTAAATCCAAAATGTTCACGGATTGGACATTTGAGCACAGGAGATTCGCATGATTGATTGGAAATCGATTAAAGACCTACATACTACTAAGTCCCTCGAGAAGATCGTGGGTAACTGGTACGGACTTGATGTCCTTTATGTGGATGCTCAGGGTCGCGTACAGTTTCTCCAGGATCAGGGATACTCATTCAAGTCACCATTTCTGAAACTTCAGATGACTCATTCTTTCGGCCACGATTGGCTCGAATCAGATGTCGAAAAAGTTCTCGAATTCTACAATTCAAGCAATGAAGACAGCTATGAGTTTGAAGCCTTCTTCCCGGGCACATATGGATTCTCTCATAAAGTGGTAGTGGATGGAGAGTTCTGCGGTGTTGTGGTTGCATACCCTTACTTCAAAGACACAACAACTTCTGAAGAGCAGGATGCCGTTGTACAAAAAATGGTCGAATGCGGAATCGGCCAGGAAGATGCTAAGCTGGCGATCTCGAAAGTGAAGAAGTTCTCTGGTCGTTTCTATTCAGAGATGAAAGAGCTTCTCTATATCGTGGCAGACGAAGTCGGGACTTTCCACCAGGAAATCTCGAAGCGCGAAGCTCGAATCATGGATCTTAACTCTGAGCTCGGTAACAAATATCGTTATCACAACCTCATTGGTAAATCTAAGAAGATGCAGCAGGTTTATCACCTCCTCTCTAAGGTTTCCAACTCGGAATCAACCATCCTTATTCAGGGTGAGAACGGTACCGGTAAAGAGATGGTTGCCAAGGCCGTGCACTACAATTCATCGAGAAAAGATGCTGTCTTCATGGCAGTAAACTGTTCAGCGTTCAACGATAACCTTCTTGATTCGGAACTCTTTGGTCACGTGAAGGGATCCTTCACCGGTGCCATCAAGGACAAGAAAGGTGTATTCGAAGTTGCTAACGGAGGAACACTGTTCCTCGATGAAATCGGAGATACTTCTCCTTCCATGCAGGTAAAACTCCTTCGTATTCTCCAGGAAGGAACTTACATGCCGGTAGGTGCAACTCAGCCGAAGAAAGTGAATGTTCGCGTCGTCGCTGCGACCAATAAAAATCTTAAAGAGATGATTGCTAAAGGCGAGTTTCGCGAAGATCTTTATTACAGAATCAACGTGATTAACGTTGCTCTTCCTTCCCTTCGTGAGCGTCAGGAAGATATTCCTGTGCTGATGGACTTCTTCCTTCAGAAGAAGTGTGAAGAGGCCGGAATGCCGCTCAAGTCATTCTCGAAGAAGTGTCTTGAGAAGATGCTCGATCATACATGGCCGGGTAACGTTCGTGAGCTTCAGAACGAAGTTGAGCGTCTCGTTGTCCTCGCTGGTGAAGAAAAGAACATCACGCCTGATATGCTTTCGGCCCGTATTTTTGAATCGGCTGATGCGAATGCCGGTCACGGCAATGGCGGTGGTTCAGCATTCCTCAAGGGTGTGAACACGAATGGTTCTCTCAAAGATGCCCTGGAAGAACTCGAAATTCTCATGATCCGTGAAGGTCTTAAGCGCACTGGCTTTAACAAGTCGAAGCTCGCTAAGGAACTCGGGATCTCGAGAGCGGGTCTCATCATGAAAGTTGAAAAATACGGCCTGGATAAGCGCGCTCAGAAACGTGCTGCAGGCGAGTAATGAAATTTCTTTCGATCATTTTCCTTATCACGCTTCCTCTGCTGGCAACGGCAGAGGAAAAGCCGTTAGATTGCCGGACTGAAGTCTCTATCCGTGATTTCGTGGCCGACCGGGACTTAGGTTGCTTCGTGGAAAGTTTTCAGGAAGGTGTTTTCACTTCTCTCTTCGCACCGTTGAGCGCAGGAGACAAGGCCCTCACCAATGGCCCGGGAATGGGCCAGAAAACGCCGACGGTGGCGGAGGATTTCCAGAAAAATATCTCCATGGCATTCTTTGGTGAAGCGGCTGAGGATCGTGGCATGCACTGGCCATACGCTGAGCCTCTCAGACGAGTTCGCAATGGAAGTGTAACATTTGATGCTCCCTTTAATGCCACAGTACATGTCGCGAGGATCGCGCGAGGTCAAAAAAGAGTGACTATCACCCGCAATTCGAAAGTGGTTACGTTCCTTTGTCGTGAGGATCAAACTCGTCAGTGTGACCATCCGGCGATCGTAAACACGAATCAAGCCAAAGAAGTTCCTTCTTCCCCCGGAGTTCCTTCGTCCGATGCGAGAGAAGTTTCTCCTCAGTAATGGCTAAAGTAATTACCAACAAATTGATACACGAGAAAACCGTCCAGTATGAAGATGGTGAAATGATCTTTGAAGAAGGTGATACTTCCCGGGATCTTTTTATCATTCAGGAAGGGAAAGCTGAGATCTGGAAGAATACCGAAGTCGGTCCGTTGAAACTCGTAACCTTTGAGCGCGGTGAATTCTTCGGAGATATGGCACTCCTGCAGGGCGGGCAGCGTTTTGCGGGAGCCAGGGCGGTCGGCAAGACCAAGCTGCTGGTACTTCAGCCGGGCGGATTCTTACTGAAGATCAGAAGGGATCCGACATTTGCTTTCGAGATGCTCCAGGCACTTTCACTTCGGATCAAAGTTTCCAATGAAAGACTCATCGATCTTATTAAACAGGGAAATATCCCTAAAGAAAAAGTGGATGAGATTCTGACTGCGATCAGCGGAAGATGATTACCAATCTCAACTCGGAGAAAATGGTCATCATTAGTGATCTCCACCTCGGAAATCCTTTTTCAAATACTTCACATCTGGCGCTGGCATTTATAAAGTGGGCCGCTTCCCAGAATTATGATATTTGTATCAATGGTGATGGCATTGAAATGGCCCAGGCTTCATACGGGAAGATTATCACTGAAATGCCGGAAGTCATCCGGACGATTAAATCGCTTAATAAGGAACTGCATAATATTTACTATGTCGTCGGGAACCACGACATGAGTCTCGAGAATTTCCTGGAGGACTGGGGCTACTTTAAAGTCTCACCATTTCTCAATGTGAAGTCTGCAGGAAAAAGAGTAAGAATTGAGCACGGACATCTCTATGATCCATTCTTCGTGAAGCATCCTGTGCTTTATGGCAGACTCACTCATCTAGGTGGGCTTCTACTCAAGATTTCTCCGAATTTTTATCGGGCCTGGATTTCCTTTGAAAAGTGGCGCGCCCGCGTGCGTGCAAAAAAATCAGGGATCCTCGGTGAGCCACCGGAATTTGCGGAGGCGGCCTTCGAAATTTCCCAGCGGGGATTTGATTGTGTCGTCTTCGGTCACACTCATCATCCGGGTGAAGTGACATTAAAAAACGAAAAGCGATATCTTAATCCGGGATCATGGCTTCTCTCGTGCCATTACATTGAAATTAATCAGGGAAAAGTCGAGTTGAAGTGCTGGCAACCTGAGTCAAATTCTTTACCCCAAGGGTCTTCCAAGGTATAACTTCTGGATTCAAATCCAGGAGGAGAGAATGCTGACAAATGAGCAGCGTAACGAGCAATTGGCGAGGCTCTCGAAAGAGGCAGAACTCGGCGGTGGCCAGGAACGTATCAACAAACAACATGAGCAAGGTAAGTACACTGCTCGTGAAAGAATCAATAAGCTTTTAGATCCAGAATCATTCATCGAATTCGATAAATTCGTTACCCATAGATGTAATGCCTTTGGCATGGATAAGACGAAGTATCTTGGTGACGGAGTTATTACCGGGATTGGGAAAATTAATGGCCAGCAGGTCGCCATTTTCTCTCAGGACTTCACTTGCTGGGGAGGAGCGCTGGGAGCTTCTCACGCAAAGAAGATCTGCAAGGTGATGGACTTTGCTCTTGATAATAAAATTCCGGTGATTGGTCTCAACGATTCCGGTGGGGCCAGGATCCAGGAAGGCGTTGATGCTCTCGCTGGGTATGCGGAAATTTTTTATCGGAACGTTCAGGCCTCCGGTGTGATCCCGCAGATCTCTGTGATCATGGGTCCGTGTGCCGGAGGTGCAGTTTATTCCCCCGCGATGACAGATTTTATTTTCATGGTGGATAAGACTTCCTATATGTTTGTGACCGGTCCGGATGTGATCAAGACCGTGACTCACGAAGAAGTCACGAAAGACGCTCTGGGCGGGGCACATACGCATAATGAAAAATCAGGCGTTGCCCATTTCCGCACAGAAGATGAGGATGACTGCTTTGAAAGAGTAAGAGAACTTTTCGCCTTTATACCTTCCTGTAATAAAGGAAAGCATACGACAAGACTCACAACGGATTCCCCGGTGAGGGTTAATAATAAGCTCAAGACCTTTATTCCGGACAGTTCGAAGAAACCCTACGACATGAAGGAACTCATCATGGAAGTGGTGGATGACCAGCACTTCATGGAAGTTCAACCGGACTTTGCAAAAAATATCATTACTGGTTTTGCTTCAATCGGTGGAATCAAAGTCGGAATAGTGGCAAACCAGCCGGCGTTCCTCGCCGGATGTCTCGATATTGATTCGGCCGTGAAAGCTGCACGCTTTGTGCGTTTTTGTGATGCTTTCAATATTCCGATCATTACTCTGGTGGATGTTCCAGGCTTCTTACCGGGAACGGTCCAGGAGTATGGCGGAATCATCCGTCATGGGGCCAAGCTTCTTTACGCTTATTCGGAAGCCACTGTTCCGCTGATAACTCTTATTACCAGAAAGGCCTACGGCGGAGCTTATGACGTCATGGCGTCGAAACATATCCGCGCTGACATTAATCTCGCTTACCCCACAGCTGAAATTGCGGTGATGGGTGCCGACGGTGCCGTGAATATTATTTATCGTAACGACATGGCCAATAAATCGAAGCACGTTGAGTATTACGAAAACGAATTCGCTAATCCGTATCGCGCGGCTGAGCTGGGTTACATCGATGAGATTATCCAGCCAGAGCAAACGAGACAGCGCTTGTACCAATATCTCAAAGCGCTGGAGAACAAGAAAATAAATCGTCCGGAACGTAAGCACGGGAACATTCCACTATGAAAGGAAAACGCGTTTTAATTATTAACCGCGGAGAAATTGCCATTCGCGTGGCGAAGGCCCTGAATGAATTGGGACTTATTTCCGTGGGAGTCTGGACCGACAATGAAACTGAGCCGCCTCATCTTGAGTATTGTCAGGAGTGGGTGAGACTGGAAGGTTCAAACAACAAAGACACATATCTCAATATCCCACGGATCATGAAACTCATCGATGATTACAAGATCGATGGAGTTCATCCGGGTTATGGATTTCTTTCTGAGAACAGAGAATTCTCTGAAGCTCTCGCGAAGAAAGGAATCACCTTCATTGGCCCCAA